>CAIJXG010000028.1 GCA_903824505.1 uncultured Pseudomonadota bacterium | reverse complement strand
TAGTGCGAGTCCGGCAACCGTTGCGAGTGGCGCGAGTGCGGTACTTTCATGGTCATCCAGTCATGCGACGAGCTGCGCCGCCTCGGGCGGTTGGACGGGGACTCTTGCAGTTTCTGGAAGTTACAAGACTCCGGCTTTAAGTGCATCGCAGACCTATACTCTGGCTTGCACCGGCCCGGGTGGGACGGTGACTCGATCGGCGGCGGTGACGGTGGCGCCTGCCCCAACAGTGACGTTTAGCGCGACTCCGGCAACCGTTGCGAGTGGCGCGAATTCTGTACTTTCATGGTCATCTAGCAACGCGACGAGCTGTACGGCTTCGGGCGGTTGGACGGGTGCGCGCGCGGCCTCTGGAACCTATACGGTTCCGGCGATGGGCGGAGGCTCTGCGAGTTATACGTTGGTTTGCGCCGGCGTAGGAGGCCCGACAACGCGAACCGTGATGGTCTCGGTTGCGGCAGTACTTCCACAACCGCCTTTATTGCCAAAGGCTTACGTGGATACGACGTATGCGCCACCGGCCGGTAAGGTGACCTCCGTTCCGACGGGCAGCGACCCCGTGGTTAACGGGAAGAACCTGCAGACAGCGATTAATAACGCCAGTCTTGGCGATACGCTGGTGCTGCAAGCGGGCGCGATTTACAGCGGCAACTTTATGCTGCCGGTAAAAACAGCGGGCAGTGGCTGGATTTATGTTGTGTCAAGCGATTATGCCGAACTCCCCGCGCCCGGCCATCGTGTGGCACCTTCGGACGCTGTGCATATGGCGAAGTTGGTTTTCCCGTATGGCAATAATGGTAGCGGCATTGAGACTGTCCCTCAGGCAAGCCATTACCGTTTTGTCGGTATCGAGACGACTCCGAAGGCAGGGATATACATGAACGATCTTTTCAGGATTGGGAATGGAGAGAAATTGCTGACTCAACTGCCTAGCGATATCACGATTGATCGGTGTTATATCCATGGGGACCCGATCGTGGGAAGTAAGCGCGGCGTTGCGATGAATGGAATCCGCGTTGCAGTGATTGACTCTTATATATCCGAATTTATGTCAACAGGCCAAGACACGCAGGCCGTGTGGGCTTACAATACACCTGGGCCACTCAAGATCAGTAATAATTATCTGGAAGCGGCCGGAGAGAATGTGATGTTCGGCGGCGCGGATCCGGCTATTCCCAATGAGGTGCCTTCGGACATAACGGTCACAAACAACTACATCAACAAACCCTTGGCGTGGATGTCGGCAAAACCGGCTTGGGATGTTAAAAATCTGTTCGAGCTGAAGAACGCGCAGCGAATCTTGGTGCAAGGAAATCTGATGACCAATCATTGGGGGGCCAATCAGCCCGGCTTTGCGGTTGTCTTTACACCGCGCAATCAAGACAATACGGCTCTATGGTCGATCGTGCAAGATGTCACCTTTCAGAACAATGTGTTGCAAAATATTGCCGGGGGAATAAATATTGCGGGTACCGACGATATTAACGTAAGTCAGCTCGGTTATCGGGAATTAATACAAAATAATCTGCTGAACATCACAGGGTTAAGTCGTGACGGGCTATATGATGGGATTGGAAGGAGCTTTCAGATCTTAAATAGAGTGCAGGATCTTTCAGTTACCCATAACACGGCGTTTAATAGCTCGCGGGTTGGAAATACGGATCTGATTTCTATGGATGTGCCGACGGCAAAAGACAATCGGTTGCTGTTTTCGAATAATATGGTTTCTCTAGGAGTCTACGGCGTCTTTGGAAGTAATGTGGGCGGGGGCACCGTTGCCTTGAACGCTTACGTCTCGAATTGGACCTTCACCAACAATGTGATGATCGTCAATGGGGCAATTCCATCGGCGGCTAGCTATCCCGCCGGAAATCACTTTGCCAACCTGTCATCGGTCGGTTTTGTAAATTACGCCACTGGAAATTATCAACTGTTGCCCACAAGCCCCTTTAAAGGAGCCGCCACGGACGGCACGGATATCGGCGCAAACATCCCCCTCCTCGCCAACGCCACGGCCTGTGCGCTGACGGGATCGGCTCCGAACGTCTCCTCTTGTTCGGCAAACCCATAGAAACACGGTGGGAGTGGTTATCTTGAAAAAAACTTGGAGTGAAGCGGGGATAAGAGATGGCGGTTGATGTTTTGACTCTAGCCGACAGGAACCTCGCCTATCAACGTCAGAGTGGGGATACGGAAAGAAAAGTGGGCGTTCTGTTTCTTTCGGGCTACGCTTCTGACATGGCGGGAAGCAAAGCCAGCTTTCTGGCTGCACGATGCGCCGCGCACGGCGTTCCTTTTCTTCGTTTCGATTATCGGGGATGCGGGCAATCCTCTGGACGTTTTGAGGACGGCACGATTGGCGCGTGGGCGGCGGATGCTTTAGAGGTCTTTGACCGTTTAACGACGGGGCCCCAAATTGTCATCGGCTCCTCTATGGGCGCTTGGATCGGGCTGAAACTGGTTCAGGCGCGGAGCGCGCGAATCAAGGCATTGATAGGTGTGGCCGCTGCGCCGGATTTCACAGAAAATCTTATTTGGGCGGCTTTGACGGAAGATGAACGCGCCCAGCTCATGCGAGACGGCATTTTGTCGAACGCAGAGGGGCGCGGACCGCTTACACTGCGTTTTCTTGAAGAAGCGCGGCAACATCTTGTTCTTTCCGCCCCGCTTTCTGTCCCCTGCCCTTTGCGCCTGATCCACGGCATGCGCGACCAAGACGTTCCTTGGGGTATAGCCACACAACTCGCCGCCCATGTCGCGCAAGAAGATGTAACGCTGACCTTGATCAAAAACGGCGATCATCGGCTGAGCAATCCGGAAGATTTAGAAATTTTGTGGCAGACGGTTGAGTCGTTTCTCTCCTCCGGCGCGCCTAACTAAACAAGCTTGGCACGGTCCTTGCTTCTTGCTTTCCATCTTCACCTAGATGGGAGCTTTTCCGATGTCATCACTCTTTGCAGCTTTGGGCGTGTCCGTGTCGGGGCTTGGGGCGCAGTCAGCCGCCTTGGGCAACATATCGGACGATTTATCCAATTCCCAAACGACCGGATTCAAATCAATCGGCACAAGCTTCGAAAGCCTTGTGACAGCCTCAAGCGCAACCAATAACAGCCCGGGTGGCGTAACCGCCTCGCCTTTCTACCAAAATGACGTACAGGGAAATATTGCCTCCAGCGCAACCGCGACCAATATGGCCATTTCAGGCCAAGGGTTCTTCCCGGTCATGAGCGCGACGCAGAGTGCGGCGGGCGCAACCGTTTTTGGAAGCAATTACTTCACGCGCCAAGGAGACTTCACGCTCAACAAAGACGGCTATATGGTCAATGGGTCTGGCTACTATCTTCTTGGCTATCCTATCGCGGCTTCGGGGGCGGTGAATGCGTCTGCAGCAAGCCCCATCCAAATTTCCTCTTTGCTGAATAATCCTGTCGCGACATCGCAGGTTACTTACGCAGCCAATCTGCCTGCGAATGCGACGGCGGGCGGTTTCACCTCTTCAGCATCAACCATTCAAGTCTACGACGCGCTTGGCAATACGCACCAAATGAACCTGACATGGACCAAATCCGGCACCAACCAGTGGAGCGTTGCCGTTGATGTCGCCAATGGACTAGGGGCGAGTGACTACACGGCCACTGTTCCTGTAACTTTTAACAGCACGGGTGTCACAGGCACGCTGGCTTCTTTGGGGACAGGCACGGGATACACGGTCGATTCCAGCCTCACCAGTGCCGGAGTCAGTTTTAATTTGACCTTCCCTGGCGCGGGCACACAGAACATTGACCTCAATCTCGGCAAATATAATGCGGCAAGCGGCGTGACGCAGTTTTCGAACTCTAGCAGCGCGGTCTCGGTAAGCTCGTTCCAACAGAATGGCTTGGGCGAAGGCTCGTTCAGCAATATCGCGATCGACAAAAGCGGAATCGTCTCAATCAATTACTCGAACGGAAGCGCGCGCCAAATCTACCAAATCCCCATCGCCATCTTCAACTCGCCGGACAATCTACAGCGCATCACAGGCGGCGCGTATCAGGCGACCATCGCCTCGGGCACCCCGAACCTGTCGCCGGCAAGCACAAACGGCACGGGGACGATCTCGAGTGGGTCATTAGAATCCTCAAATGTGGATATCGCCACAGAGTTTGCGGACATGATTCAGGCGCAACAGGTCTATTCCTCCAACGCCAAAACGATCTCGACGATCAACCAGATGCTCACCACAATCATTCAGGCCGTTTAACCCTTGCTCTAGGAGACAGGCATGTCGCTTTCCGGCGCTCTTTCCGTCGCCCTTTCGGGGTTACAAACAAGTTCGAGCGTTGCCCAGCTTATCTCGGGCAATATCTCGAACACGCAAACGCCCGGATACACCGACAAGACGGCCAATCTGTCCTCTATTTCCTATGGCCCTTCCATGGGAGGTGTTCAGGTTTCAGGCTATAGCCGCGCGAATGATAGCGTTCTGGCGGCAACGCTCAATAGCGCGACCTCATCCGCTTCGTATCTCAACACCCAGAACGGCTATATGGGGCAGGTCCAGTCAATTCTTGGTTCTTCTAGCAATCCTCCTGCGCTTACCGATAATCTGACGAAGTTCCAATCCGCTTGGATGCAGTTTGCCACCTCGCCCAACAGTACGACGGTGCAACAAACTGTGATTTCGGCAGCTCAAAATCTTTCGAGCACGGTTTCGACGATCGGGACTCAGCTTTCCTCCCTGCAAACGCAAACCCAGTCGGATTTGGGATCATCGGTTCAACAGCTGAATACAGATTTGTCTCAAATTCAGTCGTTGAACGGCCAGATTGGCACGGCCTTATCAAGCGGCCAACCCGCCGTTGATCTGCAAGATCAGCGCGATACCTTGGTGAACGACGTTGCAGGGCTTGTGGGCGTGCAAACAATGCCACGCCCCAATGGCACGGTCGCTTTATATACCCCCGGGGGAGTCTTGCTGTTGGACGGAGCCCCACAGACATTCAGCGTCAGCGGATCTTCGGTTCTAAGCAGCACAGGCGTTGACGTGACAAGCCAGCTGACAGGCGGCAAGATCCAAGCGCAAACGGATTTTCTGTCCACAACAAATACATCTGGAAACGGCGTCGGAGTCGTAACGAAATTACAGTCTCAGCTGCAGAATTTTGCGAATATGTTTGTCAGCACGGCGGTGGGAGGTTTTTCGAACACCTATAGCGGCACGACAAACGCGGCACAGGGCTTGTTTACAGCATCGGCAGCAGGGAACGGGCTGCCGGATCTTTCAACCTTTACAGTCAATGCAAATATTCTGAATGGCTCTTTAGCCGTTAATTCATCTTCTGCCACAGCCGTTGGCAATACCTTCACCTCTACCGGCATGGCGGTGAATGCCGCGACAAACACACTGAGCAATACTTTCTCGGCCACCGGGCTGACAATCAGCAATCAGACCTATGGCGGGATTGCGACGGCTATTCTGTCCGGCACACAACAGGCCGCGAGCGCGATTAAGTCTTCAAGCGCGACGGCGACCACGCAACAGAGCTACTATCAGCAATCTCTGTCGAATGAGACGGCCGTGAATACGGATACCGAGTTGGTCAATCTGACAAATTGGCAGAATGCTTATGCAGCCTCGGCGCATGTCATCACGACCATCGATAATATGTTCAAAATCCTTGAGAATGTGATCTAGCCATGTCCGTCTCCACCATCAGTAATAGCGGCATCCGCCAAACTCTGACCTCTCAGCTGCAGGCGGAGCAGACGACTCTGGCCGATCTGACTCAGCAGCTTTCCAGCAACCAGAAACATCAGGATCTGACGGACTACGCCCCTTCTGATGCGCTCAATTTGATGACTCTGCAGAATACAGTCACGCAGAAACAGGGCTATGTCAGCGTGATCAATACGGTTCAGGCACGGCTTTCCGGTTATAACACGACCATGACCGATATCGAAGCCGTTACCGCGCAGGCACAGACTCTTGCAAACAACAATTCAACTTATAGTGCCAGTGCAGTGGCCGGCATTGGCTCTTTAGCGACGAATTTTTTGAAATCCGTCACCGCTGATTTGAATCAGCAAATTGGCGGCCGCTATATCTATGCCGGATCTCGCTATACGACCTCGCCCGTGACGGATTTATCTACTTTATCTCAGCCTCCCTCCTCAACCATCTATACGGATAATCAAACGCTGCCTATTTACGATACGGGCTATAGCCCCGCGTCAGTGACCCTAGGCATTTCGGGGCAAAATGTGACCATCGGCGGAAGCGCGGGGACGGGGTATCAAAATGCCTCCATCGCCGTGAACGGAAAAACCTACACCTATGCGGTGCAAGCAACGGATACCCCCAGTACGATCGCCACATCTCTTGCGGCCTCAATCGCGGCGGATATTCCGGGCACAACGGCAACGGGCAGCACGATCTCGATTGCCGGCAGCACCCCCCCTACATCAGCCTTTGCGAACGTCACTTACACACCTGCTTATGCAACTGATCAAGCAACCATTGATAACGGCTATAATGTGACCTATGGAGTCAGTAGTAACAATCCAGCCTTTCAGCAAGTGATCGCGGGTCTGCGCTATATTCAGGCGGCCGCTGCAACGACGGATCCGACGACTTATAAAAGCTATATGGCCCAAGCCTCAACGCTTCTTTCAACGGGCACCCAATCTTTACAGGCCGTCAATACAACCGTTGCCAACAACATCAACCGTTTTACAAGCGAGGCCACCACGCAAAAAAACACGATCACGAGTCTCTCGAGTCAGATCAGCTCGATTGAAGGTATTGATACAACCCAAGTCAGCACCGAGCTTCTTCAGATGCAAACCCAGATTCAAGCCTCTTACTCAGCGACCGGAATCATCGAGAAATTGTCGATCGTGAGTTACCTCTAGTCTCTTCCCCCCCCTTTTTTGGAGTTTACGATGTCTTTCACCCTCACAGGAACTCAAACCATGAAGCCTCAACCGACTTTCAGCCCCGTCTCTCTTCGCTATATCGCCGCGCTGCGCGGATGTAAGCCCAAACGCGCAGGAACCGGATTCGCCTATGCGGAATTCATGTGCACAGATCCGGAAAGATTGACCTCTCTGGCCGCCAGCAATCCCGAAGGGCGTTTCTATGGCTTCGTTGCCGATGAGACGGCCCGCAGCACGGCTGAGGAAACCGCTTCCGAGCGCGGCACCTTCAACATCGTCTTCATCGCCGGAACGCCAAGCGAGATTTTAACGCGTCTGACGCATGGCGCGTCCGTGCCGCCTTTGCTGGATTATCTGTGCTGCGACGAACGGGAAGCGCCTTTATCTCCGACAGAACGGTCGGCCTTGTTCGATATCGCGTCCCAACGCCTGAATCCGGGCGGCACGTTGGTGACCTCTTACCGCGCCTATGATTCGGAAGATGGCGCCTTAAGCCTCCTTGTCCGCACCTTGGCCCCCGAGATGACCTCTGAGCAGAAGCAGGAATTTCTAACCGAGCTGAAGCGCATGGGCTCGCACTTCCTCTCTCGTCATCCAGAGGTCATGATCAGCCTGAATGAAGCGATCATTAAAGGCACGCCGGAAAGCTTCTTTGCGCCTTATAAGGATATGACCACCGCCGCGACCACGATTGAGACCATCAAGGCTCTGGGCGCCCGGAATATGCTTTATGCGGGCGATGCGACGCTTGGAGCCAATTACGTTGAATTCGCCCTACCGCCCGAAGCGCAAGAGCTGGTCACGAGCTGCAGGACCAGCCCTCTGTATGAACCCATCAAGGATTACGCCCTGAACCGCGCGACGCGGTCGGATATTTGGGTCAAAACGCCTATCGAGCAATCGGCCGATCAGGCCGAGCTTTTTGGCAGCTTTGCCTATGGGTTGACGATGCCGCGCGCGGACATTGGCCCTTGGATTTCGATCAATGGGCGCAGCATAGATCTGTCCGCACCCCTCTACGGCAAGCTTTTGGATCTTATGGCCCTGATGCCCATCGGTGTCGGCGATGTTCTGGCGCATCCGACCGGCGAAGGCGAAAACCCTGCGCTCCTCCTCGAGTCTTTACAAATTCTGGTCGCGTGCGGGATCGCGATCCCCATGCGGGGGCAGCTGACCTCTACCAATCAAAGCAACATGACCCACCCACGTCTGGTCGGCAATTTTAACCGATCACTGGACAAAGTCAGTCTCAGCGATACCAGCGTCTGGATGGCCTCCCAAGTCATGGGCTGCGGCGTCAAAATATCCGCCAAGGAAGCTCTCGTCATGCAGGCGCTCAATCGCGCAGGACTAAGCAATTCGGTCTCTGCCTTGATGCCAGAGCTTACGCGTCTGACGGGAACCACAGCTCTTGCCACGCTCTTTCCCACTGGCGAACCCACGCCCGAATTGGCGCAAGGTTTGGTGCGCGAAATTGTCAGCCAGTCCCTGCCGCAATGGTATGCGTATGCGCTTCTAGAAGCCGCGTAATATACTCGGTTCCTTGGAAAGCGGAAGGATTCGAGAGGAAATAAGCGCGTCTTTTTCCGGTGGCGACACCGCACGCCCTCCCTTCCATTTTTTCATGGAGGGAGAGGGCTGGGGTGAGGCAGCAATTCTAAAAGTATGGGAAAAGAGAACTTCCATACGGAAAGAGCGGTAGAATTCCCTCCCCCGCGCGCGGGGCTTGACGCGCAGCGTCGAGGCCCACGAGGGGGAGGGGATTCCGCCGCCCCTTCGTCATGTTCATCTCTCTCTACTTTTAGAATTGCTGGCGGTTTTGCCGATGCTCCCGCATGACTCTGTAATGCGTTGAAATTGTTTACTAATATGATCTCTATCACGCGCGATGGATACCGTTTTTCAACGGTATGACGATTCTTGGGGCGGTTTTTATTCTAGGGCCTTTTGTGGCCCGTGTTTGGTGAGGTTTTCTCCTTCGCACGCCCAGATGGTGCGGGGCGAGTGCTTTTTGTCCCTCGAGACAAACGCCCCAAATGCGCGTAAAGAGCCGCCGGAGTTTTTTTTCTTCGCGTTCCTACTTGCTCACCGAGCCCCTTGGAAAAACACCCGTCATCCGAAAGGCGGAGGTCTACTTGGCATCGTGTTCTTGTGTTTGGATAGGTGATTGGGAAAGAAATAGACGAGGGAAGATGCGCGGCTAAAAAGTTCGGGTCGATAAAAAGCATACAATGCCAAAAGCGCATCCAACGCGCTAAATGCAAAATTTAACAGCCTTGCTTACATAGCAACAAACGCTTGTGGAGAGCAGCCAGTTTTTTTAGATGCAAATTTGTTTGATCCAATAGCTCGTCTTTCCGCATCTGAAACCTTGCAGCCTAATAGCACAGGACCGCGAATTGGATTATCAGGGGATGTGAGTGTTTTTGCAAGAACCCATCCGTGTTTTTTAGACACTTTCTTTAAATCAGACATGGAGAGCCTATTTGAATACCCCCCTTCCATTCGGTGTCCTCTAGGGATAATAGTTTGAACATCATCAATGACGATGGTAATATCGTGCTTAGGTACAAAGGAGAAGATTAATCGATCTTTTGTGAACTCTTTTTCTAGAATCACAGATTCAGGCAATGGGCTATTCGGCTTTTTTCCATCAACCAAAATATAGTTTGAAGATGGGTTTGGGTCGCTTTGAAGAACGGCCCCCATGGTTGCAAAGAGAAAGCGCACAAAGTTGCTAACATGAAACCCAGAATAGCAGTTGATGACTGCAGCTTCATCTGTATTTGCATCAATTGTTGGCAACAAGATAGCGTTATGGTCAACCATCTGCCCAAGTTTATCCAATAGATCGCCCAGACTACCCCCTTCCGCTGCACCACGCTGTGGTTTAATGGGGTGTTGCCCCATGGAACAGCCATAATTGAGGATAAGTCTCGGCGCATCGACAGAAACATCAGGGGATTTCATATAATCACAAACCAGCGACTTTGCAGGAATCTGCGGAATCTGCATTGCAACAAGATTTGCGGCATTTTCTGCGTAAAGCGCACTTGAATCAATTGCAAGATAGGAACTGGCATTGGACCATCTGAGTGTTGGAATGACCTTATTTAAAACAGCTCTAGAATCGCCGCACCCAAGGTCAATAACGGCAGGCTTAAGACTAGACAAAGATTGGAAGAAAGACTCGTTTGCCTGAATAAGGCGCACATCTTGCTTGAAGACGTAGTAAAACTGATCTTCTAGTCCAAGAACCTTTTGCCAAAGTGAATCTGGACTTACTCCGCCGATTGAAACGGGGGCATAAAGATACTTAAATAGCACACCCGAACAAATGGATTGTGCATCCAGACCCTCTCTAAGAAATGTGGAGAGATCAGTTTTGAACGTGTCACGGTCAACCCTAACAAAATCCTCATCATGAGGAGTATCCCGCGATACTTCAAGCCTTAATGGGCCACGATCTCTTTTTTGCATAACCGCCGACATTTATTAGCCTCACTTCTCCGTATTTTTCCACAGGATGTCGAACTGAGCGCGGTAGGCGCTTGAGACAAGCTTGGAATTTATCACAACAATCTGCGGAGATGGTTTGTGGTTGAACATAAGAACGGCGAATTTATCCCCATAAACATAGAAAGGAACATCGCCCGTCGCCTGAGAATTATTCCGCCTGTATTCAATATGATGAAGAGCTTCGGGCACTTGGTGTTTTTCATCCATGCCGACAAGCACGCGAACCTTAACATTCTTCAGTTCGCTCATTCTTTGAGCGTGCATGTTAATGAACTCAATACCAAGATGCTCCACAAAAAGTCGATCATCCACATTACTGACATAGATAGGATTCTTGCCGCCTTCGACCGCTTCCGGATCACGTGCGGCGACTGTGTAAACATCATCCATAAATCTCTTGAATTCATCCGCACCGGAATATTGCTTGATGCCTTCCCGATTGAAGCGGATGCCCTCATCATCTGTGAACTCGACATCATGCATCGCAAACGCCCGACGGATTTGGTCAGCGGTTGCCTCTTGCGGGCGGAAGACACCATGTTCGATATTCTTGATGGTCTCGGGCGAAAGACTCGCGGCTTTGGCGAGGTCGTTGCGAGTCCAGTCGAGCATGCCGCGCGCGGCGCGTAATTGTGAAGCAGTGATCATCATGGTTGTGTCTTCCTTCCGGTGTGTGAAACGTCCTTTTCACGGACTCGAAAAATTCAGCATCCAGTTACCCTTTTTTCCAACTGAAAAGCAAGCACAACATTACTTTCATGAGCTTGCCCGATGCTTTTTCTTGTGTGGAGAAAGTACCCGTCTTGATCCCTTATAGCCGAAAAAAAAATTCATGCAACTATTTTTTGGCATTTAAAGACCCCCCACCGGTAATATACACTCTGAGGACAGGCAACGAGAGGATCAAACCATGTATATCAACGAAAACTACCCCTTTCCCATCGAAGATGGGTACTGCGCGCCGGTCGAGGCGGAAGAGACTCAACCTATGGTTTTAGAGAGTTTGCAGCGGCGGCGGGTGTATCTCGTCGCGCCCGCGAATGAAAACAGGGGCGTCAATCCCGATCAATTGACCGCGCTCAATGCGCTGATCGCTTATGTCTCGTTCCTGTTCAGTGAAAGCGAGGCGTGCATTGAACGTGCGCTGTTAGATCATTTCCGGATTGCCTGCGTGAAATATCTTCCCGCGCCGCGTTTTGAAGACGCGATTCGTTTTCTGGCCGACCTGATGCCGGAAACGCAGGCGGATCTTTCGGGGCGGTAGGGGGAGCCTTCAGGAAAGCACCCCCTGCAGCGTCTTAACCGCGCGGCGTCGGTGGCAGGGCATCAAAAGATCCAGAATATTGTGAACGGGATGCCATGCGAGATCCAAACTTTCATTAGAAATTTGCAACGTGACTTTTTCAGGATCGACCTCGAAGGCAAAACAGATGTCGACATGAAGATGCGCAGGCTCAAGCCCATGAGGTTTTTCGCGTTCGCAAACAGCACCTGAGCTGATATCAAACAAACCGCCTTTCAAGAGAAGCCGTGTTTGCTCGGGCGCGATCCCCGTTTCTTCATGCAATTCACGCCATGCCTCGCCCAAAATATCTGAACTTCCATCCGCATGACCTCCGGGCGCCGTCCAAACCTTACTTGCCCCATGAACCAAAAGAAGGACTTGTTCTCGATCCGGAGAAACAACCCACGCGTCGCAAACTGTGTGAGCCACGAGATTACTCCGATCATAGGGGTTATCGCTCATATCCAAAAACTGGCTCAACTGGCGCAGGGAAGCCGCCTCAGAAGAATCAAAAGGCGCGTAATCCGTCAATAAATCCTTCAAATGTCTGTGCATCACGCACACCCCTTTCTATATCTGAATCCGATAAGGCAGCTTGATCTCGAAGCGCGCGCCTTTGTGAATCTCCGAAAAGACCTCGATGCTGCCGCCCAGAAGCCGGACTTCGCGGTCGATCACTTCCAGCCCGACTCCGCGACCGGAAAGTTCAGACACTTTCTCACGCGTTGAAAATCCCCACGAAAAGATTTTTTGAATCACCTCGTGATCGCTTAGGTTTTTCCACGCGCCGGGCGCATGCATAATGCTAAGCTGCCGCCGGACAAGCTCGGGATCAATGCCGCCCCCGTCATCGGCAATCGAGATCAAAAGCCACGGGACGTCCTTTTCTGTATTCGGCAAAAGATCCGTGTAAATAGAGACCTGTCCGACAGGATCCTTCCCGCGCGCGATCCGCGTCACGGCCGGTTCGATTCCATGATCCAAAATGTTGCGCGAGATATGGGACAGAGCGAAAAATAAGGGTCCAAAATCATGCAACAAAACAGGCGGGTTCGAGCCTGAATACTGGATAGGTTTAAGCTGTTTGCCCGTGAATTCCGCCAGATCCGCGAGTTCGCGCTCAAACTGAAGCAGACATTCCTGAACAGGCATCGCAACGATATTTTGAAGGTAATGTTCGACAATATCCCCTCGTACGTCCGACACTTTCATCAGAAGGGCAAAATTATATAAAGCGCTTTCTTCGATTTCCCGAATATTGCCACGGCTTTCGTAATCGCGGCCGATCATGTCTTTGATCGACTCTAGAGTTTCCGCCAGATCGGCTTGGATTTGCTGCCGTCCGGCTGCGATGGCATCCATAAAGGCAGTATCTGAAATCTCCCCTGCGCTCCGAAGATTGGTTTCCAGCGCGTGAATGGTTTTGCCCAGATCGGACAAATGAAAATGATTAACAGCCGCTTTCAACGTATGCAGCATCCGCAGCAAAGGCGCGGCATCGCTATAGTGAACGGGGACAGCCGATTCTTCCAAAAACTTCCGCAGATGCCTGAGCGTCGCCAAAAACTGATTCCGTTCCCGAAAAATCCGAAAGATCATATTGGCATAATTTTGCCGTTCCTCGGCCAATTGCTGAGCCTCACGCTCTTCGGTTCTATCTGTCGCGATCAGAATGACGCGCACCAAAACGCCGGGCCGATCATAGACGGGCTTGTAGTCTAACTCGATCCGCCGCCCTTCCGGATGAGAGAACGAGCGGGGAAAGAAATTCACGACATCCGGAAAGCTCAACGCATGATCGGGCGTAAATAAAACGTCCATCCATTCTTTGAAATCCGCGCGCGCCTCATCCGAAATGCGCAGCACATCGGCGATATTCTGCCCGGCGGGATCGGTCGACAAAAGATCGCGGCAGGCTTCCGAGTAAACCCCTTCGCAAACACCATCGGCTCCGAAGGACAAGAATCCCTGCCCCAAACTATTGACAAGCACTTCCGTCAGACGGGCATGTTCACTCAGTAATTTATGGACGTTATAGTTCAGAAAATAAAGACGCCCGATCCCCACGAAGGTCGCGATTGTAATCGCCAAAAAGCTGGCGCGCGATGTTATCGCCATGCCCACAAAAGGGGGCAAGCCAAGGCCTAAAAGAAGCACGGCGACAATCGCCGTAATACCCCCTAGCGAAATATGAAGAATGTCGACATGGCGAACCGCCTCGGTCAGCGCGGCCAAACGCTGCACGGGGGAAGGGGCAGAAAGCTTCTTCCACTTGGTGGTAAAAAAGTTGGCTAATCTCGACATAAAGACCGAACACCTTGGTTATTTTTGACTGAGCGCTTCATGCAGCGCGACATAAATCTGAAACAGACATCCCCCTATTTGAAACGGAACGATCATGTACCGTCCCCGATGAAACTGACCGATAAAATGGCCACGCCCCGTCACGACAGAGGGAATCCCCAGATTCAGTTGATGGCCGCGCAGATTCAAGTCGCGCTTCACCTGACCAAAAATGATGTTGGTTAGCTCACCCACGGCATCGACCGCAACTTCATGCGTGATGGACGCGGATTTTCCGATGATGGGCGGCAGCGTTTGGCGGAGCAACGCCTCATCGACGCACAGGATCAAAGTCCCCTCCAGACGGGACTGCGCCATGCCGATGATGCCCGAAATATCTCCGACTAAAGAGGCAATGCCTTCGCCGTATTCGGGGCGGCCCGCTGCGGCTTCAATCCCGAATGTTTCGCGCAGCATGCGAATCGTAGCTAAGGTGATATCGGCGGCTAAGGCGTCATTCAGGTCAAGAGGAAGCGGCGCGTTTTCCATAACAGCTCCTTAGGATGTCCGGTGTTTAAGCAAAAGAGCTGGAGGCGCTGCGTTTGCGCTTAATCCATTCATTGATTTCATAGAGCTTCTTGGTCAGATCGGCCGGCGAAATCGGCTTGATGATATAGGATGTCGCCCCCGCTTTGATGGCTTTCATGATGTTTTTCTGCTCGGATTCTGCCGTCAGCATGACAAAGGCGGTCAAGGCATGTTCTGACTTGGCACGGAAATAGGTCAAAACTTCAAAGCCCGACAAAGTCGGCATATTCCAATCCAGAAAGACAAGATCATAGGCCGCCCCATCTTGGTGGGCTTGCCGGATCAGCTCAATCGCCTCATTCCCATCCGAGGCGGTCTGAACTTCCTCGATCTTGGATTCTTTCAGCGTGTTGCGCACAAATTGCCGGATCAAAAAATGATCGTCGGCAACAAGGACTTTAAGGTTAGAAAGGGTGTTCACGGTGGTCTCCATGTGTCCTGTGCCCGATGAAAAAAGGTTGTATCCAAGGAGTAGGTAGCACATTCTTGCTCTGAAATCCTTGCTGGATGGTTAACAAAACAGCAAAAAGCACACGCGCCTGTGCTTTTACTTAAAAGGCAAGAACATGCTTTCTTGACATTCTGGGCGAGACTGTCGGCAGTGAAATAGGATTATCTTCAAATATGCGGGGCCTTTGACAGAAGAGGCGATACGAGACAAGATTCTGCCGCGTCTTAAATGGCGTGGTTTAATGCGCAGGAAACCAGATGGACGCACCTTCCCTTTCGGACCAAAAACAAGCACTGCGGGATATCCTGCGCACGCGGCGTGAGGCTGTAGGGGCTACGGAAGCGGCGGAGGCTGCCATGGGTCTGCGGGATCAGTTTCTGTGTGTTTTGCGGCCTCAACCCTTTCTGTGCATTTCTTCTTATATCCCCGTGCGGGGGGAAATGGATCCGCGGCCCCTTTGCGCGGCGCTGCAGAAAGCGGGTCATAGGCTGTCTTTGCCTGTTATGCAGGGAAAAGGGATGCCTCTACTTTTCCGGCTCGTCCCGCCCGACGAAAGGTTGATCCAAAACGCCTATGGGCTTTGGGAGCCGCCGGACTCGGCCCCCTGCGTTGACCCCGATTTGTTGCTTGTGCCCCTGCTGGCTTTTGACCGCGCCTTGAACAGGCTGGGCTCTCGGGGCGGGTATTATGATCGAACGCTTCCGGCTTTACGCGCTCAGAAACCCGTGACAGCCATCGGGCTTGCCTATAGCTTTCAGGAAGTGCCGTCCGTGCCCATCGCCGCCCACGATCAGCCTTTGGACGGAGTCGTGACGGAAACAGAAGCGATTGTAAGCTGATGCCCCTTTTCAGCGGATGAAACTTGAGGGGTTCCGAAGGGGCCCAAGTATACCATGACACGCTATCCCCGCTTTTTTGGTGTCCGCAGGAAAAGAAAATACCAGTAAAGACCTTTCAGAAGATGGCCCTTGGCAAGAAGCCGTTGCGCGTGTTTGTTTCGGTGTTTGCGGCTTTTAGGGGTAAAGCGCCAGGCTGCCCATGGCGTGCGCGCGAGGGCCGACGTAAAGCGGGGATCTTGATAATTGTTACTCCACATCTGCCAAGGTTTGCGCCCCGCATAATGCAGAAAAATGGTATCCGGTCCTATGGGGTAACGGTCAAAAAACAAATTCCACTTCCGCTCTAGGAAAAAAGCTTTTCCTTCCAACGCAACATTCAGTGCATCTTGATCCTTTTGAGGCAATTTTCGTTTCCCTTCTGTGAGTAGATTAAAAAGGGTCTGTGTGATCCCATGGGCGTTCCATTTCTCAACATCAATATATAAAACGCCAGCGTTAAAATAAGGATCGGGACCAGATAATCCGATTAATTGCTTGGATTTCTCTTGCTCAAAGTCCTCAACAACCGCGCAAATCTTGTCGCCCATCTCCAACGCAAAAAGTTCCTGAAGAGACCCAAGACAAATAATATCGGAGTCGAGATATAAGACTTTGGTGGCAATACCCTTCAACACGGCGCAAATCAAAAAACGGTTATAGGTCGCATGAGTTAAATGAACGGGATCTGGAAAATCCTGAAACGCCTCTCGATCCGTCTCATGCACACAAATCGTCAGTCCCTTCTCCTCGGCAAAAGCTTCTATTTTTGCACGGTCAGCAGAGGAAAAGCCGGTGGCCACCACGTGAAAAACAAGCTTCATGTTGGGATTTTTGTCCACAATCGACATCATGGCTGCCGCCATCGGCGGCAGATAATTCGCATCAACGCCGAAGGCGATATGCAGGGCTGCATCGTGATCCATCCCTCGATTTCCTTTCTTAAATTTGCGGATTGTGCCTTAACGCTCTGCAACACGGCTTGCGCTAGAGAGAAGAAGGATACGATAGGGGAACAACATTCTGCAATGAAAGACCGGTTGAAAGACCGGTTGAAGAGATTGGGAACACAAGCTAGCGTTCAGCGCCCAGTTTGGATATAACTACCAGCAATTCTAAAAGTATGGGAAAAGAGAACTTTCATACGGAAAGAGCGGTAGAATTCCCTCCCCCTCGTGGGGAGGGAATTCCGCCGCCCCTTCGTCATGTTCATCTCTCTCCACTTTTAGAATTGCTGCGGAACAACAGGATCATAGCCCTTCATGCCCAAAAACCCGACGACTCTGCCGCGCTCGACAAGCGGATTGAAACCTTTGCACGCGCTGGGGACGTTTCTAAGACCCTATCGCAGGCTTGTCGGGGGCACAGCCCTTGCATTGCTCTGCGCGGGGGGCAGCTTTTTGCTGGTTCCCTTTATTTTGCGGTTTATCATTGATAAGGGCCTTGGCGCTCACGACTTGGCCGCGATGGAAAAAGGACTTGCCGCGCTGATTGCCACTGTTCTTGTTTTGTCTTTTTCTACCTATGCCCGCTACACACGCGTTGCGTGGCTGGGTGAAAAAGTCGTGGCCGATATGCGTCGTGCCGTTTACGCGCATTTGCTGACTCTCAGCCCCTCTTTCTTTGAAGTCACGCGCAGCGGCGATATTCTCTCGCGCCTTTCGGCGGATGCCAGTATTTTGCAGACCATTATCGGCTCGACCGTTTCGGTAGCGCTGCGGAATCTGGTGCTTTTAACGGGCGGCATTATCCTGATGTTGACCACCAGCGCGAAACTGACTTTGATGGTCGGTTTGGTCATTCCTTTGGTGATGGGGCCTATCCTAATTTTGGGCCGTCGCGTGCGCCGCCTGTCGAAGACCAACCAAGAGAGACAAGCGGATGTCAATGCCAGCACCGAGGAAACCGTCTATGGAATCCGCACGGTACAGGCTTTCGGGCATGAGGCGCAAAGCCTTGCCGCTTACACAACTCAAATCGAGGACGCGTTAAGGACAGCGCAAGCGCATATTCATGTGCGCGGCCTTTTGGTCGGAATCGTGATTTTTCTGGTTTTATCGGCCATCAGCGTGGTGTTAGGAGTCGGCGGGCATGATTTGATGGAAGGGAAACTGACTCAAGGACAACTTGCCGCTTTTATCGGCTATGGGATTATTGTGGCCTCGGCCAGCGGAAGCCTTAGCGAATTTGGGGGCGAGCTGCATCGCGCAGCAGGCGCGGCCGAGCGTATTTTTGAGCTTTTGGCGATTGAGCCAACCGTTGCCGCCCCTGTATCTCCCGTGTCCTTTCCTCCTGCGAAGGGCGAAATAGCCTTTGAAAACGTCTCGTTCCACTATCCGGCCCGACCGGATAGAGACGCGCTGGATGCCGTCTCTTTTACCGCCCGGCGAGGCGAACGGGTAGCGATTGTCGGCCCTAGCGGCGCAGGTAAGACAACGCTTTTTCAACTCGCGCTGCGTTTCTATGATCCCCAAGGGGGACGTGTCCTTTTAGATGGCGTGGATTTGAAAACGGCCGATCCGAAAGAGGCGCGGGCGCGTCTGGCCCTCGTGCCGCAAGATCCTGTGATTTTCTCGACCGATGCGGGGCAAAACATCGCCTATGGCTGTCCCGATGCCACGTCTGAGGAAATCCGCGCTGCGGCTCGCGCGGCGCATGCGGATGATTTTCTATCTGCTCTGCCCCACGGCTATGACACTTTTTTGGGCGAGAAGGGCGTGCGCCTGTCCGGCGGCCAAAAGCAGCGTTTGGTGATAGCCCGCGCCATTTTGCGTAACGCGCCGATCCTACTTTTGGATGAGGCAACCTCGGCGCTGGATTCCGAAAGCGAACGCTTGATTCAAGATGCGATGGATCGGTTGATGACCAATAGGACGACCTTGATTATCGCGCATCGTCTGGCGACTGTCATTCATGCCGACCGGATCTTGGTGATGGAGGCGGGACGCGTGGTTGAAACAGGCACGCATAGCAGTCTGATCGCGCAAAATGGCCTCTATGCGCGACTGGCGTCCCTGCAATTCGGCGGGGCGGAAGCGACGCCTTCTGTAACCTCCTCATAACCCTCAACAAGGACTCCCACGCATGACAGAATCTGTCGCCATGAAGAAGGACTATCTTTCTGCAACCGAAGTTGTCGCCCAAGCAATCGGATCCGTTGCGCCTTCTGTCACCCCTGCTGTTTTGGTGGGCTCCGTTTTCGCCATTACAGGCAATGGCACATGGATTGTTTTTGTCTTTGCCGCGCTGACTCTTCTTTTATGGACAACCCAACTGAACGCCTTTACACGCCAAATTGCGACCTCGGGCGGTTTTACAGTCTTGATTGCCCAGAGTCTCGGCTCGACAGCGAGCGTTGTAGCGGGGTGGGCGCAGACCATCGCCTACGTCTTTAGTGTATCCTTCTGTACAGCAGGGTTTACCTCTATTTTTCATGCATTTATGCCCTCAATCCTCCTTTCTTTGGGGGGAGGCGTTACCGCCCTTCTTCTGGCCTTAAGCTTGGCCTATCGAGACATCAAATTGTCCGCTCGCGTCACTCTGACGCTTGAGCTGGCGACCATGAGTGGGATTGTTGGGCTTATTTTCTATCATTTTTTCCATACGGGCCATTTTCTGGATCAGGCGCAGCTGCACCTTGACGGCATTGGACTTGATGATTTACGCAAAGGCTTGGCGGTCGGATTCTTATCATTCGCAGGTTTTGAAAGCGTCTGCACGCTGGGTGTGGAGACAAAAAACTCTAAAAAAGCACTTCCCCGCGCGGCGTTGCGCAGCGTCTTGATCTGCGGGCTCTTTTTTGTGATCAGCAGTTATGGGCTGGTTGATGCCTTTCAGGGATCAACGCCTGCCTTGGATAAAATAGATTCTCCGATCACAAAACTGGCGCAGCTTTCGGGGCTTAGCTGGCTGGGTGGCCTGATGGCACTGGGGGTCCTTTCTAGTTTCTTTGCATGCATGCTCGGCTATATCAACGCTACGGGACGTGTCTTTCATGGGCTCGCTCATTGCGGTCTTTTTCACGCGAAAGCCCAGAAAATTCATCGCACTTACAGCACACCCCATATCGGCGTTACTTTTGCGGCTCTTTTGGCGGTCATCCCCCCCATTTTGCTCACAAGCCTCGACATTCCTCTTGGGACCCAAATGGATATTTTGGGTACTCTTTCAGCGCTTGGAATCTTGACCTGCTATCTACTTGTGGCCATTGGTGCCCCCCTTTACAGAAAGAAGAAAAATAATCTCAAGATTCATCATGTGATTGTTTCTCTGATAACGATCACCTTGCTCAGCATCCCCATTCTTGGGCTTCTCTACCCTGTGCCTGAGGGGCCTGAGGCCTTTCTGCCCTACATTTTCCTTGCCCTTTTTGTCCCGGGCCTCGGTTGGTTCCTGTCGATGCGCCGCCGGAATCCTCAGAAGCTGAAAGCGCTGGAAAACGCTTTTCTGAAATCATAATGTCGATGGATAGACCTACAATCCTTCAAATTCTTCCCTCTCTTGTCACAGGGGGAGTCGAGCGCGGGACGGTCGACGTGACAGCCGCGCTGACCCGTGCGGGATTCCGCGCCCTCGTTGCGTCAGCGGGCGGGCCAATGACAAGGGAAGTCGAAGCGGCGGGCGGGACACATATGACTCTGCCTCTAGAATCCAAAAATCCCATCACGATGCTTTTGAATATCCGGCGGTTAGTCAAACTGATCCATGAGGAAAAGATTGATCTGATCCATGCGCGCAGTCGCGCCCCCGCTTGGAGCGCATGGGGCGCCGCCGCGCAAGCCCATATCCCCTTTGTGACAACTTTTCACAGCCCCTATGGCGCGGGATCCCCCCTCAAGCGTTTCTATAACAGCGTGATGGCGAAAGGGGCGCGGGTTATCACAATTTCTTCTTTTGTTACGGATTACGCGCAAAAAACCTATGGCGTGTCCTCTTCAAAAATGCGCCAGATTCCTCGAGGCGTCGATACCGAATCCTTTGATCCCGCAAAAATCACCGAAACCCGCAAAGAGTCTCTGCGCCGCCTTTGGAATCTGACGGAAGGCCAGCCCCTTCTTTTGATGCCCGGTCGGCTCACGCGCTGGAAAGGCCAGTTGGTGCTGATACAGGCGCTGGCTCAGCTCAAGCGGCGGGATTATCAATGTGTGATCGTCGGCGGCGGCAAAGACAGCCCCTATGGCACGGAACTGGCGGCAGCAATTCACCAAGCAGGTCTGGACAACAGGGTTTTTCTTCATGAGACATGCCGCGATATGGAAGCGGCATACGCGCTGGCCTCCCTCGTGCTTGTGCCCTCTACCCGTCCCGAAGGATTTGGGCGCGTGGTGATCGAAGCACAGGCGATGGGCGCGCTTGTCATCGCCTCGAACCACGGGGGAGCGCGCGAAACGGTCGTTCCGGATCAAACGGGATTTCTGACCAAGCCAAACGATCCGCACGCCCTTGCTGAAACCATCGACCGAGTTCTGTCCCTTGCGCCCTCCGACCGTGCCGCGCTGGGCAGCCGCGCCATGCAGCATGTGCGGGCGAATTTCACGACGCGCGTGATGACCGAGAGAACCCTAGCCGTGTATCGAGAGCTTTTGGCCCCTACAGAAAAGGGAGCGCGTTTCTCTTTGGAATCCGTCTTTCCCTAGGCCTCAAGAGATGCCATCCTACCCTCAAGTGTGAAATTTTGAGGATAGCCCGATGGATCGCAGGAATTTTATAAAATGCGCAGGAGTCGGCTTGGGGTTAGCGGCTCTGACTCGCACGCTCACAACAGGCCCTGCCTATGCAAACGAAACGGCAGATGCCGCGATCGGCACGCTTGCGCTGTCTGATGACGCATGGAAGACGCGGCTGACACCTGAGCAGTATGCTGTTTTGCGCAAGGAAGGAACGGAGCCTCCTTTAACCAGCGCTCTTGTCAATGAGCATCGCGTGGGCATTTTTGCCTGTGTTGCCTGCGCTTTACCGCTGTTTCCCTCCAGCTTCAAATTCGACTCGGGCACCGGGTGGCCGAGTTTCTTTGATGCGCTGCCCGGCCATGTGCAGACCAAGACGGATTACAAACTGATTGCGCCGCGCACGGAATATCATTGCGCGCGCTGTGGCGGTCATCACGGCCACTTGTTCAAAGACGGTCCCGCGCCGACAGGTTTGCGCTATTGCAACAATGGCGCTGTTCTGACCTTCATGCCTAAAGAGGGTTAAATGAACAAAATCCTTCGCCTTTTGGGATTGACGGCCGGCCTTGCTGTCTTGGCCCCCGCCCACGCCCCCGCCCACGCGTCCGAGCCAACGACACCCAACACCATCGTCTTCGCTGGTGGCTGCTTCTGGGGTGTGGAAGCTGTCTTTGACCATACCAAAGGCGTCCTAAAAGCCGTCTCTGGTTACGCCGGCGGCCCAGCTAATCTAGCGCAATATGAGACCGTTAGCAGCGGTCAGACGGGCCATGCGGAAGCCGTTCAGGTGACTTTTGATCCGCAGCAAATCTCGCTGTCCCAGTTGCTCGACATATATTTCACGGTCGCGCACGATCCGACCGAGCTGAACAAGCAAGGGCCAGATCATGGCACGCAATATAGGTCGACGATTTTCTATGCCTCGCCGGAACAGCAACGGGCTGCCGCTGAAAAAATTGATGCCCTGAACGCGGAACATCGCTTCAGCCGTCCTGTTGTCACGACTCTTGAGCCGCTTAAAGGTTTCTATCCGGCGGAAGACTATCATCAACGCTACGCCGAAGGGCATCCGCTGAACCCCTATATTGTTATTCACGATGCCCCCAAGCTTATCAAGCTCCGGAACACCTACCCTGCCCTTTATAAGTATTAACCCATGTCCTTCGTTGCCATTGGCCTCTCTTTTCTGGAAGGCCTTGCTCTGATCGCGAGCCCCTGCATTCTTCCCATTCTGCCTTTGATTTTGGGAGCCTCTGTCGAGAGCGGACGCAAACGCCCTTTTGGCATTATCGTGGGCTTTGTCCTAGCCTTTACGGGTTTTGCCTTGCTGTCGCGCAAGCTGGTGATGGCCCTTCATCTTGATCTCGACATCATCAAATATGGATCGCTGGCGTTTTTGGCTTTATTCGGCCTTGTCCTTTTGTCCGAAAAACTGTCGGCTCAGTTCAGTCTCCTGACTCAGCGTTTTGCCAATACGGGCGGCGCGCTGACCGCGAAGGCTAAAGAGGGTTTTCTCAGTGGAATTCTGATCGGTTGTCTGATTGGTTTCATCTGGACTCCCTGTGCGGGGCCGATCCTTGCCTCCGTTCTTGTGCAGGTCATCCGCGAAGAATCCGATATCTCGGCAATCCTTGAGATTGCCGCTTTCGCTTTGGGGGCCGGACTGCCTATGCTGATCATTGCTCTGACGGGCCGAAAACTTATGTCCCGCCTTGGGTTTTTCACCACGCATGCGGAAGGAATTCGCAAGGGTTTCGGCCTGATCATTCTGTTGGCTGTTGGTGTCATTGCCTCCGGCTTTAATGTCCAAGCCGTGTTTGATCACAAGCAAACGACCTCGATCCCACAATCGGCTGCGCTTATCGACGGTCTTGCGCAACCTTATCCGGCCCCAGAATTCACAGGAATTGACGGTTGGTTGAACGCGCAACAGCCCCTCACCCTCGCCTCCTTACACGGCAAGGTTGTTTTGGTCGATTTCTGGACGTATTCCTGCATTAATTGTCTGCGTACATTGCCCTATCTCACGGCTTGGGATCGGCAGTACCGCGACAAAGGCCTCGTCATCATCGGTGTACATGCGCCGGAGTTCGCGTTTGAGAGGGATAAAAACAATGTCGCGGCGGCCCTTACGGCTCATGGCATTGCCTATCCCGTTGCGCTCGACAATCGTCTTGACACATGGACGGCATTCCATAACCAGTATTGGCCAGCGCATTACTTGATCAACCAACAAGGCCAAGTCGTTTATACCCATTTTGGGGAAGGGCATTACGCGGAAACCGAAAATAATATTCGGTATCTCTTGGGGTTGGAGCGGAAATTTGAGGAGAAAAACGAGGTCTCGGCAACCAGCCAAGGACAAACGCCAGAGACTTATCTGGGCTATAAACGGAGCGCGCGTTTTGCAAGTCCGGAAGTCCTCGCTCGGGATGTTCCTCAAACTTATACGACTCCGTCAGCCCTGTCTGTCCACAGCTGGGCCTTGGCGGGAGCGTGGCGTGTGGAAGGGGAGCGCATTGTCGCGACCCAAGCGGGGGCAAGCCTCAAAATAAAATTTAACGCGGAAAAGGTGTATCTCGTTCTTGGCACGAAGAACGACAGGCCTGTGAAAGCCTCTGTGCTTTTGAATGGCCGTCCGTTGGGAACATCGGCAGGAAAGGACACACCAGATAGCCGGATTGATGTCCGTGCGCACAGATTATATGAACTTGTGGCTCAGCGTGAGATGCGCGAAGGCGTTTTAGAGATCAAGAGTGAAGAATCAGGACTTACGGCCTACGCCTTTACCTTCGGACGTTAAAAAACCCGACTCCCTTGGGGGGACCCGGGCTTTTTTTCTTCGTATACTCGGTTTCCTTGGAAAGCGGAAAGGATGCTCCCCCGTGCAAAACACGCGCTCAGCGAAGCCGATGCGCCTTTTGCGCGGATGAAACTTAAGGCGTTCTCCTTCGGTGCCCAAGTATATCTTAAGGCCGTTGGTCTTACTGAACCGCCAAAATTTGATAGAAGTAGGTGCCGCTGTGTGTGCTGTTCGTGTTATTGACGCAACCTGTCGCAACGCCGGTAAGAGAAGGAGCAGATTGAGTCGCCCAATGGGTGACCGTCTGTGTGGATGTCGTTGTCACCGGCACGCCAACAGAACCTGGTGCGGCTTCAAAATCTCCGAGATCAGCACCCGATGGAACGGCAGTCGTTCCTGTCGTCCGTCCGTTGATATCGGCGCAGGTTGCCGCAGAAACCTTGAGAACGGCGAAGATGTCAGCGTTCGACGCACTGAAACCACTTACGGGACCGGCAACATAATGCCAAACATCCGTGCCGGGCGTGGCCGCCATAGCTGCAGAAGGCGCCGTAACGCCTCCGCCGGTTGGAGAAAATAGATGGGTATTGAGAGAGATAAGCGTTGGATCAATGAGAACGCTTGAAGGGCTCACGCCACCTTCCATGACGATCCGATCCATGCCGACTTTAAGGTTTTCGCCGATTTGGATCAGAGCCGATGATTGAGTCTTTGAGCTCTCACTAGTTGTATTCGCGGTGAAGCTGCCGCTGCCCGCCGCAATGGCGGCTGCCAAAATAGCCAAAATGGCAATAATGAAAAGGATCGGGCCGATGGCGATACCCGCCTGAGGATTAAATCGTTGTGCGTCGCGCTGCATGGGGACAACCTTTCGGGTTTGTGGGGAGTCTAAACAAAGAACGAAAAGCCCCCCAAGCAAGAGAGGGGCTAAAAGACATGAGGCACAACGCAAGCGAGAACGCCACGCTATTCCGACACGAATCAACCTAGCAGAGATTAAAAAAGGAATGAAGCCCAATTTTATCCGTTTTTGCATCTTTCTTCGATTCAATTTTAATTTTGGCATACCATAAAATGCAGCGTTAACGCGCCATAAGCGCGGTCAAGGACAATCTCACACGCGGGCAAGGGTTGCGGCGGCTCATGGCTTGCCGTTTCGACAACAAGAAGAGCGTGCGGCGCGACCCATCCAGCCTCGCGCAGGGCAAGAAAGGCGGGCAGAGCCAGCGCCGAGCGATGGGGCTGCGCAAGAAAAATAAGTTGACAGGGGGCAGAGGCGCGGGTGGGACGCAACGTATCCAAACGCATAATCAGACATCTTTCCGCAACGCCTAGTTTTTCGGCATTCTGACGCGCAACAGCGGCTGCGCTTGGATCTTTGTCGAAAAGCGTGGCCTGAGCGGCCCCCCGCGACAGCGCTTCAAAAGCCAAGGCACCCGTTCCACAAAAAGCGTCCAACACATGGATCGGCGTTTCAAAAAGCGGTTCCGTTCCCGTGCCCCATTCTCTGTGGGCAAGAATGTTAAACAATCCCTCTCGCGCCCGATCCGTCATGGGCCGAGTCGTCATGCTGATCGGCGGGTCAATTTTGCGCCCGCGCAGGCTACCTCCTACAATACGCATAAACTTGTTTTTCCTTCAGAGTTGTTACCGAGGCGTGAAGCGGGTAATTCTAGCGAAACTCTCGCCGCGCATCCAAGCTGAATCAAGGCTCATGGAGAATAATATGGAACGGACTCAAGAGATCTTGAAACAGCTTGTTGCCTTCGGAAAAGAATCTGATGGCAATATAAGGCTCGCGGAATATGTGGAAACTCTCTTGAAGTCTTATGGCCTAGACCCTGTTCTTGATCGAACCGAAGACGGGAAAAACGCCAATGTGATCCTGCGGATTGGCTCCGCAAACGCCGGTGGCATTCTGCTTTCGGCGCATACGGATGTCGTTTCGGCAGGAAATCTCGCTGAATGGAAGACAGATCCGTGGGAACTTAGGGAAAAAAACGGGCTTTATTTCGGTCGGGGCGTCTTGGATAATCTCGGGGCCATCGCCGCGCTTCTTTCGGCGCTTCCGTCTTGGGTTCACAACGTCAAAGAGGGGAAGCTGAAAAAGCCTCTTTATATCCTTCTTTCGCATAGCGAAGAACCGGACAGGAACGGGCTGCGCTCAAGAGGCATCGCCTCGGCTGTGAGGCATCTTTTTGATGAGATGCGGGCAACACCTGAGCTTGTTCTTGTCACGATGCCAACGGGAAATGAAGTGATCTCTCGGCATTCTGGCCAAGTCGTCGGATGCACCGTTACCTGTGCCACGACAGGCGGCTTTGCCTTCGATACAGAATCTCAGAACGCTCTGGAAGTCGCCGCCTTAATCCTCGCGGCCCTCGCGGCCCAAAAAGCCGAGCTGCGCGACAGGGGCATCAAGAGCCTTGCCCCCACAGATATTTTCAACTCAACAAAGGGGCCTCTCTTTGTTCCAGAGCGCACAGTCATGACCTTTGATGTGCGGACAAAGCCGAACATAACGTCAGCAGAAATTGTTGGGATCCTCCAAGCTGTGGCCACAAAAGCGATCAATAAGATCGCCGATTCAACATCGATCCAAGTGGCAGTGAGCGGCATGAATCCCGGCTTTCAATGTGATTCTGAAAAGGGTATTTCTTTGGCTTTGAGATTGGCAGAAAAAACGCAAGCGATGGACGGCGTTTACGCAACGGAGGCTTTTAATTTTACGCCTGTCAATACCGTCGTCCTTGGTCCGGGAAGAATTCTTGGCGATTCCACAAAAGGAATGGGGGGCGCTCATACCCCCAATGAGGGCATTGAAAAAGACGGGCCGATGGGGTTAAGGGCTTTCAAAGATATTCTTCTCAAAAACATTGCTCATTTCTGTGGGTCGGATGGGCTTAAATCTCGATGAATGTCTCAAACAAAAACTCTATACTCGGTTTCCTTGGAAAGCGGAAGAATGCGATTCCGCGCAAAACACGGACGCAGCGAAGCTCATGCGCCTTTTGCGCGGATGAAACGTGAGGGGGCCCGAAGGGGCCCAAGTATACGTCTTTATGCTAAACTGATGCCATGGCCACCTTTCCTCCCTCTTTCCTTGAAGAAATCCGTGCGCAGCTCCCTTTGTCGGGGCTTGTCGGATCGCGCGTGCGGTTGATCCGCGCGGGACGGGAATATAAAGCATGCTGCCCGTTTCATAATGAAAAATCACCGAGTTTCTATGTGAATGACGCCAAGCAATTTTTTCATTGTTTTGGTTGCGGCGCGCATGGCGACGTGATCGGCTTTGCGATGCGCCATGATCGCTTAAGTTTTCCCGAAGCCGTTGAAAGCCTTGCCGCGCAAGCGGGTCTTCAAATGCCACGCGATACGCCGCTGGCACGTGAGTCTTTTGATAAGGAAAAACGCCTGTTTCAGCTTTTGGAAAGCGCGACTTTGTGGTTTGAGGCGCAGCTTTTCGCGCCCACGGGTCGCGAGGCGCTGACCTATCTGCGCGGACGCGGCTTGAGCGACGACGCCATCCGCCGTTTTCGTTTGGGCAGCGCGCCTCAGGACGCGCAAGCTTTATTGCGGGATATGGCGCGGCAGGGCTATGAGCGCGACGAACTGGCCGAGGTGGGGCTTGCCAAAAAAGCCGAAGACCGCGACGATTTTTACAGTTTCTTCCGGAACCGCGTGATCTTTCCAGTGGGTGATCGGCGGGGGCGCACCGTCGCTTTCGGGGCACGGATTTTGGGCGTGGGCGAGCCGAAATATCTAAACTCGCCCGATCATGTGTTGTTCCACAAGGGACACCTGCTTTACGGGTTGTCTCGGGCGCGAACCTCCCTGATGCAGGGGCAGCCGATCATTGTGGTCGAAGGCTATATGGATGTCATCGCTCTGGTCGAAGGGGGGTATAGCGGCGCGGTCGCGCCTTTGGGCACGGCCTTGACGGAAGAGCAAATGCAAACGCTCTGGAAGCTCGCGCCGCCTGTGGAAAGCCGCGTTGCGGGGCGCGATTACAGCCCTGTCCTGTGTTTTGATGGCGATCAGGCGGGATTGCGTGCGGCCGCGCGTGCGGTGGAACGCGCTCTGCCGCTTCTGACCGCGTCACAGACTCTACGAATTGCAACGATGACGGGCGCGAAAGACCCCGACGAGCTGATCCGGCAATCCGGCAAATCCGCCTTCGACTCGCTTCTCAAACAAGCGCAGCCGCTCAGTGATGTGCTGTGGAACCTAACTTTGGCCGGCCGCACGATCCGCACGCCCGAGGAACGCAGCAGTTTTACAACCGCGCTGAAGCAAAAGACCTCTCAGATTAAAGACGAGGCGTTACGGGCCCTTTACCACGAAGAATTTCGCCGCCGGATTGACACGACTTTTGGATGGAAACCTCCGTCTATCGCGCACAAACAAACCGGATGGCAAAACGGATGGAAAAAAGGACAGACTCCGGTCGCGCCGTTTCTGGGATCGCGCCGTTCCCCCATGGATGGGCGGCGCATGATGGAGCGTATTTTGCTGGCGCTGATTTTGAATCATCCCGATTTGTTCGACGCTTTTGGCGAATCTTTGGCGCATTTGGACTGTCAAACGCCTGCGTATGAAGGGCTTCGGCAACGGATCCTCGACGCCTTAGCGCAAGATGCCCTGACTCCAGAAGAACTGCGCCGTCACCTCCATGCGCCCGAAGAAAGCGTGTTTCAAGAAGATCACGAGAGGGAAATCATTGACGAAATCCTCTCGCCCGAGACCTATGCCCATGCCCGCGCCGCAAGGCCGGAGGCCAGCACCGAGGAAGCCCGCCAAGCATGGCTCTCGGTCTGGGAGCGCTTGGCGCAAGAGGGAATCCGGAGCGACTATGCCGCCGCCTGCGCCGCCTACCGCGCCGACCCGTCCGAGTCCAACCGCCGCCGCATGGAAGCCTTGCGCGAGAAAATCATGGATTTTCAGGCGTAGGGGGCAGAACCGCCCCTTTTATTTAGCCGCGCTTCATGCTTACAGATTTTTTCTGTGGCTATGTCAAAGCAGCTGCATTTGTTGCGCCG
>CAIJXG010000027.1 GCA_903824505.1 uncultured Pseudomonadota bacterium | reverse complement strand
TTTTCTCGGGACGACGGCGTTGATAGCATAGGGGGACGGACGTGACACGTTTTGCTGCGGCAACCATGAGGCAATTCCGTTCCTGTCTTGAGGCACAACTGCCATGTAGAGACGGGGTTTTGGGCGCGTAGCCCGAGCGGCATCATCATGGTGGTGCGGCAAGCACGCCGGGGGTGGCATGTGCCTTGTGTCGAGGTTTGACACGAAGGCAGAACGATCGTTCTTATATTTATTGATCGAGAGAGGGTTTTAAGGTTAGTTATTTTAACCGCACAACCCGAAAATTTGATGATTTATTGACTTCTGTCAAGCCAGTTTTTTATTGATGAATCCTGGTTAATGCCCTAATT
The DNA here is from genome assembly GCA_903824505.1 of uncultured Pseudomonadota bacterium. Classification (GTDB taxonomy): domain Bacteria; phylum Pseudomonadota; class Alphaproteobacteria; order UBA9219; family UBA9219; genus CAIXLI01. Next base: position 1,719 of record CAIJXG010000027.1, on the reverse strand, counting down.
CTTCCTCTAGCATACACATAATAACAATAATTTTCTCGGCCAGCATCGATAATTTGGCTATCGTCAAAGCAAACGCGCAGGATTATTCTGGGTGAGAGGAAATTTCCTGTTACCACGAAATACGTTGATCGTATTGAAACTCCGGTTCTGCCTGCGCAACCATATCCCATTGAGGGACGCTGCATACTTGCTCCGAAGCTATTTCCGTCTCCCAAAGTGGCGGCCCACGCGCAGGTGAGATTGTCGTTGGTTGGGTCGGCTCGCCGATATGCCCCAGGATTTTCTGTATAGTGTTGGCGTCGGTAACAAAGGCGATGATCTGCATTTCTGCATGACATATCGGACAGATTAGTGGGAAGACCTCATAGATGCGCGCCAGCAACTGGCTCCACAGATAATGCGACAGACTCCGATGGTGCGACTCTTCCGCATTCGATACCTGTGGTGTAGACGCCAAGATCACGGCCTCGGGTGCCAATGCCGTCACGGCTGCCCGCAAGTGCGAATTTGGCGCTAGTACCCCATAGTACCGATGGAGATGCCACTTTGGCGGCGGCACCAACGCGGCGATCTTTCCAATCATCGCAAGCGGCGTCATCACTAGGTCGCTCGGCGCACCGGGGTGAGGTTTGGGGATATGGTAGATCAGGAGCCCTTCATCCGTTTGGTGCAAGTTTTGCTGTGAAAAAGGAGGGCGCGCGCAGTAACGCAGCAAACATTCCAGACCAGATCGGTCGTCTGCTTCGATGCATATCGAGGCATCCAGGGAAAAGCCGCCTTCATGCTTCTGCCCGGCCATTTCAACGCCATCTGCTTTGTCGATCAAGCCGCGCCTGACAAAGAGACGGAGAATGCGCCGCCGAACTATTGCTTGAACTTGGCGAAAAGCTGCATCGTCAAGGCCGGATGACGGATGAAAGGCTACGGTTCCGTCAGTGTTGGTCGTTGAATCAAATAACCCTTCGATGATGCAGCAATGGAAATGTATATGCTCATTTAGAGATGAACCGAAGCGATGAATAAAGGCGACAGCCTCAAGGTGAGCTTTGGCATCGCAACCGGTGCTATGTTCGCGTAGACAGTGTTCTACCGCGCGCAGAAAAATTCTCAGGACGGCGCCTTGCAATGCAGCATTGCGTTGCAAAAAATAGCGCAGGCGCTTGGGCACCGAGAGCACCCATTGACGCACTGGCAATGGCGGAAAGACGTGATCGACCAGATGGGCTGCGATCTCAACCATGCGCCGTGTGTTGCAAGATGGACATATGCCACGCCCCTTGCAGGAAAATGCGACCAGAAAGTCGTGCCCGCAATTTTTGCAACGGGCGCGTGCGAAGCCGAAAGCCAGAATGCCACATTCCAAGTAACGGCGAAATGCTTGTATCACATATGTGTGCGGCGACTCGTCAAATTGTGCCTTTGAGAGTGCCAGCCAAGTTTCGAAGTGCGCCTGGACGGTGCGATACCACAGCGTCAGTTCGGGGTGGCGGCGCTGATAGCTTGCGGGGGGGCACATTTGACTGCTTCATCCATGATGGCTACTCCACTGATCGATTCGCTGAAGACAGTAGCGAAAGGTGAAAGCTCCAAGCTCTGCTGACGTGGCAGATAGCTGGATGCCATGATTTGAACTCTGCCAATGTATAACGTGAAACTTGCGCAGCGATCGTCTTCTCCCTCGCCCGCTTGCGGGAGAGGGATGGGGAGAGGGAAACGGGC
>CAIJXG010000026.1 GCA_903824505.1 uncultured Pseudomonadota bacterium | reverse complement strand
TGTTCTCAAATTCAAGCCTCCCCAAAATAATAACCACACTCGCCCGTTTAATATTACCCGGAACGAGCGTTAACATATTGGTATTGCTGAATGTTAAAAAATGAGTCCGGTACTATGATGAAAGTATTAAAAAAACATATACTTGACTCAAATTTTGTTGTAGAGTTCGCCCCATAGGATGCAAGGGGTCTTGTATCGCTAAACATAGGGATGGGAGGCTTGAAAGCCATGCAACGTTTTGAAAATATTATAAATACTGACGAATATCTGTACGGCATTCTTACCGTTGCTGAAGGTAAGGACGGGCCAAAAACGATCGAGCTTTATGAAAAGCTGATAGCATTCAAAAGATTAAGGTCAGAGGGGGGGGGGGGGGAGAAAAACGTGTATTAGAGCTTATTCAGGATGAGCAGGTAGACAAAAACGCACGTTTGCTCAATGGGCTGTGTAAGGACGAACAGAAAGGCTTTCCCCTTTTTGGCTATGCAGTTGACTATGCGCCTGCTACTATTGTTAAGGCTATGCTTGAGCATCCGGAAACCGATGTCAATGCCACGGGCGATTCTGGGTGTTCTGCGCTTGCCAGCTTCATTCTGTGTCCCCAATTTCGATCTGATCGTGACCGTTTGAATGGTGGCCGTTCTATTACTTGCGGCTCTCCGCAAGACCCGGCCATGGAGGTTGCGAATCTTTTGTTTTTGTCCCCCCGTATAGATACTGGGGCTACAGTTCCTTTGAATCCTTGGCAGTCAATGCCTATGGTATCCTTACTTCAGTTCATTCAGCGAAACGCTCCGCCTTTATACGATAGGCCGCTCAAAGAATTGCTCCAGAAAAGGAAAATCCCTTCTCAAATCGCCCTTCTGGGCCCAATTCAGGATGATTTGCGCGCGGCGGCCCAAGAAGTTATGAAACAGGGCCATCTTCTAAATCTTGGACCTGAGTCAAAGGATCTTTTGGGCCCCGCACTGGAGCGAGGTATTCAGCAGACAGTAGAAGATAGGAGAGCCTACTACAAAGAAGAGCTTGGGGGCAGTTTTGAAGAAGCGGGCGCCGCTCTTCCCGCCTCTTTTTCATCGTATCCAGATAGTTTAGGCGCACTCGCTCAAACAAAGATGACTTTGGCTCTTTGGAGCGAAGTCGCCTCCGCTATTAGTAAAGAAGCTGATATCGGTCCAAAGACATGTCAGTGTATCGCTTCGATTGGGCAGAAGTTCTTAGAAGGACTCGACAGGAAGTAAGCGCGTCTTTTTTCCGGTGGTTTAAGCCCCATGCCCTCTCCCTTCCATGTCTCGATGGAGAAGAGAGAGTCCTCGAGGCAATCTTTGTCAAATCTGGAGCAGTTATACTCTGGCTTGGCACAATTTTAACCTTTTTTAGAGACACGCCATCGGCGTCATTGCACCGGATCAAGTCCGGTGCAGGCTCCCTTGATCCGCAATCCGGCTGCGCGTAATAGCGAAGACAGGCGCGAGGGGGGATTCTTTTCCGATTTTAGCCTAAGGAGTTTTTCCATGGATCTTCGCCACACGCCTCGTCTTTTCATGCCGCTCTCTTTGACGTCCGGAGCCAATATCGGCCCTGATTCCGAAGAGGCGCAGCATCACCTAAGGCATGTGCTGCGCTTGGGGGTTGGCGACGTTGTCCGTGTTTTCAACGCGCAAGACGGCGAGTTTCAGGCAGCCGTTTCTTTTCTTTCTAAAAAGGAATTGATTTTGACGGTCCAAGAGCGTCTTCGCGCCCCGCAGGATGACGGCGATCTTTGGCTGTGTTGCGCTTTGATTAAAAAAGCCCCTTTCGATTTTATGCTGGAAAAGGGGACAGAACTTGGCATCTCCGTCCTTCAACCGCTGATCACTCAAAGAACGCAAATCCGAACTCTTAACGCGGATCGTGCGGCCACCATCGCGCGCGAGTCCGCGCAGCAATCGGATCGGTTGAGTCTGCCAGAGGTGCGCGAGCCTCAAAAACTACAAGATTTTCTAGCTGTCTTTCCGGAAGATCGCGCCTTGATCGTCTGCGCTGAATGGGGCGACGCTATCCCTATTGCAGCCTCTCTTCAATCCGCGGAGATTCGCTCTTATGTCAAAGCGGCCCTTCTCACAGGGCCTGAAGGCGGCTTTACGAGCGAGGAGTTAGACTCTCTCCGCACCCGCCCCAACAGTTTTTTCGTGCGCCTTGGCCCCCGTATTCTCAGGGCCGAAACGGCAGCCATCGCGGCTCTGACCTGCTGGCAGGCCTTGCGCGGAGATTGGGTGGCTTAAAACCAAAACGTTCGGGGCCCGAGTATAGCTAAGTTTTGTTATAGATTTGGTGGACCTGATCTCCACCTTCCGTCTTGTTCGCCCACAACCCCCTAAAACCCAGCCACACCATCATGACGCTCGTCCGTTATGCCGTCATCGGCTCCATAAACGCGAGTGAGGCCGTCCGTGTGTGTCATCTCGAGGATCGAGCGAACCACTTCCACAGTCATTCTTGTTCACGCTGTTGCTGCATTGGCAGATTCAGCCAATAGCGCGTATGCCGCAATTCTCCGGTGCGGGTGAGCGCACCTTTGGCGACCAAGTCTTGCAAATCTCTGGTCGCGGTTGCACGGGGAGCCTGTGTGATGCCGATGTATTTCTCGGCGCTTAGGCCGCCCTTGAAACCGTCGACACCTTCAACAAACATCCTTGCCAAAGCCTTTTCCTGACGGGTGTTCAGCTGTCCTTGCAGGCAGGCATAGAATTTAGTCTTGCCGATGAGGAACTCGATTATCGATTGGCTGTGGCGCTCAGCCTCAAGCAATGTTTGCGCGAAATAAATCAGCCAATCCGTCACGTCATTGTCTTTGTTGGCGCGTTCCAACGCGTCGTAATAAAGTTTTCTCTTGCGCTGGATGGTCTGGGATAGCGCGATGAGCGTCGGCTGTCCCAATCCTTCGGCGAGAGCTTTCTCCGCCAGCGCGCGCCCGATGCGGCCGTTGCCGTCTTCGAAAGGATGGATGGAAACAAAATAAAGATGGGCGATGCCTGCGCGCGCAAGAATCGGCAGGGGATGTTTTCCCTTCGGCAACGTGTCGTGAAACCAGTCGATGAACCGATCCATCTCCGCCTTCATGCGGCTGGACGGTGGCGCCTCAAAATGGATTTTGGGTTTGTGCAGATAGCCCGATACGACCTGCATCGGGTCTTGATGGGTGCGATAGCGCCCAACGTCTCGCAAATCATCGCGTCCTGCCGTTACCTTCTTGTGCCACCGGAAGAGCATGGCCTTCGTCAGCGGCTTGTCGAAAGTGCGGTACAGATCCACCATAAGATCAGCGATGCCCTGTTCGGCCTGAGGGATCTTGCCTTTGCCGGGCTGCAAACCGAATTGTTGGCGGATGGAAGATTGCAGACTATCGCGATTGAGGATCTCGCCTTCGATTTCTGAAGTCTTCAAAGCCTCGTCGCTGATAAGGTCGATGGTAAGTTGAGTTTTCTCGTCATCGCCTAAATGCTTAAACGCGCCGAAAAGCACGCCGGAGTTCTGAAGAAACTTCCTCTCCAAAGCTTCCATCGCCCCTGTGTCATAGGTAAAACGACCCCAATCCTTGCGTTGCCAATTCCATGTCATGAGTTATAGCCAGCCTTTCTATAGATCACTATATATGATAAAGTGATCTATAGAAAGTTGTCTTATAACTCACCAACGGCCAACCTTGGGGGTAAAAGATCTTTAAAGGTGTGAACGCCCACCCATTTTGTGCGCAACCGTCCCGTAAGATATCCCCCCATCCCAGCACGAAAAGTGACAAGCATAAGAGAGAAGGCAACGATTGCGAACGTTCCTGCCCCTATCGCCGCCCACGAAACGGCAGAAGATGCATCCCATTCATGACAGAGGATATCGGGGCTCATGTCTCGTTATCAGCTGACGAAAAAGGATTTTGCATGCATGGATTCCTTTGTGTTAAGTGATCAACGCCAAAATATGGCGAGCAAAATAATCACCGGAATTGGCACACCCAAAAGCCAAAGAAGAATACCACGCCCCATCTTAACCTCCCTATGTGTTGGTTATCTGCAAAAGCCACCGTCATTCGTAAATGATCCGCATAGACCCCATGCGAGATCATCAACGAAAGAACAGCGATTAGCTGGCCCTTTTGACCACAGAAGCCCCGGTCACTTCACCGGCAGATGAAATATCCTCTGCTCCGCTGCGTTTAAGGACATCTTTTGCTTGCGTAACCAAGTCAGAATTATCGCAGTGAACGGAAACGAGAATGCCTCCATTTTTTACACGACCCGCATAACGCTTGGCCTCGTATTCCGGCATCCCCATACCCGCCAGCATTCCAATGATGCCACCGGCAGCCGCGCCAGCACCTACGCCAGCGAGTGCCCCCATGATCGGCCCTGCTGCGATAAAAGGCCCAAGACCGGGAATGGCAAGCGCCCCTATGCCCGCAAGCAACCCCAAAGCGCCACCAATGACCCCTCCCGCCGTTGCGCCGGTGGTCGCGCCTTCTGGGGCTTTGGTATTCTTTTCAACCCCCATCTGTCTTGTCGCATCGGAGGTAGACAGAAGCACTGAGATATCGTCCCTCCTAAAACTAGCGCTAATCAAATTGTTTATGCAGGTTTCCGCTTGCGCGCGCGCGGAAAAAATACCGAAGGCTGCTGTGTGATTGTTGGACATGGTCGCTCCTTATAAGTGAGGGGAAAGGGATTTAAGGCTCGTGTTTGCTAGTTGGCGTGCTTGCGTCTTTTGATCGAGAGATGATTTATGACCTTGTCGGCACCGACGACATCGACTGCTTTGGCTTCGATTATTTTCTTCTCTGTGGTCGAACGAACCGGTCCCTTAAGAGTAACTTGACCATTTTTCGAGATGATTTTGATGTTGTGGGCGTAACTGGAAAGAGATTTGTCGGCGATCACTGCCTTGCGTATTTTTTGCATGACATCGCGATCCAGACTATTTTCTCCTGCCTGATCCGCCGTCTGTTCTTGACTGGATCGATCACGCTTATTAATGCCGGTATTATCCGGAGATCGCGAAGAAGGCATTCCCGCGTCCTGCGCGAACGCAACGCCAGACGTAAAGCCAGCGAACGAACCGCTTATCATCACACACATCGCTAGACTTATTATTGTGAGAGCGGCGCGAACTTTTGATTGAGCCATTGATAAACTCCATACTTGAAGTCGCTGATTAGCCTGCGGCGACAACACCACATATATTCCGGTTTAAAGTCGCCGATTTGACATTCATCAAAGCATTTGTGTTTGGAATGCTTAAACATCATTCCGTAATAAAGAGATGCGGAAGATTAAGGTGCCGGCTTGCGCGAACCGGGGCAAACATGAGCGCAACAAGTTGGAAAGGGGTACTATCATGGTGGATGCAGATCGTCTCAAAGGAATTGGCAAACAGGCTGCCGGTTCCGTCAAACAAGTCGTCGGTAAAGTGGTCGGCGACAGCAAGCTGGAAGCCGAAGGTTCGACTGAAAAGAATATCGGAAAGATCCAGAACGCAGTCGGTGGCGCTAAAGACGCCATTCGTCAGGCAGTCAGGAAATAAGAGAAAGGCCCGACGGGTAGTATGCTCGTCGGGTCTCTCTGTATGGTGATGCTTCTTTGGGCGGCTCTTGTCCTCAGTAAGCCAAGGCCGCGATTGAGGGCGATCAGATCGATTAGCCATACTTTAGTCTGCGGTTCCAATTTTACGATGTATGTCCTGAACGACAGAAAGATGCGCCTTTTGCGCGGACAAAAAGTTCGGGGCCCGAAGGGGCCCGAGTATAAATCGAGAGATCGCCTCTCCATGCTTCGGAGAAACCACAAAATTCTCCAGCAATGATCGAAACAAGCACAGACAGAAGCGCGATAACGAATCCACTTGTGCTGCCAGTCCAGCGGACAAAACGATGCGATAAAGTTCGAGTTGCTGGGTACGCTGGCCCCCATTTATGAAACAGGTTTTTGGATAATTAAGAGAGAGTCTCTGTTCCCAGTTGGATTGCCTTTACA
>CAIJXG010000025.1 GCA_903824505.1 uncultured Pseudomonadota bacterium | reverse complement strand
GGTTTTTGATGATAAAACGAACTCATAATTCAAAAACACGATTTTCCTTGTTTCAAAAAATCTTCATTTAATAAAGAGATACCGGTAAGGCCTAACGTAAAATTAACCGGCTCCGCGCTTTTGCGGAGTCCGGGTTGAATGTTGGGTTAGCCGCTCTCGATGCACGACACCTTGTGTTGATGCAGCAAGTGCAGCCTTAACACGGAGAGCCGTCGCATCAACTACATGGATGAAGAAGGGAAGCTCGGGGGTAGGAAATAGATCGAACCCTTCTTCAGTGCGGACAAGCACAGCATTTTTCGCCCGCTTTGAGGCGGCAGCTTGAGCAAGAATGCTTGCTGCGTCAGCGAAAGACTCGCCAACTCGCTGAACTCGAATGGGAACGAGTTCCTCTCCATCCGATGACTTGAGAAAAGCATCGATTCCAGCATTGCGATGAACTGGTACGAGATCCAAACCTTCGAGCAGTGCTAGAGACTTCAAGTCTGCGGTGGCGTAAGCAACACGACCTTTTTTGAGCAATGCCGACTCGGTCATGGTCGGTGCTTTAATGCGCTGGCTAGCAAGTTCTACAGCCTCGCTTGAAGTGTCAATACCAAAAAATTTGCGCCCTAGAATCGCAGCAGCAACAAGAGTTGTGCCGCTGCCACAAAACGGGTCAACAACGAGATCGCCTGGCTCGGTAGCAATCCGAATGATTCTATCGAGCAGCAGTACTGGTTTCTGTGTCGGGTAACCCGTTCGCTCTTTGGCTTTTGGGTTCAGAAACGGTATCTCCCAAACATCGCTCAGCGGAACACCCTTCTTATCTGTGGCATAGACGGCATCACCGTTGGTGTCCGTTGCATACTTGGAGACACCATGCTCGTCTCTTTGGCGAAGTTGCAGAATTTGATCAACATTGGTTGTTTCAGAGTAAGCACCATAGATAATATTGAACTTGTAATTATCACTCTTCGAATAGAAGAATATCGTCTGGTGCGCTGGTAGTAGGTTTCTTGCAGCATTTGACCAGCGTTTATAAGTCCAGATTATTTCAGAACGAAATTGCTGTGGCCCAAAAATTTTGTCGAGCAACACCCTTAACAGGAAATTTGCGCTCGAATCACAGTGAACAAATACAGAGCCAGAATCCTTTAAAACGCGGTGAACCTGCCTGAGTCGTGCCTCCATGAACTCCGCGTATTCGCTAAGACCGCTCCAAGCATCGTCGAAGCTGAATGTCGTGGTGCGATCCCTCGTTATGGATGTGTGTCGGCGATTTGTGAAAAATGGCGGATCCAAATAGACAAGGTCAGCCTTGCTTGCCCCCAATCGTTCAAGTTCGACTAGGCAATCCCCATTTATCACATGCTCAAGTTCATCAATCATTTTGTTTCGCAGCCCTTGAAGCAGCAATTTCCTCAAGCGTCGACTTGAGATCAACGCTAGTTTTTTGAAGGACATATTTCCACGCGGCATCGCCATAGTGATACTCGCCGTCAACACCTTCATAAAGGGTTTCCAGTGTTTCTTGGATGCGGATTGCCTGTGATCTATTTGGGTAATAGAACATGATACGAATTGGTTTGTATCCGGCATCAGAGATGACTTGAATGCGGGTGTGCTCTTTCGTTATATGATCCCCATCGGTTGTCGCATCCTTCCACTTGATCTCCAACGCCTCGTTGCCGACGAGGCAATCGATCTCAAACGTTCGTGGCCGTTGACCCCGCGTATTTTGCACACGTAGCGAACCGGAGTCTGGGAATGCCTCTTTAAAACACAGTTTAGTCGCTGCCTCCAGAAATGATCCCGCATACTTGTACAAGAAGCGGCCTTTGTTCTGATAAACATCGATCAATCGACCTTCCTCTTCCGCGACACCAAGAACTCGATATATCAAGTAGTGAGAAACGTCATCAGCCTGCATCTCAACAACACGGCCATCAATTGCCAGTTTCAATCGATCAGCGTACTCATCAGCTAAAAGCTTAATCTTGTTTTTGGTTGTCATATGTTCTCAGCAAGTGAATGGAAGGAGGCGGCTAACGTTGAATTAAGCGGCGCGCTGCGGACTTATGCCATTACAAATCCCGCTGTTGCGCGTCCGCTTGAATGTTGGGTTAGGCCATAAAACTTTG
>CAIJXG010000024.1 GCA_903824505.1 uncultured Pseudomonadota bacterium | reverse complement strand
GCCACCCTCGCCTTAAACTTCGCGTCGTGCTTCTTGCGTGTCTTTGACATCTTGTTTCCCTTCCGTTTGCTGCTCTTACGGGAAAGGACTCTCTCTTACCACCTGTTTCATTTTCGGGGACCAGCATAGTAAGTGTTACGCCTGTCAAAGCCCGACACTTGATTCAAGAGGGTGTGCAAAAGGCTTTCTCGCAGGATGTATCTCTGTGCCTCACGCCGTTACCTGCTTACTTTGAAGTCGACGTTGTTTATAATACGCCTACCCATGCCTATGCAGCCTCTTGGTATCCTGAGGCAAAAGCAATGGGACGCAGAACCGTTCGTTTCGAGGCTAAAGCCTATCTGGATGTCATGCGTTTTCTGAAATTTGTCGTGTGATCCCCCATGCCTATCATCACCCGCTTTGCCCCCTCCCCCACTGGTTATCTCCATATTGGCAGCGTTCGGACGGCTCTGTGAGGGGGCAAAAACACAGAAAGGCACAGACTCCATGAAGATTCACAACACCGTTCGGCTTGTTCTGTTGGATGCAGATCAGCGGATTCTTCTGATCAAGGTTAATATTCCTGATCTTATCGTGCCTGATCATCCGAATATTTTTACCTACTGGATGACAGTGGGCGGCGGCATCGAAGAAGGCGAAACAATCGAGCAAGCGGCACGGCGAGAAGCTTTTGAAGAAACGGGTCTAACGGACCTCACTCTGGGCCCTGTGCTTTGGCGCGAAAAAAGAATCTTGTACAGGAAGAACCAGCCTCTTCCGGCCAGTGAGTCTTGGACCAATCAGTCTTGGATTCTGGCCCACACGGTCCAAACAGAAGTAAGCCGAGATCATCTGGAGCCCGGCGAAGAGATCCTCGACTATAAATGGTGGTCACTCGATGAAATCCGGACAACAGAAGAAACCATGACACATACGCATCTGGTCACCCTCATGCCGTCTATTTTGTCGGGTGTTTATCCGGATCCGCCTTCAGTAATTGAGCCGCCGTTTCATTTATTGCAAAGTATGTATACTCGGTTTCCTTTGAAAGCCGAGGATTCGATTCCGTGCAAAACACGCGCTCAGCGAAGCTGATGCGCCTTTTGCGCGGACAAAACGTGAGGGGTTCCGAAGGGGCCCGAGTATAATAATGTCCAAACAACAAGGTTGAAAGTCGTTTTCCATGCCTATCATCACCCGCTTTGCCCCCTCGCCTACGGGCTACCTGCATATCGGCAGCGTCCGGACGGCCTTATTTTGCTGGCTTTTTGCCAAACATCACGGAGGACAGTTCCTTTTGCGTGTCGAAGATACCGACCGCGCCCGTTCCACGCCGGAATCGGTTCAGACGATTCTAGAGGGGATGGAATGGCTCGGCCTCGACTGGGACAACAAAGATTACGACGGGCAGGGCTATTACTCGCAATTCGCGCAACGCGCCCGTCATGCGGAAGTCGCGCGGCAGATGGTGGCAAATGGGACGGCTTACCCATGTTATGCCTCGCCCGAGGAGCTGGACGCCATGCGGGCCGAGCAAAAGGAAAAAGGCCTGCCGCAGCGCTATGATGGACGGTGGCGGGATCGGAGCGCGAGCGATGCGCCTGCGGGAATCTCCCCCGTGATTCGGCTCAAAGCGCCACAGACAGGCGAGACGGTCGTGACGGATGCTGTGATGGGCACCATTACGGTTCAAAACAGCCAGCTTGACGATATGGTGCTGCTCCGCGCCGATGGCACGCCGACTTATATGCTGGCGGTTGTGGTGGATGATCATGATATGGGCATCACACATGTCGTGCGCGGCGATGACCATTTGACCAATACCTTCCGTCAGATTCAGATTTATAAAGCGATGGGATGGGAAATCCCTGTTTTTGCTCATTTGCCTATGATTCTGGGGCCGGATGGCGCGAAGCTTTCGAAACGTCATGGCGCACCTGCCGTCAGTGATTACCGTGACAGAGGTTATTTGCCCGAAGCGGTGCAAAATTACCTGCTGCGTCTGTGTTGGGCGCATGGGGATGATGAGATCATTTCAACCGAACAAGCCATCGCATGGTTTGATCTGGACGGGATCGGCAAGTCGCCCGCGCGGTTTGATTTCGCTAAATTGGGCAGCGTCAACGCCCATTACATCAAACAAGCCGAAGATCGCCGGCTGACTGACTTGACCGCCCCGATTCTAGAGCGACTCTTGGGGCAGGCTTTGACCCAAGCCCAAAAGGATCTTCTGACCCGCGCCATGCCGGATCTGAAACCCCGCGCCCAAACTCTTGTTGAAATCGCGGAAATGGCGGTGTTTTATTTTCATACGGGGAGCATCCCCGTGGATGAAAAGGCGCAAAAGCTTTTGACCCCCGAAGCGAAACAGCATCTTTCCGCCCTTGCCGAGCTTTTGAAAGAAAAGACAGATTTTACAGCTCCGTCCATTGAAAATGTGTTTCGCGCCTATGCCGAAGCGAAGGGGCTGAAACTCGGCTCCATCGCGCAGCCCTTCCGCGCAGCACTGACAGGCTCAACGGTCTCGCCCCCCATCTTCGGTGTGGCGGCCTTGCTTGGAAAACAGGAAGTGCTGCGGCGGGTTTGTGGGTGGGTGTGCAACTAGTGCACGCGCGTCCAAAAGCTCCGCTTCAGCAAATAGAGAACGCCCGCGAAAAGAACTAAGAACAAGACGACCCGCGCCCCTGTCTGTTTCCGCGCCTCCATCTTTGGTTCGGCTGCCCAAGTCAGGAATTGGGCAACGTCACGGGCTTCTTGCTCGATTGTCGCCTGTGTCCCATCGGCATAGGTCACGGAATCGGCCTGCAAAGGAGGCGGCATCGCAATCTGGTGCCCGGGGAAATACGGGTTGAAAGTCATGCCTTCCGCGATTTTCTCCCCATGCGTCGGAGACAGGCCAAAGCCTGTCAAAAGCGAATAAATATAATCTTCCCCCCCATGACGAGCCTTGACGATCAGGGACAGATCAGGTGGCAGAGCCCCATTATTAGCAGCGCGCGCCGCTTGGTCATTGGCGAAAGGCTTCACAAAAGCGTCCGAAGGACGGGCCGGACGCTCAAACATCTCCCCCTGATCGTTCGGGCCGTCCGTGACTTTAGACTCAGCCGCAATCGCTTTGACCTCTTGTTCGTTAAAGCCCAGATCTGCAAGGTTACGATAAGACAAAAGCTTCAGACTATGGCAGGTCGAACAGACTTGCTTATAGACCTGAAAGCCCCGTTGCAGCGCGGCACGATCGAAAGTGCCGAACGCGCCTTCCTGCGGCCAGCCCGCCATCGGACGGTGCGGCGGCAGAACGTTGGATTCAGACGCCTGCGCCGTAGCGGACACCCCCAACAGAAGCGCCAACAACAAAACAATCTTTTTCGCATCCACAGCATCCGAAATGCTGGCGGGCAGAGGGCGCGGTTTCTCAAACTTCGTCAACAAGGGCAGGATAACGAGGAAGTGGAAGAAGTACCAAAAGGCGGCGATTTGACCGACGGTAACGAAAGGCTCCTCCGGCGGTTTCGCACCGATAAAGCCAAGAACCAAGCAATCCACAACCAAAAGCGCGAAGAACAACCGGAACCACGGACGGTAACAGCCGCTGCGCACGGGAGAGCGATCCAGCCACGGCAACACCAACAGCATCAAGATCGCGCCGAACATCAACAGGACTCCGCCCAATTTGGACGAAATCAGCACGAAAGAAGTGAAAGGCAAATGAATGTCGATCGTGAAAGAGCGCAAAATGGCGTAGAAAGGCAGGAAATACCATTCCGGAACGATATGCGGCGGTGTCACCAAGGGATTAGCGGGGATATAATTATCCGGCTCGCCCAAGCCGTTTGGCGCATAGAAAACAACCAAGGCATAGATGATCAGGAAGACCGTCACGCCAAAAAGATCCTTGACCGTGTAATAGGGGTGAAACGGCACGGTATCTTTCTTGCTTTTCGGCTCAACCCCCGTCGGGTTGTTCGATCCCGTGACATGCAGCGCGGCGACATGCAGCCCGACAACGCCCAAAAGCACGAAGGGCAACAGAAAATGCAGCGCAAAAAAGCGGTTCAACGTGGGATTATCCACAGAAAATCCGCCCCACAGCCATTCGACAATGGACGGCCCCACAACCGGAATCGCCGAGAACAGATTGGTAATGACCGTCGCGCCCCAAAAGCTCATCTGGCCCCAAGGCAGCACATAGCCCATAAAGGCGGTGGCCATCATAATCAGCATAATCAGAACGCCGAGAATCCACAGCAATTCGCGCGGTTCTTTATACGAGCCGTAAAACATGCCGCGAAACACATGAATATAGACGGCGATGAAGAAAAAGCTCGCCCCATTGGCGTGCATATAGCGCAAAAGCCAACCGCCATTCACGTCGCGCATAATATGCTCGACCGAGCCAAAAGCATGATCGGTGGAGGGCGCGTAATTCATGGCAAGGAACAAGCCCGTCAGAATCATCACCCCAAGCATCACCATGGCAATCGCGCCAAAATTCCACAGATAGTTGAAATTCTTGGGCGTTGGAAACGCGCCATATTCCTTGTTCAGGAAGGTGAAGACCGGCAAGCGTCGATCAATCCAGTCAATCACAGGATTTTTGAAGGGGGTGCGTTCGGAAGCCGACATAGTAAAGGATTCCCATTGGAAGAATCAAAGAAAGCCTAGCATAGGGAAAGGTGAAAAAAATTCTAGAGGAGATTCAAAACCAAACAGGGCGATTGAGTGAAAGACTCTAACTCTATGAAAAAGCTTATCCTATAAGCCCCGTGTCAGGGCGCAGGACAAAGCTTAAGACAGAATTCTGGGCCCCTTGAACCCGCCTCCCTTGACCCACGCAATTATTTTTCACATTTTTTAAAAAAAGTGCTTGCATTTATCCAATACATGCGTTATATATCCCTCACGCTTCTTGAAAGGGAAGCGTGAGGAGGGAATTTTTTCTATCCGCTATCCCGGGAAACTGGCGGAATCAGAAAGAACCTTTCCAACGGGCGGCATGCCGTCCGACAGAAAGACCTCAGGAG
>CAIJXG010000023.1 GCA_903824505.1 uncultured Pseudomonadota bacterium | reverse complement strand
GAGCGTCCGGAAACCCCGCGCACACGGTTTTCAGTCCCTCAAGAAGATCGGTCAAAAGCCCCATGCCCGCCAAGGAATCACACTTTCCAAACCTTGTGAATCCCAAAAATCACATGCAACTTCAATATCTCCAAGTGTGTGACATTTTTGACTCACCCAAAAAACGTTACTTTTAGAATTGCTGATCAAAGTATAACGCATATAAATAAGGCAAACCGCCTCCTCTCTGCCAAACAAGCTGGCACGATCATACGCGCCCACTGGGATATCGAAAACGGATCTCATCACGTGCGAGACGTCACGTTGCGAGAAGACGCCAGCCGTATCCGCAAAAAACCCTGCATCTTCGCCAGAGTCCGCAGCTTCGCTTCCAATATCCTGCGCACCAACCAAAAAGACACACTAGCCCAAGACAGATACGCCGCAGCCTGTGGCGGCCTGCTCTTTCTCTCGACCCTACGCTGGTTTTAAGAGAATTAAACAGCCATGGCTTTGCCCCTATCCTCAGAACAAAAAGGAGTAAAAACCCAAAAAAACCTACGCGCTTCCCCGCATCATTTCCTAAGACTATTCCCCCTCTTGCTTCCACAGTGCTTCCATGAAACCGTTTTTGGACAAAAAAGGGCACGGAAGCGCGCGCGACAGTCACCTATCTGTTTGATATGCAAACACAAAATGGTGTGCCCGAGAGGATTCGAACCTCCGACCCCCGGTTTAGGAAACCGATGCTCTATCCAACTGAGCTACGGGCACTTGGACGGTCCCAATAGTCCTGATCAACCGATTCGTTTTAAGGACGGAACTTCCGTGATTCCCTCTTCAACCAACAAGGTCGCGGTTTCTGGGGTCAATTTTTCGGAAAGGATGCGCCGCGCCAAAACAGCAGCTTGTTCAATCGCCGCGATGCGAATTTGCGTCAGCGCATCGGTTTCCGCTAGGCGAATGCGCTCGGAGGCCAACTCTTCACGCCTCGCGATCATGGCAGCCAAATCTGCATCAGCCTTTTTACGTACCGCCTCTGCACGTCCACGGGCCGCCACTAAAATCCCAGCTGCTTCGCTCTCTGCCTGAGCCTGTCTTATCTTGCAATCTTCTAAAGTCTGTTCCGCAATGCGGCGTAGGGCGTGGGCGGCATCCAGCTCGTCCCTGATCTTGGCGATCTCCCCATCAATCCATTTTACGAACAGCTTGCGGCCGTACAAAAACGCAAGCCCGACGACAAGGGCGAAGGAGATGGCATAAACCACCATCGGATTTTGAAGGGCGTCGAACAGTCTTTCCACTTTAGCCCCTCTTGCCGCGCAAGGCCGTAGCTCTTTGCGCCATAAAAGCCGCGAGATCTCCCGCTTCCGTGTGGATTGAGGCCATCGCCGAATCCCTCGTTTTTTCAATCGCAAGCTCGGCTTCCCGAAGGCGGCGAACAAGCGCGCGCTCTTGAGTCACCTGTCTTTCCGTTGTTTTTAGAAAAACCTCCTGCAAAATCTGTTGCCCGTTGGCATAGGCGGAATCGCGTGCTTCTTTCAGCACGCGGTCTGTTTCCGACAGGGCAAGGTGGGACGCCTCGGTTGCGCGTTGTCCTGCGTCGAGTTCCGCACCAATCGTATGCCGACGATGCTTCTTCGTGAAGTCGATGCGCGGCAGAGCGACACGGGACATGAGCAGATACAGCAGCACAAAATTGACCGCGAGCCAGAAGATCTGTTCGGGATAAAGGCTGGTATCAAAGGGGGGGAGCCCCCCCCCCTCTGCCGCCCAGACGGGCGCGGAAAGGCTCAAGGACACAAGCCCTATGAGCGCTATCGTGATCCCGCCGCGCCGCATGTCTTAGCCCTTCGCGGTCATAATCATGATCGAAATGACGAAGCACATCAGAGCCACGACTTCTGTCGCGCCGAAACCAACCCAACCGATCTTCGAGAATTTCGTCTCAGCGGAAGGGTTGCGGGCAATGGCCGAAATCCACGCCGCAAAAATCAGGCCCAGACCGACACCCGCGCCCAAAGAACCAATCATCGCGATGCCCGCGCCAACCAGTTTCAACGTACTATCTTCCATGAAGGACTCCTAGGGGTTAGAGAGAAAGAAATCAGTGCAGCTCGACAGCATCCCGCAGATAAACTGCCGCCAACATTGCATAGATATAGGCCTGTAGAAACGCCACGAAAAACTCGAAGGCGGTGATAGCAAGATCCGCCAGCATGGGCAAGACGCTTAACCCCGCGAGCCAACCGGCCGCCAACAGAGTCCCCACCAGCGTTGCAAAGACCTGCAACAGGATATGCCCCGCCAGCATATTGGCGAACAAACGGATCGAGAGGCTGAAGGGGCGGACGGCAAAAGAAAAAGCCTCAATCACGATCATAGGCAAAACCATAACCTTCGGGAGCCCCGCCGGAAGGAACAACGACAAAAAGTGAAATCCGTGCCGGACAAAGCCCGTGATGATAATGATCGCGAACAAAGTCAAGGCGATGGCGAAGTTGACGATAATCTGGCTTGTGACAGCGAATCCCCAAGGAAACATGCCAAACAGATTGCAGAACAAGATAAAAATGAAAATTGTGAAGATAAAAGGAAAGAAAGGCCGCGCTTTTTCTCCCGCCGCGCTGTGCATAATGTCGGCAACAAGATCATAAAGTTTCTCGGCGACCATCTGCCACCGTCCGGGCACAACCGCGCGAGGCCGCATCGCCAAGATCATCAACAGGCTGGCCATACAAACCGCGAGAATCATAAAAAGAGCGGAATTCGTGAAAGAAACCGTGTGGCCGCCTAGTGTTAACAAAGGCGCGCTGAGCGAATGGATCTCGAATTCTTCGAGGAATGACGACATGTCTTTGGTTCCTGTCCTTACAGAAGAGCCGTGGTATCAGGCGAAGGAAGGCAGGTCAAGAGATCGCAAGCATTTTCAACACGGCAAAAAAGCAAGTTAACGAGCTTTTGCATGGACGGATGCCCCTTGCGCCCAAGTCAGATAGGTCTAGAATCCCTTCTATGTCTTTAACTTCCGCTCTTTCTGTCTCTTCCCCCGATCCGTCTTATTGGCACGGACTCAATCCCGCGCAACGCGCAGCGGTTGAGGTGCAAGACGGGCCTGTGCTCGTTCTGGCGGGGGCAGGAACGGGTAAAACACGCGTTTTGACGGCGCGGCTCGTTCATTTACTGGCAACGGGACGCGCTTATCCAGCCCAAATCCTAGCCGTGACTTTTACAAACAAAGCCGCCGGAGAAATTCGCGCACGCGCGGCGCAGATGCTGGGCCGCTCGGTCGAGGGATGGTTCTTGGGAACATTCCACGCCCTTGCGGCGCGGCTGTTGCGGCCCCATGCGGAACGAGTCGGCCTGACTCCCTCTTTTACCATTCTGGGCGACGACGATCAGCAACGTTTGATTAAACAGCTTTTGTCGATCGAGAATATCGATGAAAAGAGATCACCGCCCCGCGCGGTTCTGGCCGTCATCAGCCGATGGAAGGATCGTGGGCTTTTGCCGCATGAGGTTGCAGGGGAAAAAGGCAGCCTCGCGGACGGCAAAATGCCGAAATTGTATGCCGCCTATCAAAAACGCTTATTGGAATTAAACGCGTGCGATTTCGGCGATTTGCTTTTGCATCATTTGACCTTGCTCCGGAAAAACCCCGATATTCTGGCCGAGCTTCACGCCCGTTTCCGCTATATCATGGTAGATGAATATCAAGACACGAACACGGTGCAGTATTTGTGGCTGCGGCTGTTGGCGCAAGCGCATAAGAATATCTGCTGCGTGGGGGACGAGGATCAGTCCATCTATGGCTGGCGCGGGGCGGAGATCGGCAATATTTTGCGTTTCGAGGAAGATTTTCCGGGCGCGACCGTTGTGCGGCTCGAGCAAAATTACCGTTCTACGGGCCATATTTTGGCCGCTGCCGGTCATATCATCGCCAATAACAGTATGCGTTTGGGCAAGGTCTTGTGGACCTCAGCCGATATGGGCGAGCCGGTGCGCGTGCAAAGCCTGTGGGATGGCGAGGAGGAAGCCCGTTGGGTTGCGGATGAAATCGAAAACTTGCGTAAACAAGGCGTTTCGCTGAACGAAATGGCCGTGATGGTGCGGGCGGGGTTTCAGACCCGTGCCTTTGAAGAACGCTTTATCCAAATCGGGCTGCCTTATCGCGTGCTGGTGGGGCTGCGCTTTTACGAACGCATCGAAATTCGCGATGCCATGGCTTATTTGCGTTTGATCGTCTCGCCCGAGGATGATCTTGCCTTTGAGCGCATCATCAACACGCCCAAACGAGGCATAGGCCCTTCCGCGATCCAACAGCTTGGATCCTTTAGCAAAGCGCACAGCGTGTCGCTGATGGAAGCCACCGCACGGTTGGTTGAAACAGACGCGCTGAAACCAAAACTGCGCCAGACTCTGCGCGGTCTTTTACAAGGTTTCGCGCGGTGGCGCGGGCTTCTCGATCATCTGCCCCATGCCGAGGTCGCGCAAATCGCGCTGGATGAATCCGGCTATACGGGCATGTGGCAGGCGGACAAAGCGCCGGAGGCGCCCGGGCGGCTTGATAATTTGAAAGAACTTGTCGGCGCGATGGCAGAATTCGATACGCTCCCCGCTTTTTTGGAGCATGTCGCGCTGGTGCTGGACGCCACGACTCAGAAAGAGGGCGAACAGGTCAGTCTCATGACTCTGCACGGCGCAAAGGGGCTGGAATTCGATATCGTGTTTCTGCCGGGCTGGGAGGAGGAAATCTTCCCCAGCCGCCGTGCGATCGACGGAAATGGCACGGCGGGGCTAGAAGAAGAACGTCGGCTTGCTTATGTCGGCATTACGCGGGCCAAGAAACAGGCCTTGATCTCGCATGTCTCTAACCGCCTCCTTTATGGGAATTGGATGAATCCGATGCCCTCGCGTTTTTTGGACGAATTGCCCGAAGCGCATGTGACGCGTGTGTCTCGCCTTGGGAATGGAAGCCGCGCAGGGCAACGTTTTGAATCCAAACGCGAAAAGGAAAGCCACCCCCCGCCCCTTTGGGAACAAATCAGCGCGCGATCACCCGACCGTGCTTCTTTGTCGCCGCGCCCTGTCCATCCTATTCAAATTGAAGGTCACGCGACGCCGGTTCCAACGCACCGCCCCGATGGGGCTTTTGCTGTGGGGGATCGCATCACGCATGAAAAATTCGGCATGGGGACCCTCCGACGCATCGAAGGAGATAAGCTTGAGGTTGCCTTCGATAAAAAAGGCACGCTGAAGCTCATGGCACGGTTTGTCAAAAAGGCGTGAGACTAACAAGGTGACGAAGTACCGGAGGGACTCAGCCTTATATATCAAACATACGGATAATCTGAGTAAGGTTTTTGCCTCCTGCCGTTCCCTCCTTCTCCTCCGCCATTTCGTGCTTCCGGTTGTGGGTCTTGGCTGGACTTAAAATGGCCGACAATTTGTCCTACAAAATCTTGAGTAGAACTCCCGACTCTAACCTTTAAAAGATTGGCACCATCTTGATTTGCTGTGTAGTAAACTTGGGATGGTCCCCATGTTGAAGAAAATGCTGTCCCTTTCAACAAACAATAAATGTGATTTGGATGCTCATTTTGGATTGGATCATCCAAGTTTTCTCTCACTTCAACACCCCCAGCTTCCTTAAGAGCTTTGGAAATTTCCTCTCTTTCGGAGGGTGTCCACCTATCCCTCTGACCATCAGCGTCAGGCCAAGTCGTTACAAACATAAATCTTAGAGTGGGGGGGGGGGGGGGATTAAGCATTGCATTCCTTTCAGTAAAATGGCTTTTCATCATGGTTCATCATATTTTTCTAGCTTTAAAGCAACGCTCATCGTAAGCAAAGGTTTGCTGACGGGTTAGCTTTCTTCATAACTCGATATTATTTTTTTGTCAAGTTGTTTGTTTATATTGTTTTATATAAAAATAATGTTATTTTTCATAGGTTTAGTTGTTTTTGCTAAAGAATCTTGAATCGCGGTAGATTCCTTAAAATTGCTTTTAAAAACTTTGAATTCCCAAAGCAAAACAGATAGTCTGCGCCAAAAGGAGGGGTGCCATGTCCTATACGCACGAAGATCTTCTCAGGCTGGTTCACGCCACACGCGCCGTTTCAATCTGGGATCACGATAAAGGCCCTATTTTTTGGTATGCCCAAAATTTGCCCGGGCCTTTTTACGTGAATACGGAAAAGGTCATCGGCACACAGCTTGCCGAAAAACTAGTGCGGGAGATTACGGCCATTGTTGCCGGAACCGTCGATGGGCAGGCGCGGGCGGAACAGCTCAATCACCTGATCCTCGACGCCTTTAAACACACGCCGGACTGGCAACGGATTGTAGTTACACTGGCGGAGCGGGCGCGGGCGTCTTTTCCTGCGCACAGCTATCAGCTTGTATCGGGCGGCGAGCGGCGGGATTGGCTTTTCTCGATCCCCTTTGCCCATATTTGCGATGTGCCTCATTTGTTCCTTTTTAAGGATAAGACGCATTTTTGCGCTCAAAATATCTCGGCGGGACAAAGCGCGCTTCATGTGTCCGACCTGATCAACAACGCCGCCAGCTTCTTTGATCGCTGGAAACCCGCGTTGGACGGGATGGGAATCTCTTGCGCGGGCAATCTCTCTGTGGCCCTACGGGGGACGGAAGGGTTAAAACGCCTGAAAGACATTGGCTCCCCAACGCTTTCGCTGGTCACCATCGACGCTGAATTTTTCCGGCACCTGCATGCGGGCGAGATGATTTCTCAAGCAACAGCCGAGGAAATCTCTGTGTTTCTCTCCTCTCAGCGGGATTGGGCCTTGCGCTATCTCATGCCGCACCCTTCGCTTTTCCATGTGCGGGAGTGCGACTCGAAATCCTTTGAGCGCTTGCTTCACTTTCTGCGCACCGATCCATGGCATCTGCACGCGGTTTATCCGGATTCTTTCGCAGCCCTGAAGAAAGAGGCGGAAAGCCGCGCCCGAAAAGCGGCTTAGCCCATAAGGATTTCCCATGCGCTGCCCCTTTTGCGGAGCCGAAGACACCCAAGTCAAGGATAGCAGGCCAGCGGAAGATGACGCCTCGATCCGGCGGCGGCGTTTTTGTAGCGCGTGCGGGGCGCGCTTTACGACTTTTGAACGCATCCAATTACGCGACATGCTGGTGGTCAAAAGCAACGGGTCGAAAGAGCCGTTTGAGCGGGAGAAGCTCCTGCGTTCTTTGAAAATCGCCTTACGCAAACGTCCCATTGAGGATGAGCGAATCGAACAAATGACCAACGGCATTGTGCGTCAGCTTGAAGCCTTGGGCGAAAGCGAAATTGGCACCGATAAAATAGGGGGCTATGCGATGGAGGCCTTACGCACGGTCGATCCTGTCGCCTATGTGCGCTATGCCTCCGTCTATCGCGATTTTCGCTCGACAGCAGATTTTGAGGATTTTATGCAGATCCTCAAGAAGTCCAATCAGGCGGCTGAGGATTCCTAAGAACCTGTTTGCAAAAATCGCAAAAAGGCTCCCACCCAATCCCATAGAAAAGTAGGTTTACTCTCTGTTCCTGAAAGTATACTCGGTTTCCTTGGAAAGCGGAAGGATTCGATTCCGTGCAAAATACGCGCGAGGGCGAAGCTGATGCGCCTTTTGCGCGGACAAAACGTGAGGGGGACCGAAGGGGCCCGAGCATACGTTGATATTATACCAAGGGCCTATTTCCCAATACAAAAATCTTTGAAAATTAGATCCAAAAGATCCTCAACATCTACGCGGCCTGTGATGCGGCCGAGGGCACGGAGCGCAAGCCGAACATCTTCGGCGCGAAGATCGGGGGCATGGGCGTTCAAAGCACGATCCAGATGGTCCCGCGCAGATTCCAAAGCCGTGCGGTGGCGCGCGCGGGTAAGGGGTGCGGCCTCTTGGCCGCCGAAACGGCTTGTTATTTCTTGTGTGAGCCTACCCAGCAAAGCGTCCATTCCGGCGCCTGTTTTGACGGATAAAAAACACAGCGCGGTGCGATCAGACGGTAAACGGGCTGCAAGAGTCTCAGGCGTTCCGGTCACCAGATCCATTTTATTCATGACCCAAAGCGCTTTCGCGTCGCTTAAACTCAGGGTTTCCGGATCAGGCGGCTGCGTAGCATCAAAAATCAAAAGCTTCAGATCCGCTTGCTCGGCCTTCGCGCGCGCACGGCGAACGCCTTCTTCTTCAATCACGTCCCCTGAGGTACGAAGCCCCGCCGTGTCTGACAGCGTGACCGGATAACCGCTCAGATCCAAATGACTCTCGATCACATCCCGAGTCGTCCCCGCAACGGGCGACACAATCGCGGCCTCGCGCTGTGCCAAAGCGTTCAGAAGTGAGGATTTTCCCGCATTCGGAGCCCCCACCAGCGCAATCGAAAACCCGTCGCGCAGCCTTTCGCCGCGCCTGTTATCATTTAAATGCGCGGCTATCTCGTCACGTAAGAGCTGCAGCGCCGTCGTTTGGTGTGTCCCCAGATCATCCGGAAGGTCTTCATCCGCGAAATCTATCGCCGCCTCGATAAACGCAAGGCTGCGGGCAAGGCGCCCACTCCACCCCATATAAAGCGTGCCAAGAGCGCCGTCCAATTGCCGCAAAGCCTGACGCCGCTGAGCCTCGGTTTCGGCATGGACCAGATCAGCGACCGCTTCAGCCTCGGTCAAATCCATCTTGCCGTTTTCAAAAGCGCGCCGCGTAAATTCCCCGGGCTCGGCCAAGCGGAAATCCAGTAAAGAAGCCAGCGCGGCGCTGATCGCTTGGATCACCGCGCGGCCGCCATGCGTATGAAGTTCGACAACATCCTCGCCCGTGAAACTATGGGGCGCGGGAAAGTAAAGAATAACCACCTGATCGAGAAGCTCACCGCTTTCAGGATTCTTCACACGACGCACAACCGCCTGACGGGGAGGTGGAACGGACGAAGGGAAGCAAAGCCGCCCGATAACCTCCCGCGCCTGAGACCCCGAGACGCGAAACACGGCCACCCCCGCCCGTCCGTGTGCCGAGGCCAGTGCGAAGATCGTGCCCGTCACGCTTACCCCAAGCTGCGGACCATCGCGTCGTGGTCGATATCCGGTTGTTCTTCTTCCTGTGAAACGGGGAGGATGTCCAGAAAGCCTTCTTCCGTTGTTTCCTCCGTCGAGGACAGGACAAGATCCCCATCTTCAGCATCCGTTGCCATAGCAGCTTGTTCACGCATCACGCGGCGTTGTGCGCGCTTCAAGGCCGCTTCTAGATCCGCTTGTTTACAAAGCCCCAGCAAAACGGGGTTGTTCGGCTTGATATTCGCCGCGTTCCAATGGGTGCGATCCCGCACTTTGGTGATCATTTCCTTCGTCGTGCCGACCAAACGAGCGATTTGCGAGTCCTGCAAATCCGGATAATTTTTAAGCAGCCAAGCAATCGCATCTGGCTTATCGCCGCGCTTCGCCACAGGCGTATAGCGGGCCCCTTTCGTGCGCGCGCCAACTTCGGGAAGATCTTGACGGATCATCTTTAAGTGCGCGGTCGAATCCGCCTCGCAACGATGAATTTCGTCCCATGTCAGCTGGCCATTGTGAACAGGATCAAGCCCCAAAATACCGACAGCGACTTCGCCATCCGCAATCGCTTGCACTTCCAGTTTGTGCAGATTGCAAAAGGTTGCGACTTGCTCGAAAGTCAGCATGGTTTTATCGACAAGCCACACGGCGGTCGCTTTGGGCATAAGAGGTTGGCTCATTGTCTTCTCCTTTTTTCAAAAAACACTGAAGGGTCCTGCCGACCGCCCGAGGCGGCCGAACGATCCAAGAACAGATTGTATGGATCTAAGCCTCGGATAAAGAGACTATGAGCACCATCTTACCAATATGTGCGCTGGATTCCATCCTTTTATGCGCCGCCGCCGCGTTTTTTATATCAAATGATTGATCTATAACTGGTTTTATTTTTCCAGTGGCCACCAGTGGCCAGACTTCTGCCTCCACAGCGGCAATCAGACGCGCCTTCTCGGCCGCCCTGCATGCCCGAAGCGTTGAGCCCGTCAGCATCAGGCGTTTCTGCATCACCAGCCTGAGGTCAATCAAGGCCTCTTTCCCGCGCATCGTCGCAAGGCTGATATGTCGTCCACGCGGCGCAAGACAGGCGAGATTCCGGTTCAGATAATCCCCGCCGCTATTATCTAGAACGACATTGACTCCTTCTCCTGCCGTCAAATCGTTCACCCGTGCGACAAAATCCTCTTGATGGGACAAAATCGCGGCCTCCGCGCCCAAAGCCAGACAAGCGGCGGCTTTTTCTGGCGATCTGACCGTGACAAAAACCCGCACGCCGCGCGTCTTCAGCATCTGGATCGCTGTCGTGCCAATCCCTCCTGCGCCCCCATGAATTAGAACCGTTTCGCCGTCGCGCAGCCCCGCCTCTTCGTAGAGCAGCGCATAGACCGTCACGATGGCTTCGGGCAGTGCGGCAGCCTCAATCCAAGAAAGATGGGGCGGAATCGGCAAACAATGCGCAGCATCCACGGCTACATATTCCGCATAGCCGCCGCCTGCCAGCAAGGCGCAAATCTTGTCCCCCCCTTTCCACCGCTTCGTCTCCGCCCCCACAGCGACAACGCTTCCGGCGACTTCAAGACCAAGAATATCCGATGCTCCCTCGGGCGGCGGGTACTTGCCCTGCCTTTGGAGGATATCCGCGCGATTTACGCCGCTGGCCTCCACGCGTATAAGAACCTCATGCGGTTTTAGCTCTGGGACGGGCAGGAGGGTGGGCGCTAGCACGTCAGGAGCGCCAAAACGCGTGCAAACAAGCGCGGTCATGGAAGGGGAGAACATGGCAAATCTTTCAGACCTTATCTTGTTAGCCCGCACGCGTTTCGTTGGGAATAGCCTTTTCAGATATACTCGGTTTCCTTGGAAAGCCGAGTATTCGATTCCGTGCAAAACACGCGCTCAGCGAAGCTGATGCGCCTTTTGCGCGGATAAAATGTTCGGGTTCCGAAGGAACCCGAGTATAGCGCAACGACGGGTATTACTTTATCAGCATAACATAACCAATATCGAAGATCTTCCCTTCAGAAAGCTCGCCCGCCATCTTTCGGGACTCGAGATTAACGACAAACAAAGCCTGTTTATACTGCGAGACGTTACAGGCTAAACTTTTTGCTCGACAACACGCGCAACCGCTCGGGACACAAAAGGCTAACTTATGGCGTGGTGCGGTATATCTCATCGGTAGGTAAGGAGTCTTCCTGTGAGGTGATGGATCGGTTGTGATTGATCAGATTGAGGAATTCATCCGAGGTTGTGAGATCATGGCGTAAATCGGCCAAGTTCTCTTTGCTTAAATGATATAAAATCGCATCGATGGATTCCGGGAGACGGCCAAGCAGAAAAATATAGGCAAAGATAATATGCTCGGCCGTTGGGGCTGTCGCCCGCAGATACGCTTCGTATTGAGCGGCTGGATTGCCCTCTTGGTGATAGCCAAGCGGACGCATGATAGGGGCGATTTTTTGAATGGCGTCAATCGCCTGATAGTTCTTAAAGCCGGAAGCCATCATGGCGTTTTCGGGCAAGCAAATGAGGTTCGAGATATAGGCGACCTCCCTTTTCATTTCATCTAGAGAATCCGTGTTATTAACCTTTTTCGGCTTGTATTTTTGTCCATAATTTTCTCCAATTTCTGCCCAGAGTTTTTCGGAATAATGGCTGGGGGAAGCACCGTATAGAGTTCCATCATCGCAATAGGAGGCCGCCGGATATTCAAAAAAAGTCGCATGTCGAAGAAGGCTACAGGCGATCTTACTGATCCCTTTGATGGCCATATAGCGCATGGCTCCAGCAAAGTACCATGTCTGAAAATCGCTGAGCTTTTTGCTAGACCCCCGATAGGTTTCGGCGGAGGGGAGGCAAACAACAACGATTGGCAGGAAGGGAAAATGGGCATTCATAAAGGAACAGAATTTCTCCAGCGCAGGCCAAAAAAGGTCAAAATACTCCTTACTGCCAAAAGGAATGGATTGGAAACGGGCTAAGAATTTTTCTTTATCTGAATCCGGTAAATCAAAAAGTTCGTACGGACAAGAGAAACGCCGATCCCCATCTACAAGAAGGGGCATCCGCGCGCTTCCCACAAAATCCATAACCAGCAGATCCGGCTTCGATTCTTGAAACCTTTTTAAAATTCCTTTTCCCGATTCATAGACTATTCTTTTTTTGACCCAATCCGGCCATTTCTCATCGATCGCCATGCCCTCCAAAGGCGTGTCGTCCATCAGGCTGACGGGATTGACGCGGATGCTTCGGAAGACTCGCGTGAAATCAGGATAAGGGCACTTCTAAAAACCGGCTAAATTCTTCTTGCAAACTCAAAACCGCGTGATTCAATAGAGTCCATTCACCCTGCCGAGGAGATGGACGATGAAGCAACCGGGCTTTTTTGATGT
>CAIJXG010000022.1 GCA_903824505.1 uncultured Pseudomonadota bacterium | reverse complement strand
TACGCCATCAATGGAAGCAGTAACACGGTGATGGGCAACTCTTACGCCAATATCATCTATGAACCCGATTTAGGATCCTATCAGACTTTCGTCGTATCGGGCGATAATAACGTTATTCATGACAGCATTGGGTACAGTTTCTTTAGTAATAACAACTTAACGATTGTTGGAAACGGTACACAAATTACGAGCGATTGGGGGATGTCTAGGGATAACGGCTGGGATCAGAAACTAGGTGGGGGTAACATCATCAATGTGACGGGAAATAATACCTCTGTTCAAGGTAAAGAAATTGACTATATCCAGATGACTGTCAGTGGAAATAACACAAGCTTTACGAGCAGTGGTCTAAGTGCGCAGGGTCTCCAGATGGGGGCCTGTACATCCGATAGTCTCAACATCACGGGAACGGGCACAAATATAAGTTGCAATGGATTGCAATACAGTGCCGTCACAACATCGGGGGACAACACAACCCTCACCGCGCAAGGATATATATCGGACGCGATCAACATGACGAGCAACTATGCATCACTCATGCTGCCCTGTACGACGCAGTCATCTACCTTCCTAATCAAGGGGACTAGCCCAACCGTTAACATTAGCGGCATTAGCACAAACGGTGGATGCACGGGTGCCCAAGGCGATACATTTACAATCATTGGTGATAATGCATCCCTTATTAACACGGGCTATATTGCAGCCAGCGCGCTGGCGATCACGGGCAATAACGCAATTATCAACAACCAAGCCTCCATATCCCACTCTTCTGTTGTGATTACGAATCCAACGGCAGGCGGCAAGGCAACGATCAATAATGTGATCACGAGCCAACTCGTCAATAATCTTACGCAAGCCTCGGAAAGTTTTGAGGCGTTTTCTTCGGACGGCAACACAAACCTTCTGCCTTGCTCCCTGACGATAACCAGCGATAATGCGACGATCCTGAACGGCTCGGGCACAAGCTCTTCTGTGAATGGCGGTTTCATCGGGTGCCAGTATACAATAACCGGCAATTATGCGTCGCTTACAAACGATAGCGACTTCTTTTGGCTGAACGCCCTCACCATCACAGGGGATCATGCAACAATAACCAATAATTTTCAGTCCGATGGAAATGTGTATACTATCAAAGGAAATTATACGAACTTCCTTAATAACGACTATTCAGGGTCTGACACCATTAATATCACTGGCAACAATACAACCCTCTTGGGTGGATATAATGCGGCGGCCCCGACAGGTATTTATCGTGGGTTCTTTTGGGGACCAAATCTTAACATTGTGGGAGATTATGCCACTATTACAGACACAGGAGATGGGGGGGGAACGGATATCATCAGCGGCAGCAATAGTCAGATCAATATGTCTGATATGTACTATAATATAGGATGCACACGTATAACTGGCACAAATAATACGATTACCTATGGCGGAATCTCGTATAATGGCCAGAACGTTACCTACCAAACGCACCCCTACATCGCGCCACCAGGAACAAACCCAGCCCCCACCCTCACAACATCCCCCGGCGCAATAATCACTCCAACCCCCACAACTTGCCCTTGAGGCAGGGCCCTAGTCGCCTCGACGATCACGAAGAAACTCCCCGCAAATCCTCTTATGGATGTGACCTTATGAAAAATGTTGTCGTTGTCGGCGCTCAATGGGGCGATGAGGGAAAAGGCAAGATCGTCGATTGGCTGTCTTGGCGGGCGGATATCGTTGTGCGCTATCAGGGCGGGCACAATGCCGGCCACACGCTGGTGATCGATGGAGTCCAATATAAGCTCAGTCTTTTGCCCTCGGGCGTTGTGCGGACGGGCAAGCTTTCTATCATCGGCAACGGAGTCGTTGTTGATCCGTGGCATTTGTTAAAAGAAATTGACGGGCTGCGGCAAAAAGGCGTGGCGATTTCTCCGGACAATTTGCTGATCGCCGAAAACTGTCCTGTTATTTTACCCGTTCATGGCGCGGTTGACCGCGCGCGCGAAGCCGCCCGAGGCGATCTTAAAATCGGCACGACAGGGCGTGGAATTGGCCCTGCTTACGAGGACAAAGCCGCGCGTCGCGCCATTCGGCTCTGCGATCTGACGGAACCCAAGATTCTCCGCCCTAAGCTGGAGTATCTTTTGCAGAATCATAATGCGGTTTTGCGGGGCTTTGGGGCTGAGACTTTTGATGCTGAGACGATTTATCAAGAGCTGATGGCGCTTGCGCCCGCGATTCTGCCCTATGTTGGCGTTGTTTGGGAACGGCTGGAAAACGCGCGTAAAGAGGGGAAGCTGATCTTGTTCGAAGGCGCTCAAGGCGCGCTTTTGGATATCGATCACGGAACCTATCCCTTTGTGACGTCCAGCAGCACGATGGCTGCTAATGCAGCCGCCGGATCGGGGGTCGGCCCCCGCGCGATTGGACGGGTTTTGGGAATCTGCAAAGCCTATACAACACGGGTTGGGGCGGGGCCTTTCCCGACCGAAGATCACGGCGAGATTGGGGAGCTTTTGGGCACGCGCGGCCGCGAATTTGGCACCGTCACGGGGCGGAAGCGGCGCTGTGGGTGGCTCGACGCCGTTTTGGTGCGCCAAGCGGTTAAAACAGGGGGAATCGACGGTATTGCGCTGACAAAGCTCGATATTCTGGATGGAATGCCGGAGCTGAAAATCTGCCGCGCCTATCGGTTGGGCGACAAGGTGATCGATTATCTCCCGGCCGGACAACAGGCTCAAGCCGCCGTCGAGCCGATTTACGATATCTGCGAAGGCTGGGACAAGCCGACCAGCGGGCTGCGGAGCTGGGCGGATCTTCCCGCCAACGCGCTGAAATATATCCGCCGGATTGAAGAGCTTATCGAAGCTCCCGTGATCCTTCTTTCCACAAGCCCTGAGCGCGAGGATACGATCCTAATGCGCGATCCCTTTGGGGATTAGAATCTTTCAGCTTGTTCCCAGCAGAATCTTGCGACCTGTTAAAAAGCAACTCTCGCCGCGTGTCATTCCATGCTTTTTGCGGCAGCAAAGGCATGGTTATGCGGAATCCCGTTTGGTTTTTCTTCAGTTCGAAAAAATATGAAATTCCGGATAAAATCGCCTTTTCCAGCGCTTCAAGCACGGAAAAAGGCAATTTTTCCCGAAGGACAAAAAAACCGGAAGGGGGGTGCTGCTTTGGCAGGCATTTCTGTATCAGCTTGTAATCCCAAGCTTTTTCTTAACCATAGCGGGGTCGCGGCCGAATTTGATCATTTCTTCTTCGGCTTGAGTTTTGACCTCTGCGCATAACGAGACAAGAAAGGAATCGTGGGCGCAATAGTTATCCATCTTGGTATAGACAAGATCATACTCGATTTCTTCCCACGTCTTCAGATCTGCAAAATTATGCTGGATTTGAACTTCTATTTTGTCGAGCGCTTTCGCGAATTTGGCTTCGGGTGAGCGTGACTCTTCATAGTCAAACCATAATTGCTTGATTTCCTCGCCGACATCCCCCGGAATTTGGGCTGAGAGTCGTTCAATGGCCTCTCTTTCCATTTTTTCTTTCAGATTTTTGCGTTCACTTTTTTCAAAGGACGGTATGTCTCCCACCTCGATTTCAGCAATATCATGAACCAAAATCATCTTCAGCGTTTTGGACAGATCGACAGGATGTTCCAAATGCTCCGCTACCAAAAGGCCCAAAAGAGCCATCTGCCACGTGTGTTCGGCCACGCTTTCTCTGCGGCCTGAGGAAAGCCAGCTATGCCTCAACTCGTTTTTCAAACGTTCTGATAGCCGCATGACATCCAAAAGGGCTCGGGGAAGCCTTTTTTCAGAAAAGTCTTGCGGGGGGTGGTGAGACATGGCGTGTGAAGGTTTACGTCAATATGTATGTAGAAGGAGGGGGGTAAGAGAAACTCAAAACAGGGCTTAGGATGGCTGCATCACTACCTTTCGACACCATCCTAAAGCTTTTGGCCCATGCGTTTCAATTTCAAACAAAGATGTCTCTCCACTATCTTTCGCCCGATCCACGGCAAGTCGTGAATAACCTATAAAAGCCTCAAGACGGGAATAAAATTCGGTCGTATGCCCTGTTTTGTACGCATGATAGGCGGTCGTCACAACCGAAAGCATCATATCCAGAGCCACAATATCAGAATGAATCCATTTTGGTTTCCCTCCTTCCGCCAGCGCAAATCGCGTCGCCGCAAAGACTGTTCCTACATCTTTGATCGCATCAACCATAGGGGCGGGAACACCGCCGCTGACGGCTAAATGACTTAATCCCCAAACCATGCCGACATCTGCACAAGCGAGAAGGAGGTTTTTGATCCGTGCTTTGACCGTCCCTTTGGGCGCATCCGAAAGAAAAACGCCGCTTCGTAATGTTGTTTGGACAATTTGAGACGGCAGAAAATAAAGGCAAGCCAGTGTGAGTTCTGGTGCGTTTCCGGTCCATGCGCCGACAGCTCCCAAAAGTCCCGTCGCAACCGTGCTTGAGAAATAGGGCCCCTGAGGACCGATCAAGAGGTTCAGATAAGGCTTATCTTTAAAAGCAGCCTCGTAAATTTCTTTGTTTGGAGCGTATTTCAGGGTCGCCCATCTTTGAGCGCAGAAAAAAGCAAGTTGAAGGCCAGCGGCATAGGGATTGATGACAGCCTGAAAAGTCAAAGCACTTGCCGTCAAATAAAGTCCGGGCGACTTCCACGGGATAGATCTGTTGACAGCACCCCAAATGGATCCTGCACCCGTTCCTTTTAGATCATTTCCGATGCAACACTCCTTATCAAATCTTCCCTTACTTTATCATGCCTCCCCATAAGGGCGGAAATACTTTCATCAGAACGATCCAAAAAACAGGATAATTCTCAACGCAACTATCAAAATTCTTGGGGGATTGGAGCGACTGTATCAAATGACCTCAACTCAGCAGCCCACCTTTATAATCAGGACAGCGCCCCACAAGCCTTTTCAATCCTGTCACACGCATCGCTCAGGGCCTTGTCGCTGACGGCGTAGGACAGGCGGAAGGCGGGGCCGAGGCCGAAGCCCGAGCCGTGCACGACTGCGACTCCGGCCTGTTGCAGCAGATAGGCGCCAAAATCTTCATCCGTTTCCAGCTTTTTGCCCTCCGGCGTCACGCATCCGATGACCGCCGCGCAGCTGGGATAGACATAAAAAGCGCCATTGGGCGTTGGGCAAGACAGTTTTGGAATCCGGTTGAGCCGTTCCACAACAAAATCGCGGCGTTTTTGGAAGGTGGCAACCCAATCTTTCAAGAAATCTTGCGGCCCGTTCAAAGCCGCCACTGCTGCCGCTTGGCTGATGGAACAGGCGTTGCTGGTCGAATGGCCTTGAAGCTCTGTCATTTTGCGAATCAGGGATTCCGGCCCTCCGGCATAGCCTAAGCGCCAGCCTGTCATGCTATAGGCTTTGGATACCCCGTTCAAAGTTAAGACCCGATCAAACAGCGCGGGTTCAATCTGCGCTAAGGTAGCAAATTCAAACGAATCATAGACCAGATGTTCATAAATATCGTCGGCAATCACCCACACATGTGGGTGCCGCAGCAATACATCAGCTAAGCCGCGCAGCTCGGCCTTCGTATAGGCCGCGCCGGTTGGATTGCTGGGCGAATTCAGGATCAACCATTTCGTGCGCGGCGTAATGGCGCGTTCAAGATCCTGTGGCGCCATTTTGAAGTTAGCGGCCGCGTTCGTTGGGATAAAAACAGGCGTGCCTTCGGCCAAATTCACCATATCCGGATAGGAGACCCAGTAGGGGGCTGGAATCAGCACCTCATCCCCCGCGCTGACGGTCGCCATCAGCGCATTAAACAAAATCTGCTTGCCGCCCGCGCTGACGATAATCTGCGAAGGCTTGTAAGTCAGGCCGTTTTCGCGGGCGAATTTCCCAATGATCGCTTGTTTCAGGGCGGGGGTTCCGTCAATGGCCGTATATTTCGTTTGTCCGGCTTTGATCGCCGCAATGGCGGCCTCTTTGACAAAATCTGGCGTGTCAAAATCCGGCTCCCCCACCGTCAGGCCGATGATATCTTTACCTTGGGCTTTCAGCTCTTGCGCGAGCTTCAGCATGCCGAAGGTCGGAGAGGGCTGCACTTTGGCAAGACGGGGGGCGAAGAAGGAAGACATGGAAACCTCTTAAACGGCGGCAGGAGAAGGCGCGGAAACAAAGCCAGAATTTTCAACCTCTGTGCTTGTTTTGCCAACAAAACGCTGAAAATTCTCGGCGAACAGCGCCGCGAGTTTTCGCGCTTGCGCGTCATAGGCCGCAGGATCTTCCCACAGATCGCGCGGCGCGAGAATGTCGGGTGAAACGCCCGGACAGGACAGGGGAGTCATTAACCCAAAAGCTGGATCCGGCGTGAAGGCGCTTTTGGCCAGCGTACCCGACAGAGCGGCCCGGACAAGGGCGCGGGTAGTTGGCAAATCCATCCGGCGGCCAGTGCCATAAGCGCCGCCGACCCAGCCTGTATTCACCAGCCAGCAATCAACCTTGTGTTCTGCGATTCGCTTCCCCAAAAGCTCGGCATACACTTCCGCCGGACGGGGCAGAAAGGGTGCCCCAAAGCCCGTCGAGAAAACAGCGCAAGGTTCTTGGACATCGCGCTCCGTCCCTGCCACACGGGCCGTATAGCCTGAAAGAAAATGGTACATTGCCTGAGAAGGCGACAGCTTGCTGATCGGCGGTAAAACTCCATACGCATCACAAGTTAGCATAATCAGATTCTGGGGCCTACCGCCCATGCCCGTCGCGCTGGCGTTCGGGATATAGTCCAGCGGGTAACAGGCGCGGCTGTTTTCCGTGAGCAGCGCATCATCGAAATCAACGGCGCGCGTATCGGGATTCATCACCACATTTTCTAAAACCGTTCCAAAGCGTCGCGCGGCCGCGTAAATCTCTGGCTCTGTCTTGCTGTTCAAACGAATGGTTTTCGCGTAACAGCCGCCTTCGAAATTGAAAACGCCGTCCGCTGACCAGCCATGTTCGTCATCGCCAATCAAAAGACGCGAGGAATCAGCGGAGAGAGTCGTCTTGCCTGTTCCCGACAGGCCAAAGAAAACAGCCGTCTCGCCGGACGTGCCCAAAGATGCGGCCGCATGCATCGGCAACACGCCCCGCGTAGGCATCAGATAATTCATAACGGTGAAGAGGCATTTTTTAGCCTCTCCCGCATAAGAGGTGCCGCCGATCAAAACCAGTTTGCGCGTGAAATCGATCAACACGCAAGCCTCGCTGCGCGTGCCATCCCGCGCGGGATCGGCGCGAAAATCCGGCGCGTGAATCACCGTGAATTCAGGGTCTTGAGCGGGAGATCCTGCCGGCGGCCGGATAAACATATTCCGCACAAAAAGACTATGCCACGCCTGCGTGCTGATAAAGCGCACAGGCATCCGATAGGCAGGATTGGCGCCGATCCAAAGATCTTGAATAAAAACCTCGCGCCCATTTAGCCAGTCCACCATGCGTGTCCGGATCGCGTCAAAATGCGCGGGATCAAAAGGCTGGTTGGTTGTCCAATCAACGGTGTTTTCCGTTTCAGAATCCCGCACGATGAATTTGTCGAAGGGCGAGCGTCCCGTATAGGCCCCCGTCCGCGCCACCAACGTGCCGTCGGCGGTCAGCTGGACTTCCTGCCGTTGCAGCGCTTTTTCGTGAAGCGCAGCGGGAGCAAGATTGGCATGAACAGCAGACGGGCTAACAAGGCCAAGGTCGGATAAAGACAAAGCAAGCGGGCGCATGAGGATCCTGCGAAAGGAAAGAAACGCCGTCTTCATATCACGTTTGCGAAAAGAGCGCCAAGGCCAAACTGGGGCCAAATTTGGGGCAAAATTTTTTGATCGCATATCTTGACAGGAACAGGAGGGTAGAGGATAAGACGGGCTTCGCAAAAGGGCCTGTAGCTCAGCTGGGAGAGCGCGTCGTTCGCAATGACGAGGTCGTCGGTTCGATCCCGATCAGGTCCACCATTTGGCGTTCTTTAACGCATTGATTTCCAATAGAAAAACAGAGAATTAAGAGGCTTTCAAAGCGCCTATCCCATGAACCGTCCCACAATCTAAGGCCTGATAAGGCGGGGCAATCGGGCACAAGCCGAAACAGTTTTGCAGCCAATAACGGACGGTGAAGGGTTTTCCCTCAAGCACCGCGTCTCTCCATACTTGCTGATGATGGTGCAAAAAAGCGGTTTACCGGTCATAAAGGCGCGGGTGCCGTCGATGGAGTTGATAACCCAGACGAATTCAGTGGTTTGATTTTCTGCACCGAATGCTTCACCGATGATGCCGTGCTTGGGAAATCTTTTGCCAATGAGGTCGCGAAGTTTCTGCTCTATTTCACGATCGGCTTGCGTGACCATGGATTCCCTTGCGGAAATATTTCAGCGTACCTTCACCTGCAAGATCGGCGGCTTCCCCGAAGAAGGCAGCAAAATGTTTTTCGAATACTCGGCTTTCCAAGGAAACCGAGTATAGTCTGTCATGTGTTGGCCTTCTTCATCTGCGCACGGGTTTGAAGAATTTCTAGAACCTCCATCAGATTTGTGTCGGAAGCCTCCAGAAGGACAAGTAAATGATAGAGTAAATCTGCCGCTTCCGATGCCAGATGAGGGCTTTTCGTTGCTGCGGCCAATGCCGTTTCAACGCCTTCTTCGCCAACTTTCTGCGCGATGCGCGTGATGCCTTCGGCGAATAATTTTGCGGTATAGCTGTTGGGCTCTGGCATCACGCGGCGTTGATGAATGGTTGCGGCAAGATCGGCTAACACGGAAAGATCGGCGGCGTCACCTTTGCCAAAACAGGTTTGCGTGCCGGTGTGACAAATAGAGCCTTGCGGTTCGGCGAGGATCAAAAACGTATCCTTGTCGCAATCCAGCTTGATGGTGCGCACACGCAGAACATGCCCCGAGGTTTCTCCCTTTTGCCAGAGGCGTTGTTTGCTGCGGCTGAAGAAAGTGACGAGGCCGCTGGATATTGTTTTTTGCAAGGCTTCCTGATTTAGGTAGCCAAGCATCAGAACACGGAGCGTATGCGCGTCTTGAACAATGGCGGGAACGAGACCATCGCCTTTTGCCCAATCGACAGAGTTGAGATCGAGATTGTTTGTCATGTCCGCACTGCGACTCCTTGGTGCCGGAGAAAATCTTTCACTTCGCCCACCGTTAGAACCTGCTTATGGAAAACGCTGGCGGCCAAAGCCCCATCGACATGGGCATGCTGAAAGGCGAGGGCAAAATGCTCCAACGCCCCCGCTCCTCCGGAAGCGATAAGAGGGATGGCAACACAGGCTCGAACAGCGCGCAGTTGTTCAATATCGTACCCTTGGCGCATGCCGTCTTGATTCATGCAGTTCAGGACGATTTCACCAGCGCCTCGTTGTGAGGCCTCTATCGCCCAGTCCATCGTTCGGCGGCGTGTGGATTGGGTTTTCATAACATCGCCTGTGTATTGATAAACCCAATAATCATGGTCCGTCTGCTTGCTGTCGATACCGATAACCACGCACTGGCATCCGAATTCCTGCGCCATTTCATCAATCAAATCTGGGTTTTCGAGTGCGGGAGAGTTAAGGGAGATTTTATCTGCTCCATTTGCCAAGATAGCCCGCGCGTCATCGACTGTGCGAATGCCACCCGCGACGCAGAAGGGAATATCCAGAACGTCGGCGACTTTGGAAATCCACTCTCGGTCAACCATGCGTCCGTCGCTACTGGCGGTTATATCGTAGAACACAAGTTCATCCGCGCCTTCATCGCGATAACGCGCGGCGAGGTCAATAATATCCCCAACCACTTCGTGATTGCGAAATTGAACGCCCTTGACCACTTGACCGTCTTTGACGTCGAGGCAGGGGATGATGCGTTTAGCCAACATGCTTCACCTGTTGGATAGCATCAGCGAGGTTAATGCGGCCTTCGTAAAGAGCTTTGCCGACTATCGCACCTGCCAGTTTTTGTTTCGCAAGCGTAAGGAGATCATCAAGACCCTTAACGCCGCCTGAGGCCAGAATATCAAGCCGTGGCCAGCGTTCTTGAATAGATTGATACAGCGCATAATTTGTCCCTGTCAGCATCCCGTCGCGGCTGATGTCGGTGCAGAGGATGTTCTTGAGACCGCTGGTTTCGTACGCAGCCAAGACATCCCACAGAAGTTCCTGACTGCTGCTTTGCCAACCCTGCGTAAGAATTTCGGGTTCATTGTCGGTGAACTTTATATCGAAAGCGAGCAGGATACGGTGCGCCCCGAAGTGCCGCAGCCATTGTTGCACAAGCGGTTTGTTTTTAACCGCCAAACTGCCGATGACGATGCGCTCTACACCTACGTCTAGAAGTTTCTTGATCGTTTCATCCTCGCGAATGCCGCCGCCGACCTGAATTTTCAGCATCGTTTGTTTTGCAAGATTGGCGATCATGTCGAACTGCCGCATTTCTCCAGCGCGTGCGCCGTCAAGATCGACCATGTGCAGCCATGTCGCTCCTGCTTCTGCGAATTTACGCGCTTGCAGAAAGGGGTCGGCTTCATAAATCTTGGCTGTGTCAAAATCGCCTTGTGTGAGGCGTACGCACTGCCCATTTTGAAGGTCGATAGCGGGGAAGATGTCCATTTTACATTTCCAAGAAGTTTTTAAGAATCTGACTGCCGATCGGGCCTGAACGTTCAGGATGGAACTGGCAACCGAAAAAGTTTTTGTATCCCGCTACCGCAGTAAAGGTTTCTGTGTAATCGCAGGAAGCCAGCGTATAACCGCCGATAGGCGCGGCAAAACTGTGCACGAAATAAACAAAATTCTCGCCAGTAACGCCGCGTAACAACGGATGATGAAGCGCGGACGCTTTGATTTGGTTCCAACCCATATGCGGGATAGGCATATCGGGCTTAGGACGCAATTGCTTAACGGCGCCTTGGATAACATCAAGGCAGGCGCAGCCTTGACCTTCCTCAGAGTGCGTGAACAAAAGTTGCATGCCAAGACAGATGCCCAAGACGGGCTGCGTCAGATTACGCATAACGTTGGTCAATTTCTTTGCTTCCAACTGCGCCATCGCTGCCGATGCCGATCCAACGCCGGGCAAGATCACACGCGTGGCGGCGAGGATTTTCTGGATATCACTTGTGACTTCGGCCTCGACATTAAGCCGTTTTAGCGCAGCCCTAACGGAGGCTAGATTGGCGACGCCGCTGTCGATAACGACAATCATGCTTTATTCCTTATAGCGCTTACGCCCAGCACGACAAGAACGCGGTCGTTTTCTTCTGGTGCCCCCATACCGATACGCACCGTTTGCGAAACATCGTTATGGCGATTACGCACAACGATTCCATACTTGCGACAATGTTCGACAAATGCGCGCGCATCGCGCGTTTGCACCAACAAGAAATTGCTATCACTGGGAAATAGCTTTTCCACCCACACTGATTGCTTAAGATTCTGTGCCATATACTGACGCTCTTTTATCAAAAGTGCGCGGCGTTCCGTCAGCAAAGCGATACCCGAAGCATCTAGAGCCTGTCGAACGACTTCGATAGACGCTGCAGATAAGGGATAAGGCGGCAACACATTTACCAATTTTGCCACCAGCTTGGGAGCAGCGATCAACGCACCAAGACGCGCCCCCGCCAAAGCATAAGCCTTTGATAACGTGCGCATAACAACCAAATGAGGATAGCGATCCAAATAGGATGCCCAGCCTTCTTGCTCCGTGAATTCGATATAAGCTTCGTCAATCGCGACGATAGCGCGCTCCGCCAATCCATCTAGCACCGCTTTAATTTGATCGAACGCCATAACATGCCCCAAAGGTACGGCAGGCGAAGGAATAATAATCAGTTTCTCATGCCCCTGCCATCCCCCAAGAATGGCATCGACATCGAGATCATAACCTTTGTCGGCGCGTAACGGGACATAACGCACAGGAGATTCGTTTAATGCGGCGGCAACTTCATACATGCCAAAAGTTGGCGGACAAACCACAACGCCTTCTTTCGTTGGCTGACAAAGACTGCGAATCAAAAGATCGGGAAGTTCTTCGCTGCCGCGACAAAGTAAAATTTGTTCGGGCGCAACGCTATAAAGCCCCGCCAGAGTTTCTTTGAGAATTTTAGGTTGTGATTCTGGGTAGCGGTTGGCGCGACATTGCGTCGCAAAAGCACCTTGCGGAGGCCATGGATTCTCGCTGGCATCAAGCTTCACCCACTCTTGCGCGTCGCCCCTATCGGCAAATTCGTTGCACGCTGCGCCGAACGCGCGCAAATTCCTGATCGCGGGACGCAGGAGAAGAGTCGGATCAAAAACACTCATGCGGACTCCATACAAAGAAGAAAAAAGATCAAGTCTTCACATCTGCAGGTTTAAAAATTAGGTTAAAGTCGCTTTAACTCCTGGCGGAACACCTTTGCGATAAGGATTTGATTCAAAAGCCTCTTTCAAAGATTTGCCGATACCGGCAAAAATCAATCGCCATCCTTCATCCGCATCGATAATTTCATGCACATGGACGATAATGCTACACGCCAAGCCACCGGCCAGCCCATCCAGAAAGTCATCTAAATCCTCAGATCGAAGATTTGAATAGATATTCTGGCCAACCAAAAAGGTTCTTTTTAGTGTTTCACTCGAATCTTTAAAGGGAACAAACAACCAAAACTTACGTCCCTCAATACTGAGGCCGACATGAATTGGATGCGTAGAGATGTCATCCACAGTTTGAATGCTGCTTCCAGCACCATTAACCCCCCATTGAGTCATGCGAATCATAAGGATTTCTAAGAGAGCTCTCCCCAAAACCAAAGCTGTATCTTCCAATACCACATGGCTTGAATTCAGAACGATGGCATTGTACTCCACTTGAATAGTAAATCCGCCCTGTTCGGAAAGAATCATAAGCAATCGATGCAAATTGCTGACATCAATATTGGGCGCAACATTGAAGATAAAAGAATTTTCAATCTGTTTTGAAAAATCTACTGCTCCTATGACATGGCTTTCTGCCGTACCCCTAAAAACTTTACTGTAATTCGGGGATCTTGAAAGTATGCGTAACGTCCGTGTGTTATCGCTCTCCTCAGCAGACTGCGTTAAAGAATCGGAAGGGAACATGAGGGAATGTTTGGGGGTAAAGATTCGATTTAAAGCAATGCCAATAGAGCGAAAAACGCCTTCCCAAGTATGATGCGGGTCTTGCACACTACAAATTTTAACTTGGACAATTGCATTAAGTCCTTTAGATAAGCCTCGCATCAGCTCTACCAGTGGTGTGCCGGAGTCCAATTGCTCGCACCGCAAAGATAGAAACCATTCCAAATCAAGCGTATCAATGCCGGTAATCACTAAGTTAGGCTTAGCATCCGTCAGTTCGATTGTTACTTCAGCGCTGCCATCGTCGATCATACCCAAGACCGCCGCAGAATTTTGATAAACGCTAAATTGACGCATTTTATGTCCAAGAACCTGTCCTAATTCTTGCCAATCGTCAGAAGTCCAATTCAATTGAATTTCTACACAGAGTCGCCAAGCAATATGCTCAATCATATGACTAACAAAATCATTCGGCGTGAGGATTTTCTTTTTCCTCACGTCTCCAAACTCCATAGCGAGATATTTTTCTTCAAATGAAGAATATACTTGGGCTGTCCATTGAGACCGCGCCAGGACATCATAATCAGTGCCACCCGTAGCAACGCCAATTGTATAGCATCCCGCTTTGTGGCCAGATTCAACACCAATCAAAGAATCTTCAATGACAACACAAAACTCTGATTTGATGCCCAGGCTTTTCGCTGCAAAGATATAAGTGTCAGGGCTTGGTTTTTTGCCAAACTTCTCTATGTCATTGCCAATAACGATATCAAAATACCCAAGAATAGCTGACTTATTCAAAGTATCTTTTACCTCTTCCGTTGGGTTGTTTGAAACCACTGCCATTTTCAATCCGTTTGACTTGGCATCATCCAGAATTTCCAGAATCCCAGGATTGGTCTTAAATATACTTTCCATTCTAATGGTCACATAAGCAGCCTGAACCGTCTGTTTCACCTTCAGTGCATTCTCTATTCCATACACATCAGTTAAGTGTTCTAGAATTAAATGCCAAAACGTTGGAATGTCATGGGCAAAAACTGAACGGATAAACGCATCCCCCAATTTTACCTTACTTCCGAAATGTTGTGATAATATCTGATTGCAAACAGCAAGGCTCAATTCCAAGGAATCAATGAGCACACCATCCATGTCCCAGAGAATGGCTTGGCTATTTGTCGGTATCAATAACCGATTGCCAATAAGCTTTTTTTGCGTTGATGTATTCATGTTGCTCGTGCTTTCTTGGCAGCATCCAAACGCGCCATGCGCACACGAATGGCGTTGGCATGCGCGGGGAACCCTTCTTCATCCGCCAAGGTCACGACGGTTTCTTGTAAACGCGCGAATCCTTCTTGCGTTACATAAGCGAGACTTGTCGTTTTTTGAAAATCACGCACAGAGGTGCAAGATGAACTGCGCGCGAAGCCACCCGTTGGCAAAACGGCATTCACGCCAATTGCGAAGTTGCCAAGCGGTACGGGCGTAAACGCACCCATCAAGATCTCTCCCGCGTTTTTCAAACTTTCCACAAGTGCCCAAGGATTACGCTGGCCCCCATTTATGAAACAGGTTTTTGGATAATTAAGAGAGAGTCTCTGTTCCCAGTTGGATTGCCTTTACACGCATGGCGTGTAGGACAGTGGCGCATTCTATCCTTTCTTTTTGTTCATGTGAACTCCTTTCGTGCTGTTGTTGTGGGTCTAGCTGTGGATATGTGGTCAACGCCCTTTCTTGCGTTGTCCCCATATCCACAGGCTTCTTTTCGTGTCGTAAGAAATTCCTGCGGCGTCAAATTATCGAGCGATTGGTGGGGGCGTTCGGTATTGTAAAACGTAATCCACGCGCTGATTCCAAGTCGCGCTTCTGCGCCCGTTTCGTAGGCTTTTAGATACACCTCTTCGTACTTTAAACTCCGCCATAATCGCTCGCAGAAAATGTTGTCGAGGCACCGTCCTTTGCCATCCATGCTGATGCGGATTCCCTGCGCGGACAGAGTTTTGATGAACGCCTCGCATGTGAATTGTACGCCTTGATCTGTGTTGAAAATCTCTGGTTTTCCGTAGGTGTCCAACGCCTCTTGCAACGCTTCAACGCAAAAACTTTTGTCCATCGTATTTGACAACCGCCACGACAAAACCAACCGCGAATGCCAATCAATCACCGCAACCAAATACAGAAAACCGTGCTTCATCGGAATATAAGTGATGTCGCAACTCCACACCTGATGAACGCGATCAATCACCATATTCCTAAGCAAATACGGGTAAATCTTGTGCTGAGG
>CAIJXG010000021.1 GCA_903824505.1 uncultured Pseudomonadota bacterium | reverse complement strand
TCCTTCGGAACCCCTCACGTTTTATCCGCGCAAAAGGCGCATCAGCTTCGCTGAGCGCGTGTTTTGCACGGAATCGAATACTCGGCTTTCCAAGGAAACCGAGTATATATAAAATCCTTCTAATTTTTTCAAATAAAACCATGTCTGTTGATCTCCTGCCCCACAGCTTCTTTGTTTTGCCCGATGGGGCGCGGCTGCGCTATGCCGTTTTGGACGCCGAGGGCGTAGCGCAAAAGATCCTGTTGGTACTCCCCGGGCGGCGGGAATTTATTGAGAAAAAAGCCCGCGAGCTTGAGCCGCTTCGCCTCCTTGGCTATCGGCTGGTGATTCTTGAATTGAGGGGACAGGGGCTTTCCAGCCGCTTTTTGTCCGGCGCGGCGCGGCAGCGGGATCATATCGACGATTTTGCGCTTTATTTGGAGGATCTGCGCTGCTTTTTTGACGCGACCCTGCGTCCTTCTTTGAGTTTGCCTCTTTTGGTGCATGGGCATTCTTTGGGTGGGCATGTCGCTTTGCGCTGGCTCATAGAAGATGCGCCGCCAATATCGGGGGCTTTTCTGACTGCGCCTAT
Source organism: uncultured Pseudomonadota bacterium (assembly GCA_903824505.1). Taxonomy (GTDB): domain Bacteria; phylum Pseudomonadota; class Alphaproteobacteria; order UBA9219; family UBA9219; genus CAIXLI01. The sequence goes on along the minus strand of CAIJXG010000021.1, from coordinate 10,445 downwards.
GTTGGCGCTGTCCACAACTTTCACGCATCTGGCCGCCTATGGTCTTGCATGGGCTAGCGTTCATCTGTTCCATAAGGGACGGGAATACGCGCCCTTTCAACATGATTTTGATTCCAGAAATACGGTCTTTTCGGACAACCAATTCACGCATGAGGAAGCGCGTTTCCGCGTGATGGAGCAGTATTTCACCGCCCATTCCGATTTGATCGTCGGCGGCGTGGATTGGAGCTGGCTTTTGGCCGCTCTTCACTCGATGCAGATAACCCACCATTCGTCCTATTTGGCGCGTCTTGCATGTCCCGTTCTTGTGTTGACGGGGGGGCAGGATCCTGTGACCCCTGCAAAAGAGATCGAGCCGATTTTAGATGCTCTTCCGGGCCTATCGTGCCACCGGATTGAAGCCGCGCGGCATGATATTTTGAACGAAGCGGATCCCATGCGCGAGGAAGCGTGGCATCATTTCCGCGCGTGGGAACAAAGCGGGAATATATAATTGGCACGGTTTCTGCTGTAAGCCGATGTGTACAATATGTGGGTAAGTTTTTCTTTCTTACCCCCATATTTTGTGTCAGAAGCGAGAGGCGTCTTTGGGACATTCTGTTTCTCGCGCTTCATCCGGAGCTTTTGCGCATGACCGAAAAAATCAAAAAACCGGCCTTTCTCGCTCCCTTTGCGCGATTTTTCACGGTGATAGATCGGGAGGTTTATGACTCGATCCCTTTCGCGCAAACGGAATGGGTGGGAGATGAGGTTTATCCGGCTTTGACAGCGCCGTGCGCGTGGGAGGGGGGATCGCTTGAGGTGATGGCCGAGGCTGCGGCTCTTGCCGTTCCGCTTCGTCTGCAGGTGATTGAGGAGAACACGGTTCCCTCTTGGCTATGGAGACGGAAGGCTCTGGGCCGTGCGCAGGGTGCGGAAGGGGATTTAAGGCCTATTTTTGATCGGGTGGTGGGCGCGGCCTTGGCCAAAGCATGGGCGCTTGGGCTTTTCACCAGTGAACGTCCTGCCCGCGCCCTGTATGACGAGGCGCGTTACGCGCTGATCCATCGCCATGTGATGATCTTGCCGGAGGTGATCGCGCCGCTGGGGCTTTCATGGGCCTATGGAATTGAGGTGCCGCTATCCGAACAGCCATCCTTTTCTGATCGGTTTGAAAAGAATCTGCGCCACACGCAGATTGAAGCCGCACAGACTTGCGCCGCGCCTTTGTGGAAGCAGATCTTTGCGTCGGGGAATCCTGTGACGCTGAGATTGGGCGATATTGCGGCCGATTGGCAAACGAGTCCCCTAAGCCAAGCCGGTGCGCTGTTGGATTTGATGAAATTTCGCCGTGAGGATGGCAGCTTGAACAGCGAGGCCTTGCAACAGGCCGCGCGTCTGACTGTTGTGCTGCTGGATTTGCATGGGCGGAGCGATGTGACCCTTGGGCTGGCTAATCTCGCGCCCTTGTTGCTTGCGCTTGGTCTGACTTATGACAGCGAGGCGGCACGGGCGACTGCCGCCTCCCTCACGGCGCTGGTGACGGCCGCGTGCCTCGCGGCTTCGGCTGAAATGGCGGCTTTGCGCGGAGCGAGCGATTCCTTTACGACACATCGATCCACCGTTTTGCGGAGTCTGCGTAACCATCATCGGGCGGTTCATGGCGATGGAAGCGATTACGAAAAATTATCCGTTCTGCCCACGCCGCTGCCTTTGCGCCATGCCCCCGATTTGGCCCTATTGGCCGAGGCGCAGCGCGGCTGGAACGAGGCTTTAGAAAAAGCGACGGCGTTTGGGCTGCGCGCGACGGCGGTAACGGATCTGACTCCATCGCCCTCTTTTGCTCTTTTGATGGAAGGGGGAACGCAAGGGGTTGAGCCACTTTCTACGCTGACTCTTTTGCAGCCGGAGGAGGGGGGCGGATTTTCAGAATCTTTACACCCTGCGGTCGGAGAGGCTTTGGCGCGGTTGGGCTATCAAGCTGAGACGGCTCAGGCAGCGACGCGGCATGTGACGGGGCTGAAATCTTTGCGCCGCACGCCTTATATCAATCATGGAACTTTGCGCGCGCACGGGCTGGACGGGGCGGCAATTGAGCGGATTGAGGCCTATCTGCCTTCCGTGGATACCATCCGGTTGGCTCTGACACCGTGGATCGTTGGGCCAACTTTTTGCCGGGGTGTTTTGAAAATCCCCGCATCGGTTTTCGAGGCGCCGGGATTTAGTCTTTTGGCTCATATGGGCTTCGATGCCGAGGAGATCAAAGCGGCCGATCAAGCCTGCTATGGCAATAAAACGTTGCGGAGCGCGATCTTTTTGGCCCTGCGTCATCGGCCTCTTTTCGGATGCGGGGCGGAAGTTGGATCGGAGGCGCGGCTCCGCATGGCCGCTGCGCTGCAGGGATTCGTGTCGGGCGATACGGGGCTTGTTTTGACTTTGTCCCTGCCTAATAAAGTGGAAAGCGCGGCACGGCTTGTGCTTGACGCGTGGCGCAATGGCTTAAAAGCTGTGCATTTTATTTTTGAGGAAACGGTTAAAACACCGCCTGTCCTTAAAAATAAAGCCCGCCGTCTTGTGGCACGGCCCTTGGAGAAACCCGTTGCCGTGCCCCGTGTTCCTGAACGGGTTCGCAAACAGGGGACGGCAACAAATTTGCGGGGACGGGGGACGACGCGACGTTCCGTTCCGTCTCTTCCACGGCGGTAGGGTTACTGAATCTTCTCCTCCCACTCCAGCGCTTCTCCCGTGACGCGGCCCGACTGGTAGGCTTTGGCAAGGATGCGTTTGCTTGAATTTGTGCGTATGCTGCGAATGTTAAGACCGAGATCTGCCATCTCATCCTCGATCATGCCTTGTTTGACAGGCACCAGATCGCGTCCCCCCGATGCTTTGGTTTTAACGGTTCGCGCTTCTTTAAGCCGATCGAGCTTGCTTCGGATGCCCGCGCCAAGCCCCTCTTGGAACGAGCTAGTCGCGCTGCGGCGCTGGCTCGACGCATGGCTATTGTACAAATCGCCGCGTTTGAAATGGCCCGTTTCGGTCTCAAAAGCCTCTTCGATTTTCTCGTACAAATACCGCGCTCCTGCGACATCGGCAGGAAGGCCGAAAAAGATATGCCGGATATGCCCGCTGGAGGTTGTCTCGTACCAGCAGCGGCAATCACAGAAATCGGCAATCGTTCCAACGCAATCATCAAAGGCGCTGCGGCGGCGGCGGTCGGTTTGGATTCCCTCTCCCGCGCAGCTTTGCTCTTTTATATCAAGTTCGCTGAGCGATAGGCCGTAACGATCCAGCAATTCCGCAACCTTGCCTGCGGCGGCGAGGGCCTCTTCCTCGGTACAGCCTTGCGCCACGGTTTTGCTCCGCAGGGCTTGGATGCGGGCGAGAACCTTGTCCAGCTCGTCTCGGCTTGTTTTATGTGCTGTTTTGGCTCCGCAAGCCAGCTTCGCACGGCGGCATAGCTCCTCGAATAAAGGAGCCGCGCTGGAATCGATATGCCCGTCACGGATCGCTTCTTTGACATCCTGCGCTAGACTTTCCAGCGTTTCGTGCGAGGTGCGAATTCCGGCGCTGTTTCGCCGATGGATGGTTTCAAGCTGAACGACAAGAATGCGTTCATAGGCTGCGATCAAGCCTTTATTCTTAATGATATGCGCCGCGCAGCATGCGCTTAAAGACTCGCGTACCGCAACAAGATAGGACTCGCCGCGCAAAAGGCGCATCTCTGCCGCGCTTGGTTCCGGAAGCGTATCGAAATCAGCCCAGCGCACGGCGAGCGCGTGAATGGGCCCGTCCTCTTTATCGAAGGGGAAGAGGACCTCCTCGAACGCCTTTGGATTCACCCCCGCCATAGGATCTCCATGACGGATAAAATGGCGGTAGAGCGCTTCAGCGCAACGCAGCGGGTTTTTAAGGCTGCGCCCATGATTGATGAAAGGCTTCGCTATCTCCAGCATTGCCGGATCTAACGGCGTCACAGGGCCGATCGAGAGATGCGCGTTTTCATAAAAACAGGTGCGCAGCGCCCAAGAGTCTCCCTCCCGCAGGCCCATGGTCTGATCGAACAAAACAAGTGTTTCTCCACTGGCAAGATCCACGGCTTCATAGAGATCTTTTCCAAGCCCTTGGGTGATCTGGATCAAACGAAAAACAGAGTTCCGCAACAAAAGAGCGGCCTCGCGTTTGGCCGAGGTTATGAGTTTGCCGCTGCGCATCAGCCGATCCACAGCGGTCTGCCCCATCAGGGACGGCGTAAATAAAGCCAGATCCAGCGCGTAGCCCAAGGCATCGATGGCGCGGAACTCGACATCCGGCATCTCGCGCAGGGGCCCAACAAATTCTAGGATTTTGGCTTCTATTTTGGCTGGCGGGACATGGGTAAGGGCCTGTTCTCCTACGGCGCGAAGACAGGCATGAAGCTCATCCAGAACGGTTAAAGGCGGTAGGTTTCTTAAAGGCTGTGTGTCGGATGGAAGGGCGTGAGCAGCAGAGGACATATACCGATTCCTTAAGATGGAGCATTGGCGCTAATAGGGGGCGCGATACGTCCCCTGATTCTGCCCCATCTTTAAGGTCTCAACAACAGGCTTTTTTAAAACTTGTTCGTAAGCGAGACGAGAACCTGACGCTCGACGGCGGGATAGGGGCTTGTGACTGTTACGGCGTTGGTCACATTCGTCCCCATTACCGCAAGGGTCATCGTGTCGCGGATGTTATAGCCAATCCTGCCCCCAAGGCTTGCATATCCAGAAACAGGGGTTGGGATATTATAGGTGGAAGTTAAAGAACCCCTTTGCAGCGCCGATGCCGTTACAAGCTGTCCATGCCCGTCGAAATCCCATTTACCTGTCGTATAACCCAACGAAAGCCTCAAATGATGAGTGGGCGTTGATTTATCATACCCAACTAATTCTTTAACTGTCTGAGAATCCGCCACGCTGGAATAGCTGTAACTCGTATCCCAACGGAATCCCAAGGGATGGGTTCCTTGTAATTCTAACTCTCCTCCCCATCCTTCGCTGTTTCCGACATTAATCTCTTGGAAAGTCGCAATGGGAAGAGGCCCCCCCACAAAACGGATAGCCACGGGCAAGGCCGTCTCGGCCACAATGTCTTGATTTATTTGATAATACACAGAGAACTTAGCCGTTGAGTCAAGCGCGGGAAGCTTCCGGTCATACCCGATTTCATAATTTTGGACGATCGTTGGTTTGAGATTCGGATTCCCTTCTTGAGAGTAAATAGAAGACGGAGAAGAAAAGGCAAAGTTGAAGCCATATTCTACCAAACTTGGTAATTGAATCCCCCGTCCATAGGACAGGCGCAAGGCGTTAAAATCGTCCACTTTGTAATTAACGGCGGAATTCACGCTCAGCGCATTCACATCATGGCCGTACTGATTGGCGGACACAAAAGAGTCATAGGGAAGCGTTCCTGTCTGCTCTCCAGCGACATGATCCAAACGAAGCGCGTTCGTTATGGTCAACGGCTCTGTCGGGTGCCAGACCCATGTTCCGCTACCTGTAAACACGTCTTCTTCTGTTCGAGGAGCGGAAGGTGCAAGAAGCGCAGTGCCATTCATATCCGTAAATGTTTTGTGCCGATACTCAAGAGCGACCCGAAAAGAATGATCCACGCCAAGTTTGAACTGATCTTCCAGCGAACTGACGATAAGATCCGTCGCGCCACCTAAGGCCACTGCAGGGGCGGTATATGTGCTGGCTTCGGCATGGTTGAGATAGGTATTGTTGCTGATTTGGCCATAGGGCGTCTGCCACCCGAACCCGACGCGCGCTGAATAGGTCGTGAAATCGTTGCGATCCACCAAATCAGCATAATCCGCAAACATCCCTTTGCTTTCGGCATAAGTAAGCTCCGTATTGGCTTGCACATTCGGCGCAAGCTGAAACACCGAGCTTTGGGTTATATAGCGGTGCTGAGGGTTGGTGTAGGTGGCAAGCTCAGCCACCTCACGGCTGGTATGAAAATCATCCCCATTCATGCCGCCAGCCGTGAGTTTTATGCCCCCGAAGCTGCCCAGTTTCGCCGTGGCGACCGCATCTCCCACAACGGTATTTTGGGAGCCGAGTCCCACCGTCACCGCGTTGCTATTGTCGTAAAGCGGGCTGTAGGTCACGATATTGACAACACCGCCCGCTGCGTTTGACCCAAAGAGCGCGGATGCAGGGCCCTTCACAACTTCGATCTGCCGCACATCATCGATATTAATCGGCAGATTGTCCCAGACCGTGCGAGAATAATCATCCACAAAGACTTGGCGTCCATCGATCAGAACCAGAAAGCGGGGCTGCATCGGTTGCTGATAGCCGCGTGCGCCCACTTCAAACGCCGTTGCGCTTGTTTGCATAATATCCATCCCGGGCACAAGCTCCCCGATGATCTGTGGAATGCTCCGGCTGCTGGCGTGCTTGATCTCATCAGCGGTGATGATGGTCATAGTCGTTGCGACTTCGCTGGCGCGTTGGGGCGTGCCTGTCGCGCTGGTCGTCACGGGCTCGCCAAACAGCTCTTGCAGCGCCCCGTAATCCATCGATACCTGAGCCTGCGCAGGTGTGTTGATCCCGCACGCGAAGGCCAAGACGGCAACGGAATAGCTAACTGAAAGCAGAGATTTCCTCATAGGGGGCCCCCAAAGTTTCATATGCCTACGCATGCCCTTACCCTTTTGCGATCTAAACTTGTTTAACCAACATCGAAAAAGCCTGAGAAAAGCCGATCTTCGCGGCATCCGAGGCGGCTTTGCTGTAATAAATCTCGATGTTCGGTTTTGACACGACCCCGATGATGCATTTGCCTGCCTTCACGCAGTCGATATCGGTCGAAATGGTGAGCATGCCTCCGGCAGTTGCCGTTGCCGCGACGGCATCCGAACAGCTGCCTTGGGCAATATAGACAATTTTTGCGCCAGCCATCTTATGCCCCTCGTTCGATGACACCAGCGTGGCCGTCAGCTTGATCCCTCCAGGCGGTTCCATGCCGCTATCAATCATGGCTTTGATCGACTCAGCCTCGGCTTTCGAATTGGGCTTTGCGGGATCAAAAACGACGGCAACGACTACGGCGCCACTCATTTTTTCTGTTAACAAGGGCAATGTCTTCAAGCCGACCGATAGATCCGTGGAATCGGCAGCCAAAACAGGCGGCGCGAAACCGAGGATCCACGCGCAGATCAACGCAGCGCCTAACAGTTTGATGGTTTGCATAAAACCCCTCCAGAGAGGTCTGACGGATAAGATTTCTGTAACAACAGGAAAGAAGGAGCGGGAGGCAGAAAGCCACGCTAACCCGTACACCAAGAGGATTCTGTTACTCTCCAGAAAAATCCAAGAAAGACAAGCTCAAGTTGTATAATGATTTTCAATAAACATTTTTCGTTGTATTTTGGCAACAAATACGGCAAGGGGTCGGCAGGTTTTCTTGAGGAGCGACTGTTTGTCCTTGCCTCCAGCTCTTTTCCGGATTTCTGAAAGGCAGTATGCTCGGTTTCCTTGGAAAGCGGAAGGATTCGATTCCGTGCAAAACACGCGCGAGGGCGAAGCTGATGCGCCTTTTGCGCGGATAAAACGTGAGGGGTTCCTTCAGTGCCCGAGTATATCGATAATAATTGTGTTTTGCGGCGGTTTCTGCTAAGCGTCCTGTCTGCATAGTCACCTTAAACCCTGATGTCGGCGCAAAATGTCTAAAGAAGACCTGCTTGAATTTGAAGGAATCGTCACGGAGATTCTTCCCAACGCGATGTTTCGCGTCAAATTGGACAATGGGCATGAAATTTTGGCGCACACTTCGGGCAAGATGCGGAAAAACCGCATTCGCGTTTTGGCAAGCGACAAGGTCAATGTTGAAATGACCCCTTATGATCTGACCAAAGGGCGGATCACCTTCCGGCATAAATAACGATCCGCCGGATGGTCTCTGCGCCCTTTATCCTCGCTTCTTCCTCACCGCGCCGTTTAGAGCTTTTGGCCTGGATCGGGATTGTACCAGATCGGGTCGTCGCACCGGACATCGACGAAACACCCTTGGTGCGGGAAAAACCTCGGGATCTTGCGGCTCGTTTAGCCCTACAGAAAATGGATGCCGTCGCTCAAGGGCATGAGGGGGCTTTTATCTTGGCCGCCGACACTGTCGTTGGCGTTGGCCGCCGAATCTTGCCCAAGGCCGAAAGCGAGGCGGACGTTCGCACCTGTCTAAATCTTCTGCAAGGTCAGCGACATCGGGTTTATACGGGCGTTTCGCTGTGTGCGCCCGATGGGCGTGTCCTGCGCCGTCTCAGCGAAAGTACCGTTCTTTTTCGGCGTCTTTCGGAAGCCGATATCACCGCCTATGTCGCGAGCGGCGAAGGGATCGGGAAAGCGGGGGGCTATCAGATACAGGGGCGTGCGGCCGCTTTGGTGCGTTTTCTGTCGGGTTCCTATACAGGGATTGTCGGCCTGCCGTTGTTTGAGCTTTCTCAAATGCTTCAGAGTGTTTCTTCCAGCGGTTCGGCCTTCAAAACGCGTTGAGCGATGGCAGAAGAAAACCCCGCGCGGGCCAGAGAAGCGAAGTCTTTGCGGATTTGCTCGGGTGGGGCCGTACGCGTGCGAAAAGGGCCCCATTTCCTGCGGCGGGCAAGAGCGAGAGCGGCTGTATATTCCGCCTCCTCATCCTCCACGCCGTTTTCCTCTGCATGGTGGCGCAGCGCCTCCGAGACAAGCGCGCCCTTGATCCCCTTCCCCAAAAGTTTTTGTGCAATGGCGCGGCGCGAGCGTCCCTGACGGCGTAGGCTGCCGACTTTCATCTCGGCAAAAGAGGCATCGTTAATCACGCCCGTTTTTTGATGCTGGGCAATGATGGTTTCAATGGCGGGAAGCAAATTTTGCCACACTTCCGAAGACGGCGAAAAATCCGGATGGGACAAGGCGGCCCGCCGCAGCCTGTTCATCAAAACCCGCCGCAAAGAAGCCTCGGATGCGGCGTATCGCTCCAGATAATGCAGGGCGACGTTGGACAAATAAGAGGGCGTTGGGATTTTTGGAATCCGGTTTTTCACGCAGCTTTGCCAGTGAGTTGGCGGGTGACATACTTTCTGAATGGCGGCAAATGGTTGCCCACCCGCAAGGCCAGATTCCGCAGCGCGAGGGCCCCTCGGCGGTGATCGGTGAAAAGTTTCACGAGGATATTCGTGCCATGATACAGAAAGGCGCTGGCGCGCCGATGGGCGCGGGCATAAGAATCCAGCACGGTCGAATCGCCGATATCCAGCCCCAGCGAGATCGCCTTGCGGATTTCCTGCGCCAAGCGATCTGCGCCGCCAAGGCCCAGATTATAGCCATGCGCCGTCACCGGATGCATCCCCACGGCGGCATCCCCTATCAAAACGAAACGCTGGGCGGCAAAGCGGGTGGCATAGACGGCAACAAGCGGATAGGCATACCGCTCACCCGTCAGGCGCATCTTCCCTAACGCCGCGCCTAGATTACGCTCGATCCGCCCGTTAAAGGCCTCAAGAGGCATTTGCATGACGGCGTCCGCCTCATCGGCAGGTAGCGTAATGACGATGGAGGATTTTTTTCCCAACAAAGGCAGAATAGCCAGAGTCCATGCATCAAAGAAACATTCCTTGGCAACGCTGTCATGGGGTTTGCTGTGAGTCATGCGGCAGACAATCGCCACGCGCCCGAAATCCGTCAGCGATGCGGGAATCCCCATTTGCTTGCGCGTGCTGGAAAAACGGCTGTCGGCGGCAACGATCAAAGGCGCGGCCAGCCGCTCGCCCGTTGTCAACACAACTGTGCCGCCTGTGGCGGTGGTCGAAACCTGCTTAACTTCAGCCTCCGTGCGAATCGAGATATTGGCAAAAGGCTGCACAACGTCCCATGCGGCCTTGCGAATTGCGTTATTAGGCACCAAGAATCCCAATGCGTCTTTGCCCGTTCCTTTCGTATCAAAACCCAAAAAATAAGAAGAATCGCCGCTAAAAACCTGCGCCTGACAAATGGGCGCGATTTCGTTTTTTGGGATGGATTTCAGCATCCCCATTTCTTTCATGATTCGCAGCGAGTCGTGTGTCAAAGCGATGTCGCGCCCATCCAGCGGCGGATCTGCCAAAATATCCGCTTTCTGCTTTTCAATCAGGGTGATGCACAGCCCTGTATCTGCAAGTGCGCGCGCTAAACCTAGCCCCGCAGGCCCCGCGCCAATGATGATGATATCGCTCTTCATCGGTATCCTCCCTTGATCACACCGGAAGGAATCCTACGCCTCTTTCAGAGATAAAAAAAGCCCTTGCCGCTTGGCTTTCTTCCTCTCGTTTCCTTTCTTTTCCCGTTAGAGCGCACGAGGAAATAACCGCGTCTGTTTAAGCGGCGAGGGACGGAGAGATGGTGTAGTTCCATTCGCCGTGGAAGTCATGCTTTTTGATGTTGACGGCACGGAGTTCTTGGTTCGAGATTTTGATGCCTTTTTCG
>CAIJXG010000020.1 GCA_903824505.1 uncultured Pseudomonadota bacterium | reverse complement strand
GGCCTCGATTACCTGCGCCGATTGTTCTCAAATTCAAGCCTCCCCAAAATAATAACCACACTCGCCCGTTTAATATTACCCGGAACGAGCGTTAACATATTGGTATTGCTGAATGTTAAAAAATGAGTCCGGTACTATGCATCTTTTCTTTAAGATCAGAAGCCTTGCGCATAAGCAAGGAACATGCAGCTTCTCCCCATCCTAATTTTTGGGCAACGGAGGGGGGGGGCTCTTGCTTTTGATACAGCTTGAGCTTTTCAAATTCATCTAAAACGGATTTTGAGAAGACAGCTCCATGGCTATCCTTGGGACGAATGCAGCCAGAAATTCCATGCATATAGAGTCGTTCTGCGTGCAGGATGTTGGTGGGACACAAGACCCCTTCGGCAGAGGTGCAAACACGGGAAAAGGCAAAGCAAGCGAGGCTAGCTTTTTTCCCCCATGTTTCCGGAGCCTTTACGTCCAGCCCAAGACCGCAAAGGGTCGAAAGCGTTTGAAGCGATACCATTGCCTGAGCCAGACAAACATCGTTATCAAAAGGATCACTAAAGTTAGTAGGCTCTTTATTTCCGTCTTTAGGAAGAAGGCTTTTCTTCCATTTCCATAACTCTAAATTTCCCCTAGAGCTTGTAACAGATGCGTCTTTACCCCTTAGCCTTTCCTGCCATATCTCTAGCTCTTTTACCTTCTTAAGAAACGCGGCCACAGTCTGCCATACAACCTCCTTCTCCCCGGCGGAATAGTCCGATCGCATCGCAGGATGCAAAGACATCGTGTTTAAAAATTCAAGAAAAACATTCGCGCTATTTGCCCCAAGCTCCTTTTTGTCAGACACCTTGAAATACAAGGACAAAATGTCTTTTGGAGAAGAGCGGTTGACTTTATTCAGGTCAAAGCCTTCATCAGCACGTGAGAGATCAAGGAGGATAGGGAGCGCAGACTGGACAAGGTCTGCCGCCTTCTGCGGTTTATTTCTATGAAGAACGTCATTGTTAAGAACATTTTCAGCCACAGGAAACTCCTAAATTTAACGAATAGAGCGCCTCTTTAACATACACTTGTATTCTCTTAAAACAAGATTCGTAACGTCCAAATTCTGCCTGCGCTCTCAAAAAGCCACGGCAGAGCATCACGATTTATAAAGGATGATAGGCTGCGATTAAGGGTGTGCCCCGCCACATAGACCTTATGGCAGCCGGTGGAGCCGCCTCTTCTCGCTCTCCAAAATCTTCTGTTTAAGCGTTTCCCCACCCGAAAAACCGCCCCTTTTTCCGTTGCTAAGGATCACGCGGTGGCAGGGAATCCGATAGAGGATGGGATTTGCGCCGCAGGCCCCGCCGACAGCCCGGGCGACGCGGGGGACGCCAAGACGGGCGGCTAGAGAGCCATAGGTTTCTGTTGCGCCCTCGGGAATCGCAAGAATCATCTGCCACACGCGCCGCTGAAATGCTGTGCCAATCAAGAGTATGGGCAGGCATTTGAGATCGAACGCAGAGACAGGCGTCGGGTCAGGCTTAAAGCCCGTGCGCGGCCAGCTTTTTTGCCAGACTGTTAAGGTCTCCTGAACAGTCTGGCTTTCCAAAAAAGATAGGCGACACAAGGCACCGTCTTCCGTCCGGCCAATCAGCGCAGATCCGATGGGCAAAGAAATCTGTTGCCACAACACCTGCGCGGGCGGGACGCTGGCGGCGTCTGTCATCGTGGGGCAGATAAAGCCTGAACATCCGCCAAAAGCCATTGGTTGGACCCAAGATGCAACAGATTCAGCCCCTGTTCAGCCGCGCCTTGTTGGAGCGTTTCTGCCGTGCCCGTATAAGTAAGCTCGATCTGGCCACCATTATGCATCACATCAATCACTTTGACGGTCGAAACTTGCGGGATCGTCTCAAGCTGTTTTTGAATCCGCAGCCACGCGGCCAAATTCGGCGATTGAACCCGCGCCACAAGCCGTGCAGAGGGACCTTTAGCAATGGGCTTCGGCAAAGATTGAGGCAGCGTTAAGGTTTTCTCTGCCCCATTTTTATCCCCATTCTTGCTGGCAGGGGGCGTCGGTGAAAGTTTAGCAATTTTGGCGCGCACGAGATCGGGCTTAAAGTGAATCGTAAAAACGCCCGCGTAATGGGTGGCCGAAACCCGTTCGTTTTGCAGATCGAAACTTTGCACAAGTCCCGCTATGTCGTCGTCCGTCAGTTTGGTCGTCGCGGGGCCTGAAAGGGCAAATCGCGCGCAAAGCTGAAGAAAGGCAGCCCGTTCGGCTTGGGTCAGCGCCTGATCCCGTGCATGATCGGCCTGATCCGCCGTCACATCCCCCGCGATATCCGTAACGGTGTAGGGATCTTTTTCGGGCTGAGCCACGGGAGGAGGGGCGGCGGCGGATTCAGGCGCAGACACGCCTTGAATAATCACGGGCGGCGGAAGATCATTATCCAGAGATTGGGCATAGGCTCCGCTCGATAGACTCAGAAAAGCCGCGAAAGCGAACAGAAAACGGCGCATGGCGAAAGACTCCGAAACGGAAAAGACGGACCAACCCTAGCATAAAATCCGCCCGCGCACAGATCCAGAATCTAGGCGCGGGGCAGGATTTCGTTAATGCTTCACGATGTCGATCCCGTTATTTTCGATCTTTTTCGTCATCAGTTTTTCGGCTTCTGCAATTTCGTCCCACTCGATGGGGGTCAGAGGGCGGGTCAGGGCGTGTTTCAGCACTTCCTCGACCGTGTTCATCAAAAGGATCTTCATGCCTTTTTTGACGTTATCGGGGATTTCCGTCAGATCCTTTTCGTTTTCCTTGGGGATCAGGACGGTGGTAATCCCCCCGCGCAGCGCCGCAAGGAGTTTTTCCTTTAACCCGCCGATCGGCAGCACGCGGCCGCGCAATGTGACCTCGCCGGTCATTGCGACATCTTTACGGATAGGAATCCCCGTCAGAACTGAGACGATAGAGGTGACCATCGCCACGCCTGCGCTGGGCCCGTCCTTCGGCGTCGCGCCTTCGGGCACATGGACATGGATGTCCCGTTTGTCAATATAAGGCGGCTTAATTCCAAAAGCGACCGCGCGAGATTTCACATAGCTTTCAGCCGCTTGCACGGATTCCTTCATCACATCGCCCAGCTTGCCCGTGGCCGTGACTTTCCCCTTGCCCGGGAGCGAGACCGCTTCGATGGTCATCAGCTCGCCGCCGACTTCTGTCCAAGCCAGCCCCGTGGTCACACCCACAAGATCATCGGCTTCAATCTCTCCATAGCGGAAGCGTTTCACGCCTGCGTATTTTTCAAGATTTCGGCAGGTAATATGAACCGCTTTCTTCTTTTTGGCGGCGATTTCCTTGACCGCTTTGCGGGCCAGTCCTGCGACTTCGCGTTCCAAGGCGCGTACGCCCGCTTCGCGGGTGTAGTGGCGGACGAGGTCGCGCACCGCCTCCTCGGAAACCGTAAATTCCTTCTTTTTTAGCCCGTGATCTTCAAGGATTTTATCCATCAGATGACGCTGGGCGATTTCGATTTTCTCGTCTTCCGTATAGCCGGACAGCCGGATGATTTCCATCCGATCCAGCAAAGGCTGCGGCATCCGCAGAGAATTGGCCGTGCAGACGAACATGACGTCCGAGAGATCATAATCGACCTCTAGGTAATGATCGTTGAAGCTGTTGTTCTGTTCGGGATCCAGAACTTCCAACAAAGCCGCTGACGGATCGCCCCGCCAATCCGCGCCCAGCTTGTCGATCTCATCCAACAAAAACAGCGGATTCGAAGATTTCGCCTTCTTCATGCCCTGCACGATTTTGCCGGGCATCGAGCCGATATAAGTCCGCCGATGGCCTCTGATCTCAGATTCATCTCGTACGCCGCCCAGCGACATCCGCACGAAATTTCGCCCCGTGGCCTTGGCGATCGATTTGCCCAAAGAGGTCTTGCCGACGCCCGGAGGTCCCACAAGGCATAGAATTGGCCCTTTGAGCTTGTCCAGCCTTTGTTGAACGGCCAGATATTCCAAGATACGCTCTTTGACCTTATCCAGCCCGTAATGATCCTCATCCAGAGTTTTTTCTGCGGCGCGGAGGTCTTGGCAAACGCCCGTGGGTTCATCCCACGGGATGCCCAAAACCCAATCCAAATAATTACGCACGACGGTAGCTTCGGCCGACATGGGGCTCATGCTTTTCAGCTTTTTCAGCTCGCTTTCGACTTTTTCCTTCGCCTCTTTCGAAAGTTTCTTTTCATTCAGGCGTTTTTGGTATTCATCCGCTTCGCCTCGCCCGTCTTCGGTCTCGCCCAGCTCCTTCTGAATGGCCTTCATTTGCTCATTCAGATAATAATCGCGCTGGGTCTTCTCCATCTGCTTCTTGACGCGTGTGCGGATCTTTTTTTCCACTTGCAGCACGTCAATCTCGCCCTCCATCGCGGCGTAAATGCGCTCCAGCCGCTGATTGACGGAGGTGGCTTCAAGTAACGCCTGTTTGTCCTGAATTTTAAGGGAAAGATGCGCGGCAATGGTGTCGGCCAACTTGCCCTGATCATCAATCTGATTAACTGTTACAAGGACTTCCGGGGCAATCTTCTTGTTAAGCCTGATATATTGATCGAACTGTCCCACAACGGTGCGGGCGATAGCCTCAAGCTCACCCGAATCGCCGATATATTCTTCAACCGGTTCGGCAAAAGCTTGGAAAAACTCTTTGTTCGTGGTGAATTTTGTAACTTTCGCGCGATGAGTCCCTTCGACCAGAACTTTTACCGTTCCATCGGGTAATTTCAGCAGTTGCAACACCGTCCCGACCGTGCCCATCAGATAGAGATCGTCTATGGTCGGATCCTCCTGAGTCGAGGTTTTTTGAGTCAGCATGAGGATCTGTTTATCCTCTTGCATGACGTCTTCCAGCGCGCGCACGGACCTCTCGCGCCCCACAAAAAGGGGCACGACCATGTGGGGGAAAACAACAATGTCACGCAGCGGCAAAACGGGATACAAAGCGCCACCCGCCGGGGGTTTTTCCATATCAGATCCTTTCAGGAGACCATACCGTTTCCTGATATGGGACTTTATCAGACCATATCAAGGGGGCGGAGGCAAGACGCAAGAGCTAGAAACATTATATGCGTGGGTTCCTTCGGAACCCCTTAAGTTTCATCCGCGCAAAAGGCGCATCAGCTTCGCCCTCGCGCGTGTTTTACGCGGAATCGCATTCTCGGCTTTCCAAGGAAACCGAGTATACCAAGGGTCCTCAACTTTGACCTCTGCCTAGTCTTTGAAGAAAATTTAGGATCTTCGGCGGCATAAATCTCCTCACGTCAAAACTGAACAAGGCTGCTGATGGGAACATCCAGACGGGCGCGACCGTTTAGATTTTCCAACTCGATCACAAAGGCGGCATGGATAATCTCGCCCCCCGCTTGACGGACAAGGCCCAGCGCGGCTTCTGCCGTCCCCCCTGTTGCCAAAAGATCGTCGCAGAGAACGACGCGCTCCCCCGCGTTCAAAATGCCTTCCTGCATTTCAATCACGTCTTCTCCGTATTCAAGGGCGTAGGATCGGGACAGCACACGTCCGGGAAGTTTGCCCCGCTTGCGTATCATGGCCAAGCCGATGCCCAGCTGAGCCGCCACTGCCGCGCTGACTAAAAATCCGCGCGATTCGATTCCGATCAACTTGTCGGGGTGCAGCGGCTTAAGCTTCGTGGCGATGCGGTCGATGGTTGTTTTCCAAGCCCCCCCATGCGCCAGAAGAGTCCCGATGTCATAAAACAGGATTCCCGGCTTGGGGTGGTCGGGAAGGATCCGGATATGCGCTTTGAGGTCGGTCATGGAGGAATCTTTGACTATCAGGTTGGCTCAAGGCAAGATACGGCAAGGCTTTTAAAGAAGAAAGCCTGTTGATTCAAATTCAGGAAGCCTCATGTCCTCTATCCTGACCCAAGCCGACGTTGCCAAACTTTTGGCCGAGCCTTCGCCTCTTGTGCGGACCGAGCTCGCAGGCAAAATGGCGGCGCAAATCGAGAATCCGAGCCTCACTGAGGCGGAACTGTCGATGGCTCAAGACATCGTGCGCTTGCTCGCGCACGATGTGGAAACGAGCGTGCGTCAGGCTTTGGCTGAAAATTTGCGCTCGGCGCACCGGCTGTCTCATGATGTCGCGCTGCGTTTGGCCAATGATATTGAAAAAGTCGCGCTGCCGATTCTGGAACATTCCAGCGTTCTGACGGACGATGATTTGGTGCGGATCGTGCAGCAAGGCGTG
Organism: uncultured Pseudomonadota bacterium; assembly: GCA_903824505.1. GTDB lineage: Bacteria > Pseudomonadota > Alphaproteobacteria > UBA9219 > UBA9219 > CAIXLI01. The sequence continues at coordinate 7,489 of CAIJXG010000020.1, read as the reverse complement.
GCCGCTAAGCAGACGATAATCGCCGGACGCGAGGGGCTTGCCGCGCCTGTTTCGCGGATTTTAGCCGATGTTGGGGACGTAGAGGCCGTCGCGCGGCTTATGGAAAATACGACGGCCCATATCCCCGAAGAAAGTTTGAACAAAGTCGTCGACCGTTTCGGCACCCAAGAGGCCGTGACCGAGAAAATGATTCGCAGGCAAACGCTGCCGCCCACGGTAACTGAGCGGCTTGCGACCCTCGTTGCTGATACGATGCGCGACTATTTGGTTTCTCATCATCAGCTGTCCCCGGCTCTGGCCTCTGATATCGTGATGCAAAGCCGCGAACGCGCGGTTGTGGGTTTGACGGAGAAATCAACGACGGAGGAGCTGGAAAAGCTGATCCTCCAGATGCATCAGCATGGACGGTTGACGCCTTCGGTGATCGTGCGGGCTTTATGCATGGGGGATGTCGCCTTTTTCGAGATTGCGCTGGCGGTGATCACGCAAATTCCGCTTGTGAACGCCCGCATTCTGATCCACGATGCCGGACAGCTGGGGCTGAAATCCCTATGTGAACGCGCGAAGATGCCCGCGAATTTGTTTCCCGTCGCCCGCACAGCCATTGATATCGTGCATGAGACGGATCTGGACGGCGGCGTTTCCGATTGGACGCGTTACCGCGCTCGCGTTATCGAACGAGTCCTTACAAAATACGAAGACATGGCCGCCGAGGACGCAGATTACCTGCTCGACAAGCTGGGGGATTTCATAAGACCTGCAGCGTAGGGGGGCGGACTTATGACGTAATCAAACCGGAAGGCCAGATTTGGACTGGCCTTCCGTTGGGTCCTTCCTAGGAAATGTCACCCATACCTAAATTTGGGGCTTTGTATACTCGGGTTCCTTCGGAACCCGAACGTTTGACGAATCAAGGGAACATTTGATTGGGCACCATAGCTCTGGTTTTGCGTTATACTGCGAGACGTTACAGGTCGAGCTTTTTGCTCGACACCACGCGCTCTGCGTCATGAGTGCCGCTGGTCGGACTTTGTCGTTATTTTGCTTCATCTTTTCCTGTCCGGCGCGCGGCAATCCTGTCGCAACCGCTCAGGGCACAAAAGGCTAACTTATGGCGTGGTGCGGTATAGACGCTCTTTGAGAACTTGGGACTCCCCATGAACGTGCAAAAAATCCTCTGGTGTTTCGTGATAATCTTGGCTTTTAGCGCAGGAATCACGACCGCCTCACCTCGCGCCTTTGCGTCGCAGGAGACGGCTTATGATCGAGTGATCCGCACAAAGACTATTCGCTGTGGGTATCTTCCTTTTGAACCTTATATTATCAAAGACCCCAACACCAAAAGGCTCAGCGGATTAACCTATGATTATGTGAATGAGGCATCGGCGCGAGCAGGTCTTAAAATAGATTGGGTTGGGGAAATAACCTTAGATCAAGTTCCAACGGCTTTGCACACCAAGCATTTTGACGCGTTCTGTCTTCCGTTCATCCCCGACACCAACGTCTCAAAAGTTCTTGATTTTGGGGGCTATTTGGGTGCCATCCCCTATTACGTCTATACAGCGAGCAATCGTTCCCTCACAGATCAGCAAATGCTGACTGCGACTTTTGTGATGGTCGATGGGTATGCGCTTACAGAAATTACACGGAAAAATTTTCCTGCAGCCCATACGTTAAGCCTCTCGCAAACGACCTCGATGGCGGAAATGTACGATCAGCTTCGTTATCACAAGGCTGAGGCGATAGTGAACGATCCCTTTTCAGCCGCGCTTTATGCAAGGCATAATGTGAACACGATCAAGCGGCAGAGCGGAGAACCGGTGGCGGCTTTGCGCATGTTTTTGGTTGTTCCTAAGGGGGATTCGTCTTTGCAAAGCTTGTTTAATACGCTTTTTGACATTGATAAACAGGACAATACGGCTCTTATAAAAAGCTTGCTTACAAAATATAGTTTGCCAAGCGATGCCCTTCTGTTTGGAGACAAGTGCCAAACCGCCTACGACAATGAAAACGGATGGAAACTGTGCGCGAAGTCGTCCGCCCTGCCATCGAAGACGCAAATCCCATAAAGAAGACCCCCCTTTTTTTCGAAACCCACATGCCTCTTTCTGATCTTCCCTCTCTTTCCCAGACGATCGCGCAGCATGGGCTGCGGACGCGCAAGGCGCTGGGGCAGCATTTTCTGTGCGACATGAATTTGATCCGCAAAATTGTCGCGCAGGCGGGAGATCTGACGGGCTGCACGGTCTTTGAGGTTGGCTCTGGCCCCGGGGGGCTGACTCGCGCCCTTGTGGAATCGAGCGCGGCGTCTGTCATTGCCATCGAAAAAGACTCGCGCTGCGTGCAGGCTTTGGAGGCCTTGAGTGCCGTAGCACAGGAGCGGCTGCGGGTCATCGAGGGGGATGCGCTGCGGTTGAATTTAAGAGATTTGTCGACTGCTCCTCGGGCTGTTGTAGCTAATCTGCCCTATAATGTGGGGACTGAACTTTTACTGGGCTGGCTACATGAAATGGAGGCGTGGCAAAGCCTGACTTTGATGTTTCAGGCAGAAGTCGCGGACAGGATATGCGCCGCGCCGCATGGGAAGGATTATGGGCGGCTGTCCGTCCTCGCGCAATTTTGCGCCGTGCCCAAGCGGGTGATGGAGATTCCGTCCGGCGCGTTTCTTCCACCGCCGAAGGTGGATTCCGCCGTCGTGCATCTGGTGCCGCGCATGGATCGTCCGCGCGATGTTCCTCTGGCCCATCTTGAAAAGATCACAGCGGCCGCGTTTGGACAGCGGCGCAAGATGCTGCGCTCTAGCCTGAAGCCGTTGGGCGGACAGGCGCTGTTGGAAAAAGCCGGTATCGATCCTACCTTGCGCCCCGAAAACTTGTCGCGGACTGATTTTGAAAATCTCGCGCGGTGTTGGGGCGGGAAAGGGGCTTTATAGAGGTGTTTCTGGGCTGATTTTCACTTTTGTTCCTCTTTCGTTTTGTTCGTTTCTTGGTTAACCCTCTGACGAGGGAAAGTCCCGGGACTTCGATTCCCTTTCGGTCATCAGGGCGGCATGCCGCCCTCTGAAGGTTTTGGCTCTGGTCCCGTCAGGTTCTAGAATGCCGGGGGAGTCAGCTCCTTCAGCGCTTCCTGCCAAGAAGCGTAAGGGATATATAACGCATGTTCTGGATAAATGCAAGATGAATTTTAAAAAAATGTGAAAAATCTTTTTCTTGGAGGCGGGCGTGGCTAACATGCTGAAAGGAAAGGGGGAAATCTCCATTCGATCCGTAAGGCCGAAAAGCGTTGTTGAAAATATTTTCAGCTTGTAAGATCAGGCCTGTCTTTGTTTTCGCTCGTGTGTGGGGGAAAATAAAGCGTTGATATAATGCAGCCGTGAACAATTTGATCTTTTAGAAACTACCTTTCGCGTCATCCCGTCCCCGTGTTAAGCACGGGGCAGGCTCCAGACGGGATCCATCGCGAGCGATAGCGCACCCATGAGTCAACAAGATGAACGGCTGATAAATCGATCTTGTTTAGAGACTCTTATGCCGCGCAGACGCGCGGCGATGGATACCGGCTTTCGCCGGTATGACGGGCTGAGAGGTTTGGAAAAAAGGTCAAATTATGCGCGGCTGAAGTATATACTCGGGCACCGAAGGAACCCGAACCTTTAATAGGATTGCCCCTAAGAGGCGTGGCGTATCGGAATCCCGTCCACGCCTCGGGTCTCTTTCTGCCTTTTCGGTTGTGCGGAAAATGACGTGTAGGATGAGGACTGAAACTTGATGCGTCGGTGTTTCTTTTTCTTGCTGGCTCTTTTGGGCCTTGGGGTTTCGGCACGCGCTGAAGCCGATTCCGTTTCGCGGGCCATTGAGGTCACCGCCGATCAGAGTCTTGAATGGTATCAGGATCAGAATCTCTATGTCGCGCGGGGGCACGCGAAGGCTGTGCGCGGGGATACGACGGTCACGGCGGATCTGTTAACCGCGCATCAACGCGAAAAAACGGCAGCGACTCCGAAGGACAAAAGCGGGGATATTGATCGTTTGACCGCCGATGGGCATGTGGTCATTCAAAAGCCCAATGCCGTGATTACGGGCGATCATGGGGCCATGGATATGGATCAGCATGTTGCCGTGGTGACGGGGCAGACTATACGCTATGAAAGTGCGCAGCAAATCGTCACGGCGCGCGATAGTCTGGAATATTGGGACGAGAAAAAACTGGCTGTCGCGCGGGGGCATGCGGAGGCGATCAAGGGAGATCGGCACGTTTCAGGCGATACGCTGACAGCCGAATTTCGCGATCAGCCGAACGGCACAAGCCAGCTTTATAAAATGGCTGCGATTGGGCATGTCACTGTTGTGACTCAGAAGGATGTAACGCGCGGCGATAAAGCGATCTATGATGCGGCGCGGGACATCGCGATTATAACGGGGCATGTGCGCATTACGCGCGCGGACGGCACGCAATTGACGGGCGATGTGGGGGAGAGCAATTTTGCTACAAACCAAAGCCGTCTTTTGACGAATGGGGAGGGGCGCGTGCGCGCTTTGTTGCCGGTCAAGGAAACGCCGTCGAAGGAGACTCAGAAGTGAAAAGTGCGGCGTCCGTGATTCCGATCGGAAAGTCGGTTAAGAAAGCCCCCGATCAGGTCCCGCAAAAAGGCCTGTTCGCCGAGCATTTAGGCAAGAGCTATAAAGGCCGCCCTGTTGTTCATGATGTGAGTTTTTCTTTGGCGCGGGGCGAGGTGGTAGGGCTGTTAGGGCCAAACGGCGCGGGAAAGACCACGTGTTTTTATTTGGTCACCGGATTGGTCAAGCCGGATTCGGGGCGCATTCGCCTTGATGGGCTTGATGTCACCAAATTCCCGATGTATCGCCGCGCGCGGCTTGGGCTTGGCTATTTGCCGCAGGAATCCTCGATTTTTCGCGGCCTGTCGGTTGAAGATAATATCCGGGCGGTTTTGGAACTGATTGAACCCGACGCTTCAGAGCGTGAGAATATCCTGAACGAGCTTTTAGCCGAATTCGGGATTACGCATTTGCGCCAAGCACCCTCGGTCGCCTTGTCGGGCGGCGAAAGACGGCGGCTTGAAATCGCGCGGGCCTTGGCCTCTCAACCTCATTTTGTTTTGCTGGATGAGCCTTTTGCAGGAATCGATCCTATCGCGTTGGGGGATATCCGCGATCTGGTCACCCATCTGCGGGATCGCGGCATCGGCGTCCTGATCACCGACCATAATGTCCGCGCAACGTTGGAAATCGTGGATCGCGCCACCATCATCCATGATGGACGAGTTCTGATGCAGGGAAAGCCGGAAGAGATCATCGATAACGCGGATGTCAGGCGCGTTTATCTGGGGGATACGTTCCGGATGTAGGGGATGTGAAAATGGAAGAGTTTATATACTCGGCTTTCCAAGGAAACCGAGTATATAGGGCGCGGCAAGTATAGTTACCGAACATACAGATGGACTTCAGGGACTTGGACATCTTTGGATTGTGTGTTCGTCAGAGAAATGCGCGAAGGCGGAAGCCCCATTTGCATGAGGACGCGCTTCATCTCCTCGGATTTCGTGCGAGCGGTTTCTTGCTTCCTGACAAGAGAGGCCGGATCGCCGCTGGCGGGCGCGACGGCAATCACTGAAAAGACAGCTTCCGGACGGTGATCAAGGGCGGCGGCGACCGCTTCTGTCATCTGCTTCTGATACTCGACATTCGGTTCATCGAAGCGCACCAAGACAAGAAGGCGACCAAGGGGGTTTGGCTCTTCGGCTGAACGGGGAGACGAAGGCGTTTGATCAGAATCCGCGTTTGTCAGCTGAGCTACGCTTTTTGGCGGAAGGCTGAGTGTTTGCGGGGGAGCCGTCGGTGTCGAGACGAGCGGGGGAAGGGCTGTTGGTGCCTGTTGGATAACGGGGGTAACGGGCGCCGAGGTGGGCGACTGCGTATGCAGACCCGAAGGGGCCGGGGGCGGCAGATCGTTAGACCGTGTCACAGGCATAGCGGCCACAGACGGGGTGTTCACAATCACGGGTCTGTTCGCCAGACTGTTGCCGATTAACTCGCCACGGCTGATCGCATAGGCCAGAGACTGAAGATTCGCGCGTTCCGTTCCCAGATAGGCCGATTGCCGCTCGATATCCGATGTTGTTTGGGTATGCAGATATTCCAATTGCGTGACAAGGCGCGTAACTTCGTCGCGGAGCAGCTTGAGCTGATCGTGATCTTCATCCACCGCGCCGGAGAGATCAAAGGCCGCCTGAACCGAATCCAAAAGATAGGAGGCGACAGACGCGTCGGCATTAATCGACACCTGCAGGGAGTTCAACTTGTTCAGCGAGGAGGTCACTTCGCTTAGGCTGGAATCCGCCTCCTGCCATTGGCGCAGCAGGATGGGGTTGCCCCGAGTGGTGCCGTTTTGCAGCCGCGCAATGATCGCGGCGACCGTGCTGTGATACTGAACCGCGCCCGCCGCGCCGCCTGTATGAAGGATCGAAAATTCGCTGGAATTCAGGTTAACGGAGGCCCGTAGCCGCGCGACATCATCCCGCAAGGCCACCGCGCGTTTGCCGACGAGTGTTCCGCTGGAGGGACCAAAATTCGCAAGTCCATCCCCCCCCAGATTCGAGGAGGACGGCACCGCTGCAAGGTCCATCGGCACAGGCGATTCGCTGATAGTTTGGGGCGTCATATCCTCGCCCGCGACGAAATCATCGGCCACGGCTGCATGAGCCAACAAAGCAACCAGAAGAGCCGGAAGAATCATCCCCGCCTTCGTCAAACCCATTATCCCTTTTGGCATCGCGCATCACCTTGTTTGAAGCCCATTCTTCGCGGGAAAAGCCGAGACTTCGGCTGCGAATCCTCTTCTGTGTAACGGATCATTACCAAGAAGCCAAGCCCCTATTCGGTGCAGGCAACAGATTTTCGGGTTCCGTGCTTTTTCTTGCGACGCTTAGCCGGCGGAATCGTCGGGTAAATCGAACGTGAAGGACACAGGGCCAAATTTTTTATGGTGTCACTTCATGTCTAAGCAAGGCATCAAGGGGTTATGTTGTCGGATCGCCTCCGCAAGTTCAGGAATAACCCACTCAACAGTTTTAGCCGCCAAATCCTTGAAATCCAGAAGGCGACCTACTGCCGATTTTGGCGGGTTTTCATGAAGATTTAAAACCCCGTTTTTTCTGGCTGAGTTTATTTCTTTTGGGGTTTGAAGAACGGGCACAATAAGATAGGGCTTTATATCGCTGCCTCTCGTAAAATGAATCATAGATCCCTCCATTCCCTTTAATGACGCCAACAAATCGATTGTATCAGCGTCACCGCCCAAGGATAAAAGGGGGTTCACTGTATTTTTCTCTATGGAGGCATGAGGGAATAAGTGAATCTATTTTGCCGCAGGTTTTAGAAAAGAACAATGTGGAAACATTTTGAGGATTCACGGCGAGAAATAGGCGGCTTAGAATCGAGGGATGAAACACTCTCTTGAAGTGATCGAAGCG
>CAIJXG010000019.1 GCA_903824505.1 uncultured Pseudomonadota bacterium | reverse complement strand
CGATCTCCTCGCGGATCAACCCCTCGCCCAACCACCGCTCAATCTGTTCTCGTTCCGTATCGCTGATATGCCGGTATCGTTTGCCCATCTCGTGCTCCTTGCATGGATCTTAGCAAGTTGCACTTCACTTTGAGCCGGCCCCTTCTGAACTTCCGGGATAAGACTTATTTGATCAAGGGTTTGTTCAATCAAATTTTCATTGGCGCGTTCGGCCTTTGCCTCCTCTTTTGCCCCCTCCGAAAGGGTGGAGAAGCGTTCATTTGGATTTCCAGACTCGTCAAAATAGTATGTGCTTCTGACGACATGGATATAATCACGCCAATCGAATAGTTGAGTTTTGCCCATCATCCCTCGCGAAAAAAGACACTTTTTGAGTGTAACGCGAGAATATTTCGATTTCGTTAAGGAGCCGTCTGGCGGGGGCACACGGCTTCGGCTTACACCATCTTTGGCCTTGGCTCGACGCAGGCGGGTTCGCCCTTTTTTTGTCCTTCTCAGTCGGAGCCGAGTCGTTTCTTCAGACGTTCGATTTCCTTCAAAAAGCCGGGCGTCATGGCGAGGATGAGGTTTTCGATATCGCATCTCTGGTGAAGAAGGGCGAGGATGACGATTCCAGACCGCATTTTGTCATAAAGAATAAAATGCCCCTCTGCGGCGATCATCAGAAAAGGCGCGGATCTTTTGACCCGAATCTTGCCTGCTGACGGATTTTTTGCCGCCTGTTCCATCGCGGTGTAAAGGGAGCGGATGTAACGTTCTGTTCTTTGGTCTCCCCATTTGTCTCTGGACTGCTTGTCGATGTCCCGCAGAGCCAAAGCCGCTTGTCGCGTCAAGAAGAAGGAAGATTCGCGTTTCATGCCCAGTCTGAGGCTTCGCGAGCTGCAAGGGTTTTCATATCTTCCTGAAAATCGCCCTTGGACTCAAAGATCTTGCCTGAAGCCGCGTCCTGATAACCTACCAGAATAGCCGCACAGTCCTGCCCCATATCGCGTCGTTCCATATCCCGCCGGATCAGGTCGCGGATATATTCGCTTGGCGTTTCATAGAGTCCTCCATCCGCCGTCATACGCGCGACAAAGGTGGCGAGAGGAAGAGATAGACGCGTGTTGATACGGGTAGAAATCATGACAGGACCTTTCGCGTTGACCGGATATTTTTAACATCTGTCGCCTTGAAGGTCAAGTTTGGGGCATTTATGGCGACAATACCGCCTACAACATCCTTACCCTCGGCTCGCCGCGGGCGGGTTCGCTGAGTTCGGTCAAGGCCCAGACAAGGGCGTCGACTCGGTCGGGAGATTTGTGCATGTTCCCATCGGTTGTGAAGCGGCACATTTGGTCTTCCAGAAGCGAGAGCGCGGAGACGTGGCGGACTCGGCCCTGTTCGTAAAGGGCCGCGATGGGCAGCGCGCGTTCGACTTTGTTGCGAAGCGCGCGGACGGGTTTGAACAGGATATGGGGCGCTTTTTGCTTGAGGATACGCTCGACCAGCTCGCCGCCTGCGTTGGTTTCCGCCACAATCATTTGAGCGTTCATTTCGCTGTAGAGCATCAGCACACGTTCCGCCCATGCGTCGGGCGCATAGCGGCCGGACCAATCAGCAAGTACATAAAGAAGACCGTCTAAGCCTCTGGCCGCCACGATGATTCCGGTTTCATCCGAGTCGGCCCCGCTGGACAAAGCAGGGTCGATGGCGACCACCGTACGGCGAAGTTCATCCGGGGCTTCGGGAACGCGCAGCAGGTCGATTTGCGCGCGATTCCAAAGGGCGCCTTCCGTGTCTGTCAGCAGCTCGGCGTCCAGCTCTTGGCGGCCCAGACGCGTTCCGGCATAGCGGTCCTGAAGTTGACGCATCACATGAGGGGACAGATTTTCTTGATTATCCATGGTACGTCCGTGGGTTAGAAGGACATCTTCATTTCTTCGGCGAAACAGGTCACGGAGCATCTCGGTATTCCTTGGGGTTGTTGTGATGACCAGGCGGGGATCGGTGCCCAGACGCAGGCCGAACAAAAGCTGATCCAACGCGTCACTGCCTTTCCATGCGCCCAGCTCGTCACACCAGGCGCGGTGATGTTGCGGGCCGCGCAGCCGCTCGGGCTGATCGGCTGAGAAGAGCTTGATCCTGCTGCCATTGGTGAGCCACATCTCGCCCATCGAGCGGTTCCATTTCTCGACACAGGCGGGGGGCAGAACGCGGAGCAGGCCGCTTTCGCCCTCGATACAGGTGTCTCGGGCATCGGCATAGGTGGGGGCCACGACCGCGCAGCGGCTTTCCGGATTCCACAGGGCGTAATGGGCGATGTCTTCCGCCCCTGTGCGCGTTTTCCCCCAGCCTCGTCCCGCCAAGATCAGCCAAATCCGCCAGTCGCCCGCCGGGGTGATCTGAGGCGCGCGCGCCTGCAACAGCCAGCGCATCCGGTTGTTGAAGGCTTGCAGAGCGGGGAGAGGGAGGACGGGGAGGAAGGGGGTTTGAGAGGGCAAGATCATGATTTTTCTTGAAACTTTTTGGTTTATGCGCGAAGATGGGGTCTATCTTTTCACATGAGGCGATCCATGAGTGTCGATCTCGAAACCATGGCCCCTACAGGGTATGACGCTTCACCTGGCTTTGTTGTGGGATGCCGAGGCGCGGCTTATTGTCCCGCGCAAAAGGCACATCAGCTTCGCTCACTGGAAAAAGCCGATGGAAGAGACCAATAAGGGCCTTCCGAAATCCTCTATCGTGAAAGCGGCTCTGTTCCTTGACTAAGGAGCGCAAGGTAATCCTTGTATATAAAAAGCTTGTGCCGTTCTTTGCCTGTCGTTTCATGGACAATACCGATGGATTCGAGCGTCTGAAGCGAACGCAAAACTGTTGGCAAAGAAACGCCACAGGCATCTTTCATAGCTGTCGTGTTTGCCATTGGATGACGTTGCAAATAGGCGAGGATTGTCCGAATGGCTGCTGTTGATTTGCCAGAGGCCGAGATGGTCTCTTGGTCTTTGCTAAACAGCTTTATGACGGCCTGAGCGGTTTCAGTGGCCTGATTTGCCGTCTCGATCACGCCGGTCAGGAAAAACTTGATCCAAGATTCCCAATCCCCCGTTTCACGGACAGATTGCAAATGATCATAGTAAATCTGCCTGTTCGCTTTCAGATAAAGACTTAAGTAAAGCAAGGGTTCTTTGAGGACGCCTTCGACACACAGAATAAAGGTGATGAGCAAACGCCCTAGACGTCCATTGCCGTCAAGAAACGGATGAATTGTTTCGAATTGCACATGCACGAGCGCCGCCTTGATGAGAGCGGGCAGTTTTACACTATCGTCGTGCAGAAATTTTTCAAACAGGTCGAGCGTTTCCATAAGCCGTTCGGGCGGCGGCGGCACAAACCGCGCGTTTCCGGGACGTGAACCGCCGATCCAGTTTTGCGAGGTTCGGAATTCCCCCGGCCTTTTATGGCTGCCACGTGAATTATTCATCAGCTTGGCATGAATGTCACGCAAGAGACGCAAAGATAGAGGAAAGTCTTTGAGTCGGCTAAGGCCGTCGTTCATCGCAGCGACGTAGCAAGAAACTTCGGTCACATCACCCATCGGCACGCCGGGAACTGCGTCACTCTCAAACAGAAGGAGATCAGAAAGCGAAGATTGCGTTCCTTCAATCTGAGAAGAAAGAACAGCCTCTTTCCGGACATACATATAGAGAAACAGAGATGGATCCGGCAGAACCATACTCATGCCATCCAACCGCCCCAAAGCCGCGCTTGCTTGATCGAGCAAGGGATAGAGTTCTTCCATATTGAGGGGGGGATTGGGCGGAAGTTTTTGCGGCACATAGGCGCTATAATGCTCACCACCAACGGCGGAACATTTGACATACTGGCCGAGACGCTCTTTGGTCTGCATGATTCTCCCAACTAACAAAATTTCTTGGTTTTGTTAGTTGCTGAGACTTAGCTCACACCCACTTAAGTTACAAGGAAATAACGAACATAAAGGTTATATTTTGTTAGTTGACACCAGATATGGCAGGCGATCTTCATTTTTCGGTAAGGAGTTTGGGTTAAAATAGGATGGTCAGCAATTCTAAAAGTAACGTTTTTTGGGTGAGTCAAAAATGTCACACACTTGGAGATATTGAAGGTGCATGTGATTTTTGGGATTCACAAGGTTTGGAAAGTGTGATTCCTTGGCGGGCATGGGGCTTTTGACCGAT
>CAIJXG010000018.1 GCA_903824505.1 uncultured Pseudomonadota bacterium | reverse complement strand
TCCGCCAGACTTGATCCTTGCTCGACATTCGTTTGGGATTTCAGATCATCGTTCCAAATCTGTCCCCGCCCCCCCCCTCTCTTCTTTTTAGGTGACGCAGGGCACTAGCTTCCTGCGCGGGGGAAGACTACACTGCGCGGCATGAAACAGAAAAAAAACAGCCGTTTTGAGAAAAAGACGGATTCCGCAAAGCCGCGCGCGCCGCGGCCTCCTTTGGCTTTGACGCGCGAGTCTTTCAAGCGTGCGCCCTTAAAACGCACAGCGCCAGCCCCCCTTTCCGCGCCAACCCCGTCCAAAGAGGGCGTGTTGATCTGGGGGCTTCATGCCGCACGTGCCGCATGGCTCAATCCCCAAAGGCGCGTGCTTCGCGCATGGATGACAGAAGCAGGGCAAAAACTTTTTGCCTCCACGCAAGACGAAGCCCGCGCCGAGCTTTTGAAACGCCCCGACCCCAAAAAGCTAGAGCGTCCCGCGCTGGATCAGCTGACTCCCCCGCACAGCGTGCATCAAGGCATTGTGATTGAGGCTACGCCCCTGCCGGAGCCATCGCTTACCGATCTTCTGGCGGGCGATCCGCCGCCGGATCTTGTGTTGGTGCTGGATCAAGTGACGGATCCGCATAATGTGGGGGCCATTCTGCGCTCGGCCTGCGCTTTCGGCGTAGGCGCGATTATTCTGACCGAACGCAACGCGCCCTCTTTGACCGGCGTGCTGGCCAAGTCGGCTTCTGGAGCGCTTGAATCCGTGCCGATGATCTCCGTCGTCAATCTTGCTCGCGCGTTGGATTCCGTGCGCGATTCCGGCTATTGGATCGTCGGATTGGCCGAGGAAGGCACGAAAAACCTCGCCGCGCTGGATTTATCCGGCCGCACAGCTTTGGTGCTGGGCGCAGAGGGAGACGGGTTGCGGCGGCTAACGCGCGAAAAATGTGATGAACTCGCCCGCCTGCCCACCCAAGGGCCTGTCGGGAGTCTTAACGTCTCAAACGCCGCCGCCGTCGCGCTTTACGAAGTCCGCCGCCTGTCCCGCTAAAGCGCCCATGGGGGAGCCTTCGCACATGGATCAAGCCGCGATTCTGAAACTTAGCCGCGTTATATAGGTTGCGGCGCGTTCTGTCGTTTTACTGGAAGCCCTGTGAGACCGATTCAGGGGAAGATCCTATACTGCCGCCGTGAGCAATTTAAACTTTTTTTAGAGTCCACCTCTCGGCTCGTCGCGCCCCCCAAAAAAGAAAGGGCGCGAGGAGGGGGATCCTCGCGCCCAAGGAGGTTGGGGGGTGGTAAATCAGAGACAAACTGGCCCCAAACAAAGTTTACGCCCCCCTCCTCCTCCATTTTGCGCCGCCTTAGCGGAGGGGGTGGCGATGGCCGAAGCCCTTGCCGCTGGAACCTCGGTCGCAGGTTTTTCCGTAGGAATTACAGCGGTTTGACTCCTCAAGCCGTTATAGAAAATGCCATTGGCCCTATTTCCAACCTGCTCGAAGAAATTCTCTTTGTTAGCGGCGGCTTCCCGTCCCAATTGGTCGGCGCGCTCAAGGAGAAGTTTATTTTCCAGAGGTGAGAGTTTCGCCATCTCTCCGCCTTCCCCGTGAATTTTCTCATGCAGGTAATCCCCAACAGCGCTGCTTACCTTAAGATGCCCCTCTTTAGCTAAATCCATTAGGAGATTTGTTTCATCGGGGGAGAGCTTTTCTCCCGCAGCTAGTTTTTCTTGTGCTGTATCTGCGTTTGCCTGTTTTTGACCCAAATCGCGATAAAATGTCTGATCTTGGGTCAGGATTACTCCTTTAGATTCAAACTTATTGATCGCAGCAACGATATCCGGAGAGACATGATTATCCCCCATAGAATTCAGAAAAGCCTGCGACTCCTCAGTAGTGAGGGCTTCCCCTTCTTTGAGCTTGTCAGAAGCCGCCGCAACAAGCTCTGCTGGACTCTTTTTCTCTGTAGATGCCGCAGTAGGTACAGCTTGTTCCGGAGCCGCTGCAGGGGTCCGAGCAGCCTCGGCTAGATCTGCCTTCGGTTCATCACCATCCGAGAGAGCTCCTTTAGCTTTCTCAATGCCAGCTGCTACCCCACCAAGGACAGCCTCCCCCGCCCATTCAACGCCTCCAACGGCTAAAGTTCCAACCCCAACGACAATTTTTCCAGCAAGGCCGCCGTTATCTACAGCGAAAACAGCAAGATCGGCCCCCTTGCGCGTATCCTTAGCGATAGCATCGATTTTTGCCTTAGTCAGACCGGCATTAACGACAATTTGATTTCCGTCTGAGGATAGGGGGGTGACTCCATTCTTGTCTAAAACTCTTGTTACCGCAGCAAGCTCCGCCCGTGTGCTTGTCGGGTCAGAAAGCTTAATCGTTTTTTTATTCGGATCATACACCCCCGAAAATACCCCTGTCGCCGCAGCCAACAACGCCGCCTGTTCGGGGCCGGTCATCATATCATTATTCTGTGCCATCGTTTTGCTCCTGCTCAAAGGGGGAAGGACAACGTCTAAAGCCCATCATAGAGAGCGAAGATTAAGCTTTGATGAATCCCAGATAAAATTTAAGAAAAAACCCGTCTTTTTTGGAATCCTGCCCAAAAACACTGCATCCAATTGTTTTTAAATGGATTTTTACACATCAAAAGGCGCAAAATCCGTTGCCTTGAACGCGGGCGCAACGGGCCTCAGAGAAAAAATGTGTCAAAAAATCTTTGTTGTTTTGGCCTTCAGATAATCTAAAGTGCCCGTGTCTTGCTGAGTTGCTCTCCCTTCTATTCTTCAAAATTGAGCTATTTCCCCCCTTACCCTTTTTCCATGTCCGATTTTCTTGACCTTTACCGCCAGAAAGTGGCGGACACGAATATCGACCCGTCGACTCTTTTATCGACGGACTATTTTAATACCTTTAATTCCGTGATTATGCTGCTGGACATGGTGCCGGACACGCCTGAGTTGCTTGAAGAAATCTTGCAGTGGGACTTTTACGATTACAAAGCCCATTTCAAGGCGGGGGCGCTTGATTTCTCGGCCCTTGCGATCGAGGCCTATGACCATGTTCCGCCCGAAACGCGCGCCGCTTTTGAACGCCTGATTGACTCGATGCGCCTGTGCGTCGAAACGGCTCGGCCGGTTTTGCAACGCCTTCAGGCCGAAGGGGCGGCGGATTCTTTCGCGCAGGAAGCTTTTCAGACGGCGGAATTTCTGCGTGAGGGCGTGGCGCAAGGGAATGCGCTGGTTCACGGACAGACCGGCTCTGCAGAGCAAGCGGCGATTGACGCGCTTTTTCCCTAGGTGCGGGCGTGGCGGGCATTGACGCCGGATCCGCCTCCTTACTATACTCGGGCACCTTCGGTCCCCGAACAGTTTATTCCAAAAAACACAAAGTGGAAGGTGTCGCATGGAGCGTTTAAAACAAGCGTTGGAAGAACTCGACGAGGCGCTTTTCGCGCTGGAAGATCGGGCCGGAACAGCTTTTGCGCATCATCGCGATGTCCTGAAGCGGCAAAACGATCTGTTTCAGCAAGCGCGTCACCGCGAGGCGGAAATTCTGGCCATGACTCAAAAAGTCGCCGCACGATTGGATTATTCCATCGAGCATGTCGAGCGTATGCTCGCTCATTAAGCCCGAAAGGCGGTCCCATGGATAAAGTTGTCATCACGCTCTATGGCCACGATTACGCAGTGAATTGCGATGCGGGGCAAGAGGCGCGGCTGAAAGAGCTCGCCACGCTGGTGCAAGACGAAATGAAAACCGTTGTGGACAAAGTCGGCAACGCGACGGAAACGCGCCTGTTGATGCTGACCTGCCTGTCTTTGGCCGACAAGCTTCTGGAAAGCCGATCTTTGACCGGCGCGGAACTGGCCAAGCAAGAAGATCTTTTCGTCGCTGCGGTGGATCACCTGAAAGACCGCGTGGCAACGCTTGCATTGCAAATGGGACGCGCGTAAAGTCATATCTGGAAGGTCGCTGCGCGATACGACAGGAGCTCTATCCCCGGGGCCGTAATAAGAACTCCGAAGGGAGCTGTCCCTGTTCCGGTCGTGGCCGGGATATATGGCGCCCACCTGCTTGTGCAGGCCGCGGAGGAAGGCATGCCACCGTTCGATGTGGGATCTTCCACCCTTTGTCCCCTGAAATGCCGTAGGAACCAGCAATTCTAAAAGTAAGGGGGGCAAGAGAACTGCCGTACGGAAAGAGCCGTAGGATTCCCTCCCCGCAAAGCTTACTACCCTACAACTGAAGTCTCATGGATTTGAAGAGGCGAAAGCGGATCCCTGTTGTCCGGCACTTAATCGAAAAGATTCAGTTGGATAGAAGGTTCTGGATTTAGTTTCAGGAGAGCTGTGTTGTTAAGCATCTGATCCAAGGGCATTTTCTCGAAAAGCATCAAGCTTAAAATCTGTCAATAAAGTCTTGTGGCCGCAAGGTGCGTTGGATGCGTTAAACAGGCTTTAGAAGAGGGAGCAGAGATGAGCAAAGAAAGCAGGCCATCGACCAGTTGAACAGTCGAAACGCAACAGGAAACGCGGCAGCTTTTTGAGCGGAAAACCCAATGCCAACCCACAGAAGGCTTGAAAAAAGGCCCGTCGCGCCGAAGATAAGGGCAACACATAGAAGGCTGACCGGATGAGACATAAGAGGGGAATAGGTTGAAGTCGTGGTAAGAGCCATCATCCACCCCTTAGGATTGACCCATTGAAAGACCAGAATCGGCCAGAAGCGGGTCGTCCGCCTTTGTGACAATTGCTGTGTCGGAACAGCAGACGTACAGGCGATGCTCCAAGCCAAATAAAGCGTGTAGGCGATGCCGCCCAAGCGAAGCACTTCAGCCAGTTGAGGCTGTTCTTGGATCATGTGTCCCAGTCCAAGGCCTACACTCAGAATGAAAAGCGCGAACCCAAAGGCAACGCCTAAAATACTCTCCCAACTTTTTCTAAAACCGCCAACCAATCCCACGCGCATAAGCATAAGGTTGTTGGGACCCGGGGTAAAAAGCGTTGCGACGCAGAAAAGAAAGAGAGAAACCCATAACGAGGTGTGAGTAAGCATTTGGTTCTCCTGAAGCGCGTTTTCAAAGGGGGCGAAGACCTATAACTTTGAACGCTGCAGATAAGGTTGTGAAATATAAGGATCGTGTGGTATTAAGATGCTATGCGTCTTAATGCTCTTGATCTGCGCCACTTGCGCTATTTTGTCGCCGTTGCGGAAACACTTCATTTTGGGCGGGCTGCGCGTCAATTAAACATCTCTCAACCGCCGCTGAGCCAGCAGATCCAAGCGTTGGAAGCCCATCTTGGCGTCCCTTTGTTTGAGCGCACGAAACGACGGGTGGCTCTCACGTCAGCGGGCGTCTATCTTTTGCCTGAAGCGCAGCGGATCTTGCGGGATGTTGTCCGGATCGCGGAACAGACCCAAGAGGCGTCTCAGGGTCTTACGGGACATTTGCGGATCGGGTTCAATTTTTCCGCCCCACTTCATCCTGTGACATCAAAACTGCTTCAGAAATTTCGACTGCAGTATCCGCGTATTAAGCTTGAGCTGGTCTTGCACGAACGCCCGACAGTTTGGCAGATGGTGGATTTAAAAGCGGCCGGCTCAAAGTGAAGTGCAACTTGCTAAGATCCATGCAAGGAGCACGAGATGGGCAAACGATACCGGCATATCAACGATACGGAACGAGAACAGATTGAGCGGTGGTTGGGCGAGGGGTTGATCCGCGAGGAGATCG
>CAIJXG010000017.1 GCA_903824505.1 uncultured Pseudomonadota bacterium | reverse complement strand
CGATCTCCTCGCGGATCAACCCCTCGCCCAACCACCGCTCAATCTGTTCTCGTTCCGTATCGTTGATATGCCGGTATCGTTTGCCCATCTCGTGCTCCTTGCATGGATCTTAGCAAGTTGCACTTCACTTTGAGCCGGCCGGGTATTTCGGCGGATACCGCCTTGCGGTTAGCACGGTTTTTCGGTGGAGCGGCTCAGTTTTGGATTAATCTGCAAAGTCCCTATGACCTCGCCGAGGCCGAGGCCAAAGCGGGCAAAATCGAAAAGCTCATGAAGCGCTATACGGTCTTTTTTACGTCCCGCGCGGAACGTCCGCTCGATGCTCTTTATGAAGTCCTCCAGAAAATTGCAGACGAGCCTGTACTACAAAGGGAGTAGCGTGGGAAAAAGAACCCCCATAAAACAAAGCGCAGCACCAAGAACTCCCATGCCGCAGGCAAGCCAAAGCAAAGACATGATTTCCGTGACAACGGCGGCAGAGGTCAGCACGATAGCAATTTCGAGAAACGCTGCGGCATATTCAAAGGTATGATAGGCGACGAGAGACTTTTCACTGATGGCTTCTGCTTTTTTCGCTCTTTCGGCGAGTTCCTTCCGTCCTTCTTTCATCTCTGGTTCCGATTCATAGCGCTCAGCCTCACTTTTCAACGAGGTAATAGTTTCTTTGATTTTATTATCTGTGGCATCGCCGTTGAGGTTAAGTGTCGCAAGAGCTTCCAGGATTTGAAGATCGGTTTGCACCGTAGTTTTGCGGATCGTTTTAGCCTGAAAGAAATTCCAATAATTCGAAGCTTCAATGTTCTGGTTAATAGCCTTTGTTTGAGCGTTCTTGCCCAGAATTTCAGAAAACGCCAACGTCGCCGCCAAAACGGCTATCAGCAGGGCGATTTTCTTGTTGGTGGTGTGCGGCGTATAGGCGGACATTGGATTGGCTCCAGAAACAGCAGAAGATAGCGGTTATGATTTGCTTAAATCCGTTTCAATTTTTCCACCCCAGCTGAGGCGCAGGGCATTGGCGATGGCGAGGATATCGACGCCTTCTTGCAACAAAGCCCCCATGACGGGCGTGATAAAACCACTGGCAGCAAAGCCCATCGCAATCAGGCTGAGCGCCATGCCTCCGATTGCGCTTTCAAGTACGATGCGCCGCATCGCGGTGCTGATGTGAATGAGTTCATCCACTTTAACAAGCGAGTTTTCCATAATGACGGCTCCGGCAGCCTCTGCCGTGACAGAGCTATGCTGGCCAAAGGCAATGCCGACAGTTGCCGAGGCCAGCGCGGGCGCATCGTTGATGCCATCTCCCATAAAGAGAGTCGGCACTTTAGCCGTTTCTGCGCGGACAATGGCAACCTTTTGTTCAGGACTCTGGGAGGCGAGCGTTTCTTTAATGCCAAGCAGGTTTGCAAGATACGTCACCTCTGAATCGCGGTCGCCAGAGACCAGCATAACTTTGCTGAAATGATGCGATGGTGAGAGATGACCGATGAACGCTTTTCCATCCGAGCGCGGCGCATCACGAAAATGGAACGTGGCCGCGTATTGACCGTCCTGCATAAGAATACATTCCAGCCCCGGCGCTGTGGGGGGCAGCAAGGACACAATTTCAGGCGTTGTTTGCAAAAGCTTTTTGCGATGTGTGACGCGAATTTCATGTCCGGCAACAAGGCCCGTCAATCCTTGCCCCGGCTTTTCAGAAACATGCGCGGCTTCAGTCAGCAGCAGTTTCTCTTTCTGCGCTGCCTGCATAATTGCTTGGGCCAGCGGATGCTTGGAGTAACGCTCCAAACTCGCCGCGCTTCGCAGAATATAGGCTCGCTCAACGCCTTGCGCGCAAAGAATGTCCGTCAGTTCTGGCTTGCCATAGGTCAGTGTCCCCGTCTTGTCGAAAATCGCTGTACGGCAGGTTGGCAAACGTTCCAGCACGGTGGGGTCTTTAATGATAATGCCGCGACGCGCCGCCATAGATATGGCGCTGATAAGCGTAATTGGGATAGCGATTAAAAGCGGACACGGCGTCGCCACGACCAGTACCGCCAGAAAGCGGGTGGAATCGCCGGTCAAATACCATGCCGCTATCGCACAGATAAGGGCGATGGGCGCAAACACGGCACCGATCTGATCGCCAATGCGCCGCATGCTGGGGCGCTTCTGCTCGGCGTCTTGCATGACCTCCATGATCTGCGCATAGCGCGAGTCATGCGCCACCTTTTCTGCACGGATGACAAGCACTGCCTCGCCATTGATCGCGCCGGAAAGAACCGAAGATCCAGGAGCCTTGGCCACACGGTAAGGTTCGCCCGTTAGGTAAGACTCATCCATGGAGCCTTGCCCCTCCATGACTGTGCCATCAACAGGGGCTGTTTCGTGAGGAAACACAACGATCTCATCTCCGACAGCTATATCGGAAAGCGCAATTTCTTCAGTTTTATTGCCTTGTCTCCGATGAGCGGAAGACGGCATACGCTCCGCCAAGGCCAGCAGCACAGATGACGCTCTGCGCAGGGCATAGGCTTCCAAAGCCTTACCTCCCGCAAGCATCAGAATAATAAGCACGGCAGCGAGGTATTCACCAAGCCACGCGCCAGTGATCAGTGCGAGGACGGCGAGTAAATCCGCGCCGAAATCGCCACGGATAAGCTTCAGAAGAATGTGCAGAACAATCGGCACACCACCCACAACAATAACGACAAGCAGAGGAATATTCGCAACCGAAAAAGCGTGACCGTTGGACAGTCCCGCCCACCGAAGCGCAAAATGCGCCGCAATCGCCAGCACCCCTGCAATCAATAACGCCCAATGTCCTCGCGAAGCAGAGGATAGAGCAACCGATTTATAGGGTGATCCGTTTTCGTGCATGGGAGCCTCTCCGCGATAAAATGTTCGGGGCCCGAAGGGGCCCGAGTATAAAAAAGGACCATCGACAAAACCCCGTGCAAGAGTCTCTCGTTTTGATCCTAGAAGGAGATCAACGCATTGAAAACGTGATACTTTCTCCCCTCCCATGGGGATTGAACATAATCTGCACGGATTTTTATCTGTATTGCACGATGAATCTATAACTTATTGATATTCAATACAAATATGCGATTATTGGCGTGGGGTGACCGCCGAAGGTCACAAGTAACCCGCTGATTTGAATTATATTCCACAATTACGGACAGAAATCTACCCGCATTTCTACACGGTCTGCTCTCGGATTGAGCCGTACGGGGATGGACAGTGAAACATTCATAGACCTGATTTGATCGCGGGTAAAATTCTTTTCCATTACCAAGAACCGATAGCACCTATCCCCCCGCCTGTCGTTGCCGTGCCAACCTTATCCCTCGGCCTCACAATTCTATACACCGAGCCAATCCCTCCGCTATTTGTGCGCCTGTTCTAACTTGGGAAAAGTCTGAAGGCGGGGACGGAGACTTAAACTTAGGGGGACGCTACCGAAACCCGGCGGAAATTTCTGATTTTCTTCGGTAATCGCCGGAAATGGCCTGTATTTGAATTGACGGCATCATCCAATGCCGTATCATAACGTCCGAAAGCAGTCAGTCCTGCTTTTCGGGGTGTAGTTACCTCGCGATGAACGTGTTTTGCGTCACGTCACGACGCTGCCTTTCGGTCTCTTTTTTAGGAGCCGGAGGGCGGCGGCGGGGTTTTTGCGTAAGCATTAATTCTGGATGTCCAAGCCTCACGGCTAAAGGCCGTCGCAATCGTTTCATCGCGATTAACTAACCTCCGTGCTCACCAGAGGATTGGACACCTCTGGTAGCGGTTTCGACAGCCGGAGGAAAAACATGAAAGACGCAGGGGTTCTTACGGCACTTGTCAACGAGTTACACACAAGCCCTCAGGCGGCTGATGAACTGTTGGCTTTGTGGGAAGGTCTTCCGCTTGAGAACCAGATACAAGCCTTAACGAATTTGAGGTTTCCCGAACATTTGCAATATGGCCTATTACGTCAGGCCATAAAAACCCCTAACGCATATGTTCGTTATCTTGCCGCTCGTTATTTGAAATACACAAAATTCTCTGAATACGAAGGACACGAAGCAATCATTAAGGCAATTCAAGATGATGTTTCGCCCCTTGTCCGTAATTCTCTTTATCTCGAAACTGAATACGAGAATTTTTGGACTTTACCGCATGAAATGCGGTTGCGGATCGTTCGCCAGATGCGAGATAAACTGGACTTTCTGCTTCATATTGTTCGGGAGATTGAGCGATCAATTGCCCTTTTACAAGCTGGAGAGATTACGACGAATGAAGTTTTAGATGTATTGTCCGATGCAATAGAAAGTGACTTTCGGCGCATGTTTGCTGACCGATGGGGGGTATTTAAGGGGTGGGATCATAATGAGCCTTGGCCGGAAAGTGAAGATGATAAGAACCGACGAAATAATGGCATAGAAATTATTCATCGCCTATGGCGGGTAGTGCCGATTGCACCGGAAGAAATTTCAAAATTCTTGTTTGAGCGTTTGCCGGTAAGTTTCGAAACGCACGATCTTATTCCTTCTGATGTTGTTGATGCGCTTCCTCCCGAAAAATTGGGCTATTACTTTGACTTTGGTCTTTTCAATCGTGAAGCCGTTTGGCTGCTAGAAAAACGTAAAGCTGTTTTTCATTCAACAGAAGAGAGGTTTGAGCGTGTACGGGAAGCTGCAATTAAATATCACTATGAACTATTTGCCTCTGATGATGAAAAGTTGGAGGCCTTACTAGCAAACGCATACCAAGCCTGTTCGGGTCAGACTGATAATGGCCAAGAAAGGAGAAAACGGCTGGTCTCGTTAGGTAAAATTGGAAAATCTGCTAAAGATTTATCTCCCCTACACTACGCAGCAATGCTCGATTTATACAATAACGCCCCCAGTCAGTCCTCCAGCAATTCTGCGCGAAATCTTTGGCACACCTTTCACGACGAAGTTTCTGAGCGAGGTCATTTAATTGATGGCCTAAAAGAGGCTTTACTAAAAGTTTTAGAAAAGCAGAAAGATTATGCGGCCGACTGGCATATTAGGCAGGTTCGTATTTTTAGATGGGCTGCTGATGCATCACGCGGTTGGATCACAATAACCGACGAACAAAAGCGTTCTTCTACTAAGGCAGCATCACTTATTCGCAACGGCGCAATAAAAGAAGGTAACGCTTGGGAAACGTACAAGGCTTTCTCGACGTTGAATGAGAAAGATTTTCCGTTTCCTCTGCCGAGACTGGAAGAAATCGGAGAATGTGCAACAGACAGCCTTGCAATAGCTGAACTGCGGCGTGAGTTAAAATCTGCGCTTAGGGATGTGATAACGGCCTGTCCTGAAAATCGGACGAACCGAGCAATTGATGCAATCTGTTCTTACTGTTCCAAGAAGGAAGATGAATTAAAAGAAGCCTATGACGGGTTTGTTGGGTTGAAACGCAGTCAGGATTTATGGGCAGTACTGTGGGCAAAAGTGGTGTTTGCCATTTTTATCATGCTTTCGATTATTATAGCTTGGCTCGTCGGCGGCTCTATCATCCACTATCTCTTCTGATTTGTTTTTCATTGTCATCGAATTTTTGATATACTGTTCCCGTAATCAAACAATTCATACGGCGGGGGAAAATAAATGCCGCGTGGTGGAAGCCGTCCCGGTGCAGGACGAAAGAAAGGAAGCAGGGTAGTCCGAACCTCCGAACTGGCGATCAAGGCCGGAGCCGAAGGCTTGTCCCCCGTCGAACTTCTGCTTGGCATCGTCCGCGACGAAAGCCAATCCCTGACCTTCCGCGCCCAATGCGCCGGAATTGTTTTGCCCTACGTCACGCCCCGGCTGGCGAACGTGCAGATCGAACGGAAATCGGATAACCGTGTCTTGCAAGAGTTGCTGGAAAAAATCAGGGATGAGAAGCGGACAATAGACCATGCGCCGAGCGCACCGCCCCTTCTTTCGGCTCCTGCATAAAAGATGTTCTGACTGTTTTCCATTTTGTTCTTTTCACTGCCTCCCCTGATCCTGCCGCGACAACCGCTACACGCTTGTTTTAACTTGCTTATTTGTTATTTCAAAGCCGCGACAGGATGGCTTTTGTCGCGGTTCGAAAACTCAACTTTCCCCATTGTTTTCAACGTTGTCGCGGCTGTCGCGGCTCAAATCAGGACAGGTAGCGAGCGAAAGCATCTTCAAATTGAGCGCGGTCATATCCTTTGACGTTGCTGCCGCCATCTGGTCGCACATCCTTTGGCTTAATTTTGAAATGGTCTAGCTGCCGCGCAAGCTGTGTTTGCGTTATTGGCTTGCCCCGATACCATTCCGCCCAAGGCGATCCGGCCATCGCTCCCAAGTAGTTGCACAAGTCAGCAGAGGATATTTTGTCCGTTTTGTGTTTGCCCTCCGTTTTCAGCCTGTCGAATATGTCCCGAATATCGCCGAGGAGCCTGACCTGTATGGCGCGATCTTCGACTGTCGCTTCCCCACTTAGAGCGCACGAGGAAATAACCGCGTCTGTTTAAGCGGCGAGGGACGGAGAGATGGTGTAGTTCCATTCGCCGTGGAAGTCATGCTTTTTGATGTTGACGGCACGGAGTTCTTGGTTCGAGATTTTGATGCCTTTTTCG
>CAIJXG010000016.1 GCA_903824505.1 uncultured Pseudomonadota bacterium | reverse complement strand
TGGTCGCAGATGTTCGGCGAGCAAAGCATAGGTAAACTGAGACCCGTTATCCGTCAGAAGGCGATGAATAATAAACGGACAATCAGCGATCAAATTCCGCACGAACGATACGGCATTTTCCTGCGTCATACGCTCGTGAAGTTCGACGTAAACGTATTTGCAGAGACGGTCGATACCTACAAAAATATACAGCTTTTGCTTGCCTAAACGCACTTCCGTGATGTCGACATGGACATAGCCGATCGGATAATCCGCAAACTTTTTCTTTTTCCGACCGCCCTCTTCTATGTCGGGCAGACGGTTCAGATGATGCCTTTTCAAACACCGGTGCAGGTTGCTGCGCGTCAGGCCTTTAATCCTGTCTTTCAGGCTAAACAATTTTTCACATCTATGGAGATCAACGCCGCTAAACCTTTTCCCCGAACGGCAGGGCATCAGCCTCTCGCACCAAAAGCCACCGCGTGACGGTATCGTCCCCGCGCAGGGCGGGGTAGGTTCTGGGGATGAGGCCAAGGTCTTGAAACCCCGTTTGGCGCAAAACCGCCTGTGCAGCTTTGTTGCTTGGCAGGGTTGTAGCCCCCAGCGCAGGCACCCTCAGAGTTGAAAAGCCGATAGAGATGGCAGCTGTAATCGCCTCGCGCATCAGCCCTTGGCCCTGAAAGGCTGGACTGAGCCAGAAACCGAGTTCAATCTCGCCCTCGATCAAGGGACTATGGCGCGGCGGGTTAAGGCTCACGCCGCCGATCAAAAGACCTTCACTTTTATTTTCAATCCCCAGAAAGCAGGCGGACGCGCTTTCGGCATACAAAGCCTCGGCCTGTTTTAGCGTAAAAGGGAAGGGCAAAACGGAAAGCCACCGCGCGAGCCCCCAGTCATTCAAAAGCTCTGTGAGGCGCGGCAAATCGTTGCGTTCTATAGGGCGCAGCCGCAGCCGCGCCGTTTCTACGCCCCTCATGCGCCGGTGCGGGGCTTTCGGACGGCAGAATCTGTAAAGGCGCTCATAGCACCCGAGGCGCTTGAGGCCATGCCGCTGAGAGTCTGCTGCATCTGTGACCAAAAGACTTTTTGTGCCTGTTCCACGTTTTGAAGGCTGGCTGGCATCCATGTTTTGACCAAGGCCTCTGGAGACAACGCCCCCATCGTGGCTCGCAGCCTGTCTTCCAGCTCGCCCATCAAGGCCTGTTGCATGGGTGCAACATCGGGCAGCCCCAAAAAGGCGCGCGCTTCTTCCGGTGTGCAGTCGATATTGAAGGTGACTTTCATGAAAACTCCTGCAAACAGCTAAGAACCGGTTCAATCCTACCACGCACGTTTCCGAAAGTCAGGTGGGAAACGAAGGGCTATTTGTATTACAAACCCTCAAGGTCACAAAGCTTCAAGAGATTATCGTCAAACAAATGATCGGTGACAGTTTCGCAGGGTTTAGGGGCGCGTTTCAGGTGAAAGAAGGCCAAGGCTCCATCGCTGGTTCCAAGCTGCCAAGCGGGGATCAGAAGCAGAAAACGTCCTTTGGCCGCGCGATGCGCGTCGATCCGAACATGAATGACGGTGTTGATCCCCTTATCCTGTTCAGGGCTTGAGAAATTGCTTTGAATCCGCGTAACCGAGATTTCCGGCGGAAAAAGCGGGATCAGATGGGCGTAAGGCTCCATCCCCGTCATCAAAATCATTGCATGCGCGGGGTCGGACACGGGCGGAATCTCAGCAGTAACAAAAGTTTTAGACCAGCTCGCGCGGCGATGCCAGTTGCCGGGCTGGATCGACCAAACAACAATCAAGAGCGCAAGGCCCGCGATAATCCCGCGTGTGCGCAAGCCCAGCGGCAAAAGTCCAATCGCGCAGACAAGCAAAAGAGGCGCGATCATTTCCAGCGTCACGGCATAGCGGTAGATCGAGAACATCAAAAGCCACACGCCATAGGAAAGCGCAAAACTGGCCAGCAGATAGCGGCTCGGAGTGGGCGCAGTCAGGCGGGGCTGCAAAGTCCACTTACGTCTTCCAAAGAAACGCCAAGCGAGCGCCAAAGGCAGGGCGACGTAAAGCAGGGGAATTCGCCAGTCGCGCCATGCGATCTCGCCCACGCGAAAGCCGCTTTGAGCAAACAAAAAGGGCATCAGGAAGATATCGCTGAGGCTATGCGGCGCGAAGGCCGTATCCCGTGCGCTGGTTGGCGGCGCGAGCGGAGAGCCGAAAAACCCGTTGAAATAAGGAAAGACAGGACTGCCAAAATGCGTTTGAAGAAAGTAGGCCCAAGGCCCGAAGGTAAGTGCGGCCCCAAGCAAGACTCCTAGACCAAAAAAGAAAGACAGGGCCAAATTGCGCCACGGGCTTGCGCGCGTGAACAGAAGCCCACCGCATAGCCCAACGGCATAGAGCACGCTAGGCAATTTCAGCCCGACCATCAAACCGGCGGGAATGCCAAAAACAAGAGTTTTCAGAAAGATTTTCGGCGCGTCCTGAGTTCTCAAATGATCCAGATTGCGTACGACCAAAGCCGCAGAAAGCAGCATGCCAAGGCTGGTGATATTATCCCCGAAGGTTGTGCCGATCTGGGCGATTCCTCCACCGCCCAAAAGCCCAAGAGCAGCCAGCGCGGCGCAGATAAAAACTTTGCGTCGCGCGTTTGGGATCACCAGCGTGACGTGGGCCAAAGCAAAAAGAAGAAGAAAATTCAGCCCCTGAACGAAACCAAGCGCGAATCCTGCAACTCTGGCTGGCGCATGGGACGCCAGCCAGAAAAAGGGCACATCCATCAGCGGATTATAAAAAGACGGCGTCTGCGCGGGCAAAAGGTCCGTGTCGTAACGGTTATTCAGAAACGCATAGGCGTTGTAATAATGGTAGTTCCGCAAATCCCAATTCGCGTCTTGTCCTAAATACAGCGCCAGAAACCCAAAGAGCAAAGGCGCAAGGACAAGCAAAAGAATCGCAAGCTTCCGCGCGGGAGAGTCTTGTGGAGGTAGAAAGGCAAAAGGAGAGGGCATGGGCTGGGCGGCTCAAATAGAGAAAAGAGAGGCGGTGGGGGTTAATCCATGGTCAAAAGGATAGACGCATCAACAGAAAGTTCCGAGAAAAATTAAAATCTGGAACTTTTCCCCCGATCTTTACTAAACTCCGCGCGAAACAACGAAGGCTCTTTCCGTATTTGCTGTCCTATAGGCCCTTTAAAGGAACTGACATGTCTGATCTGACCCGTAACGCCTCCTCGCGCCGCGCCTATGCGGAGGCGGGTGTTGATATTGATGCCGGAAATGCTTTGGTACAAAGAATCAAACCTCTCGCTAAGGCGACGGCGCGAATGGGCGCGGATGCGGGGCTAGGGGGCTTCGGTGCGTTGTTCGATCTGAAAGTCGCGGGATACCAAGATCCCATTTTGGTCAGCACGACCGATGGCGTCGGCACAAAGCTGAAAATCGCAATTGAGGCGCAGCAACACGATACCGTCGGCATTGATCTTGTGGCGATGTGCGTGAATGATCTCATCGTTCAAGGGGCAGAGCCGTTGCTGTTTTTGGATTATTTCGCCAGTGGCAAACTGGATGTTGATATTGCTGCGCAGGTGATCGCGGGCATTGCCGAAGGGTGCAAACAAGCAGGCTGCGCCTTGGTGGGGGGCGAGACTGCCGAAATGCCCGGCATGTATCAAGCAGGGGACTATGATCTCGCAGGCTTTGCCGTCGGCGCGGTCGAACGGGCGCGGATCTTGCCCCGCATTCCCGTGGCGGATGGAGACATTGTTTTGGGCTTGGCCTCAAACGGTGTGCATAGCAACGGGTTTTCTTTGGTGCGCAAAATTGTCGCGCAGGAAAAACTGGGTTGGGAGGATCCCGCTCCTTTTGCGCCGAACGAAAAATTGGCGGAGGCTCTTTTGACTCCCACACGCATCTACGTACGCGCTGTGCTGGCCGCTTTGAAAGCCGATACGCTTAAGGCTTTGGCGCATATTACGGGCGGAGGACTTTTGGAAAACATCCCGCGCGTTTTGCCTGAAGGGCTTGGGGTGCGGCTGGATACCTCATGTTGGTCCGCGCCGCCTGTTTTCCGTTGGCTCGCGCAAGCGGGGGGAATAGATGCTCACGAAATGGCTCGTACCTTTAATTGCGGGATCGGCATGATCGTGATCACCGCCCCCGACAAGGCTGAAGCGGCCGCGCAGATTCTGACCGAAGCCGGAGAAACCGTCACGCGTATGGGGACGGTTTCCCCGCACGGAACAGGCGAACGGGTTATGCTTCAAAACATAAGCGAGGTTTGGCCGTGTTAAAGATCGGTATCCTCATCTCAGGGCGCGGCAGCAATATGCAAGCGCTCATCAAAGCCTGCGCTATGCCGGACTTTCCGGCAGAGGTCGCTTGTGTGATCTCAAACAAAGCCGATGCGGCGGGGGTAGAGGCGGCCCAAGCGGCCAAAATTCCGACCCTTGTCATTTCCCACAAAGACTATCCTGATCGCGCCAGCTTTGACGCAGCGATGGAGGAAAAACTGATCGCGCATGGGGTTCAGCTTGTGTGTTTGGCGGGATTTTTGCGGATTCTCTCGGAAGGATTTGTTGAGCGTTGGCGGGATCGTCTGGTGAATATCCACCCGTCTTTGTTGCCGGCTTTCGGGGGGCTCTATGGCTCTCATGTCCATGAGAAAGTGCTGGAGCATGGCGTCAAAGTCACAGGCTGCACGGTCCATTATATGCGCGCTGCCGTCGATTCCGGCCCGATCATTGTTCAAAAAACCGTGCCTGTCCTTGAACAGGACGAGGTCGAAACGCTCGCGGCGCGGGTTCTCGCAGCCGAACACGAATCCTATCCCGAAGCGCTGCGCCTCATCGCCGAAGGACGGGTGAATGTGATCAATGAGCGCACATTTATTTCAGGAAGCCCACACCTTTTTGACCATTTTTGAGGATTTCTGAAGCTGATTAAAATCTTGTGATGAAGTAAGATTAAGCCCCGCTTCTTTGTTGGATAGAGGCAAGGATAAACGCGGCCAGATCCTCGGCATCGATCCCCACGACAGAATGAACGGTGGCCAGAGTTTCCCATTGGCCCGTCGCAGCAACAAAAACATCGATATCCGATTGATTCCCAAAATGGGTGCCGGACAGGGCCATTTGGAAAAGCGGGGAGTCCCCGGGTGAGGATTCCGGGATCTTCACCTTTGTTTCTTGGTTCAGGATTTTCTTCATTAGGGACGCTCCGGTCTGGGGGTGGTCATAAATTTTCTTCAACGACTTGCCGAGGTTAAAATTTAGGGCCCTTGGTCTTAGGCAGCGGCTTCGCTCTGCGCGATTTCATTTTCGACCAGACATAAAATCTGGTCTGCAATCAGGGCGCTGGGCGCTGTTTCATAGAAGGCGCGTTGCTCGGCGCGGGTCTTGCGAGTCAACAGGCGATCATACATCCGCACGAGCAAGGCTCGATCCGAGGGCAATCGGGCGGATTCTTGGACCACCAGCTCTGTTTTGTACTGATCAATAATCCGATCAACAGCGTCTTTGTCGAGTGCATCTTCCTTTTCCTGTGGTGCGGTGAACCCATCAGGCACGCAGACACAACAGAATTCTTCAATCAGCGCGGCCAAAGCCTGCGCTTTTTTTGCCTGATCCTGAGCCCCCGCGCCGCTGGTCACGACTGCCGTAAAGCCAAGCGCCGTACAGAAAATTCTTAAATCATTGCGAGTCATTCACGCCCTCCCTTAGGCCGCGAGGGCGTTTTGAGAGGACAGAAACCTGTCCTGAACCTGAAACGCATGGGCGAGGCGGGTTTCTGCGTCAATGCCCATAACCTCTGCCGAAACAATATGCGCGGCGGTCTCAATCTCCCGCAGCAACCACTCCGCAACCGAGGGGCCGTATTTCATTTCTAATGAATCGTAGGTGAAAGTTTTGCTGCCCATATGCGCCTCCTTGTGAGTTGTGTTGCCGTAAGACAAACGGTACAGGCAGACTTCCTTGAAAGCAATAGAAAAACTAAAAAATTCGTCTTTTAAATATACATTTATTGAAAAAAGTAGTTTAAAAACATTTTTGGAATAGTTATTTGTATTTTATTGATTGATTTATGCATTTTAGATATATAGAAAGAATCTATCTTTTTGGTGTTTTGCATGTCAGAACATCTATAATCGAGTACGGAAGGAGTGCAAAGTGAGCATAGGTCGTCAAATTCGCGCAGCGCGTGGATTATTAAAGTGGTCCGGAGCAGTGCTTGCGGAGAAAGCTGGCTTAACGCGTGATGCCATCAGTAAAATTGAAGATGAAGCTGTACAACCGCGTGAGGGAACTCTGAGCGACATCATTCGCGTTTTTGATGAAAACGGTGTCGAATTTATCGATAATTTCGGCGTTCGGTTTAAGCCGCAAGGAGTTGAGGTTTTAATGGGACAAAATGGGTTGCAACGATTTTTTAACGGCGTTTACGAGTATGCTCAAAAACACGGCGGCATAATAAGACAGCTTGGCATTGACGAAAATCTCTTCTGGGCAATGGGCGTCGAGTTTTCTGAATTTCACAGGAAGCGCATGACGGAGCTTGTGAAAACAAGAAATGATATCAAGGTTTTGGCAATCCTTTGTGAGGGGGATACAAACTTTATTGCCTCTGATTACAATCAATATCGCTGGATTTCTGAGGAGCTTTTTGCACCTGTTCCCTTTTACATTTACGGAGAGTGCCTAGCGATTATGAACTTTCAAACTGTTCCGGCTCCTACGATCATTTTGCACAAATTTCCGGCCATCACTCAAGCGTACCGAAAACAATTTGAAGCCTTTTGGAAAATGTCAAAGGAGCCACTGCCGGACGGCACAACATCACAACCACATTCAAGGAATAAGTAAATGTCTACGGCGACTCACATTATACACAAAAATCGTGGCCAAGCCCCTACGGCTTTTGAGCGGGATGTCACCCGAGGGCAAGATTTTTGCAGAAAATTTATATGTCCCGAAGAATCTATGCGTTATGCAGGATCACTAGAGCAGTTGGTTTTCAATAAAATCCAAGATCTCTCACCTTACCCAACAATTATTGAATTTGGTTCTGGCACAGGCGAACCCGTTATTTCAACAATCTTACGTTCAAAATTTTCAGGAATTATACATGGTTACGAAATCAACGCAGATTCTGCAGAAACCGCAGAAGGGCTTATCGAAGAACATGGCCTTGATCAGCATTACGTCATTCACAATATGTCTTTTTTTGACATTCCACACATTCCAAAAGCTGACTATTTAATCGCAAATCCACCCTATCTTCCTTGTGGAGACAAGGGGCTCCTCGCTCTGCCTAGTTTGTGTGGCGGCATAGATGGCAATGAGGTCAGTAAGAATCTCTTATCGTACAATTACCAAAACGTTTTTCTTGAAATATCGAGTTATTCTAACCCTATCGCCTTAATTGAATACGCTTTAAATCAAGGTTATAAAATATCCGACTTTCAAATCACCCAAATGCCTTTCGGCATCTACAGCCGCCAAGATGTCGTCCAACAACGCATCCTTAAGATGAAAGAGGAAGGTAAAGCCTTTTTCACCAATAATTGTTACCTAGTGGGCAGCGCCCTTTTTACCAAAGATATGAACAACGGGATAGATTTGTCACAAGAATTTCTGACCTGTTTAACATCTATTGGTTATCACCAAAATTTGAAACCTTCAGGAAACTCTGCTATGGGCTTGTCTCCTTGATCAGATCTTTGGATTTCCCATGTGGTTGCGCCCTTTTTCGTTGATTCCTCCGGACACGCATGTTGATTTTGTGGCCAAACGCTGGTGGGCGTTTGGGACGACTTTGTTTTTGGTTTTGGTGACCCTTGTGGCCTTGACGGTCAAGGGGCTGAATTTCGGCATTGATTTCAAGGGCGGCATTTTGATCGAGGCCAAGGCAGCTCAGTCCGTGGATATCGGCGCGTTGCGCACGGAGCTTGCGGCCTTGAATCTGGGTGAGATCAATCTCCAGCAATTTGGCGCGCCAACCGATGTGCTGATCCGCGTTCAAAGACAAGAGGGCGACGAGGCCGCGCAGATGCAAGCGATTCAATCCGTGCGGGCCAAGCTGGGCGATTCCTATGAATACCGCCGTGTAGAAGTCGTTGGCCCCACCGTGGGGAAAGAGCTTTTTCGCGCAGGCGTGCTGGCGACTCTTTTAGCCATGGTCGCGATTTCGATCTATGTTGGCGTGCGGTTTGAATGGCAATTTGGGCTTGCCGCGCTGATCGCAACCTTTCACGATGTTCTCACAACCGTCGGGCTTTACGCTGTTTTGCAGCTTGATTTCAACCTGACAGCGGTTGCCGCGCTTTTGACTCTAGCTGGCTATTCCATCAACGACACGGTTGTGATTTTTGACCGAATCCGCGAGACGTTGCGCCGCCAAAAGGCAACGGACCTGCGGGCGATTATCAACGCCTCGGTCAACCAGACTCTTTCGCGGACCATCATGACGGCGGGAACGACTTTGATTGCGCTTTTGCCTTTGGTCTTTATAGGCGGGCCTACGCTGATTACCTTCTCGGCCGCGCTGACATGGGGGATTCTCGTCGGCACCTATTCGTCGATCTATGTTGCCGCCGCGCTGCTGCTTTATATGCCTCCTTTGCGGCGGATGGAGGGCGTGTCACCCAAGGTGGCGGGTAAAGCGGCCTAAAAAGGGACGATTGTCCGATGCGTTTTTGCAACCTGCTTGCTCTAGGGGGCAAATCACGGTAGAGCTTGACCTCTTTCCCCTCCCCTCTTTTTCTATCCTTGCGCTGAGAAAACCCCATGAACATCCACGAATATCAAGCCAAGAGCTTCCTGCGGCACTATGGCGTTGCCGTGCCGGAAGGGTATGTGGCCTTTACCCCTGCGGAAGCTGTCCAAGCCGCTAAGAAGCTGTTCAAAGGCGCAAATGAGGGCGTTTGGGTCGTTAAGGCGCAGATCCATGCGGGGGGACGTGGCAAAGGCGGCGGCGTAAAGGTTGTCAAGTCTTTGGACGGCGTGGAGGCCGAAGCCACGCGCATGATCGGCATGAATCTTGTGACCCATCAGACGGGACCCAAAGGACAAAAAGTTCAAAAAGTCTATATCGAAGAAGGCTGCGACATTCAGCGCGAACTTTATCTGGGGCTTTTGATCGACCGCGCCACAAGCCGCGTGACCATCATGGCCTCGACGGAAGGCGGGATGGATATTGAAGAAGTGGCGGCCAAGACTCCGGAAAAGATTCTGAAAATCGCGATTGATCCGGTCACGGGGGTGCAACCCTATCATGCGCGGCGAATCGCCTTCGGCCTCGGGCTGAAGGATAAGCAAGTCGGCAAATGCATCGCCTTTTTGCAGGCGATGTATGCCGCCTTCGTGGATCTGGATTGCTCGATCGTTGAAATTAACCCGCTGGTGGTGACAGGCGCGGGTGATATCCTCGCGCTGGATTGCAAAATGGCCTTCGACGACAACGCGTTGTTCCGTCATCCCAATGTGGCCGAGATGCGTGATGAGGCCGAGGAAGATCCCGCCGAAGTCGAAGCGGGCAAGCATGAGTTGAATTATGTCAAGCTGGACGGCACCATCGGCTGTATGGTCAATGGCGCGGGTCTAGCGATGGCCACGATGGATATTGTCAAACTTTACGGGGGCGAGCCTGCTAATTTCCTTGATGTTGGCGGCGGCGCTACAAAAGAGCGCGTTACGACAGCTTTTAAGATCATCTTATCGGATAAGAATGTGGAAGGCATCTTCGTGAATATCTTTGGCGGCATCATGCGCTGCGACATCATCGCGGAAGGCATCGTTGCGGCAGCCAAAGAAGTGCGACTCCATGTGCCTTTGGTGGTGCGTCTGGAAGGCACAAATGTTGATTTGGGCAAAAAGATCCTCGCTGAAAGCGGTCTGCCCATCCTGTCGGGCGATAACCTCGCTGACGGGGCGGAAAAGATTGTAAAAGCAGTGGCGCAGAAAGCGGCGTAAGGGAACGCGCTGCGAGTCAAGGCTGACATTCTGAAAGGGATGTTGGACACGCTGGTATCCTTCTTGTGCATGACTCTGGCGAAGGCCAGAGACGTGTCTAACCTCCTCTCGGGAAACTCTTCCATGCGCTTGCTTCTCCTCCCCCTCTTGTCTCTCTGTCTGATCTTACTGGCTCCGACGGCCTTCGCTCAAGAATCGAACGTGCATATTTTTGCCAATCGCACCTGCAGCCCTGCCGTGCCCTGCGTCGACCAAAGCTTTAACATCACCTCCACGCAATGGGCGGCGGTGGGATCTGCCTGCGTCACGCAGACGGTCGGTGCAACCTCTCCCGCAGGCTTCTTTGATGATACCATAGGGCTGAATGAGAACGGGTGCTTGGTGCCTTTGCCCAATACCCTTGTCATGGGACAATCCCACACACAGCTGACTCCCCGTTGCTGCGTTGTGAAAGTGCCTTCCGGTGCCTGTATGATCCATTGCGACATCACGAATTGATGGACTCTCTCTTCAGTCCTCTTGCCTCTCGCCCTTTGGCGGATCGGCTGAGGCCTATGACTTTGGACGATGTTGTGGGACAGGATCATCTGCTGGCCCCAAACGCGCCCTTGGGGCGGATGATGGCCGCCAAGAAACTGGCTTCTGTTATTTTATGGGGACCACCCGGGTGTGGCAAAACAACCATCGCGCGGCTTTTGGCCGATGCGGTGGGGCTTTTCTTCACCCCCGTTTCGGCTGTCGCCTCAGGCGTTGGGGATCTGCGTAAGATTTTTGAGGCTGCGGCCGTGCGGGGCACAACAGGACAGGGGACTCTGCTTTTTATAGATGAAATTCATCGCTTCAACCGTGCACAACAAGATGTGCTGCTGCCCTATGTTGAAGATGGGACCGTCACGCTGGTTGGCGCAACAACCGAAAATCCGTCTTTTGAGCTGAACGGCGCCTTGCTCTCGCGCTGTCAGGTGCTGGTTCTGAATAGGCTAGACGAGCCTGCGCTTGAAGGCTTGCTTAAAAAAGCGGAGGCGCTTGAGGCGCGCGCCCTGCCTGTGACCGAGGAAGCCCGCGCGGCTTTGAAGGCCATGGCGGATGGGGACGGGCGGTATCTGCTCGGAATGGCCGATTCGATTCTGTCTTTGTCCGGGGAACAAATTCTCGATCCGACCGCACTCGCGCATCTGACCCAGCGCCGACCGCCTTTGTACGACAAGGCGCAAGAAAGCCATTACAATCTGATCAGTGCGCTCCATAAATCCCTGCGAGGGTCAGATGCAGACGCGGCTTTATACTGGTTTGCGCGGATGATCGCGGGCGGCGAAGATCCTCGTTATATCGCCCGCCGCCTGACGCGCTTTGCGACCGAAGATATTGGTCTTGCAGATCCGCAGGCTTTGCCTTTGTCTATCGCCGCGTGGGAGGCCTATGAAAGGCTCGGCAGCCCCGAAGGGGAATTGGCTTTGGCCGAGCTGGTGCTCTATCTGGCCACCGCGCCAAAATCGAATGCCGCTTATGTGGCCATCAAAGCTGCGATGCGCGCCGCAAAAAACTATGGTTCCTTGATGCCGCCTAAACATATTCTGAATGCGCCGACCGCCTTAATGCAGGGGCTTGGCTATGGGGAAGACTACGCCTATGACCCTGATCAGCCGGACGGATTTTCTGGGCAGAATTATTTTCCTGAAAACATGGTGCGCGACTCTTTCTACCGTCCTGTCCCGCGCGGCTTCGAACGCGAAGTCAAAAAGCGTCTGGATTACTGGGCCGAGTTGCGGCGCAAACGGACTGAAGGGTGACTGCCGATTCAGGCTGTTGTTGTTTTAACAGGAGTGGCCGCAGCTTCTTCCGGCTTACTCAGGCCGTCGGCAGTCAGACCAAGCCGCAGATAAGCGACCGCAACTGACGATGGAATTTGCAGGACAACTTGGCCTTGGCTGGAATCCATATACTGGGTGATGAGCCCCGCCTTCGGATCAATCACGACGCGAGGATTTTGAAGGACGGGATGTACGCTTCCTCCAACAGAAGGCAAAGAAAAAGAACTGTCCACCGCCGTGTGCGGCAGAGCTCCCCCGGACGGTGAAAGGCCGACAGGAACCGCCCCGCCCCCTCCAATACCTCCAACGCCTTGTGTCATCGTGCGTCTCCCCATGGTGAGAAGTTAGGGGCGAGAAGTTAGGACGACTCCCCAATTTCCTTCCTTATTATACATAAAATAAAAACACTTGACAAGTTAAAAACACAACAAAAAAAGGTATCAACGGCAGGGCTCTCGAAAACGGATAACAAAAAACAAAAATACACTTGCTATGCATAGCGGGATATTCTAGAAACATCTTACAGGGGGGAAGAAACACCCTTGGATGTTTTCACCACCATTATCTTTCCGCATGGAGTTATTTTATGGATCTCGCACACAAAGAAACCACGGGAACCGATCTCTCGGATCTCCCCTTTCCCGAAGAATCTGCCGATTCCTACATCGGCGCGCGCGTTCGTTTGCGGCGCAAGTCTCTTGGCCTGAGCCAAGGGGATCTTGGAAAATATCTTGGGGTCACCTTCCAGCAAATCCAAAAATACGAACGCGGCACGAATCACATCAGTGCGGTGCGCTTGGTGCATATCAGCAAAGTTCTCTCGGCACCTGTGGATTATTTTCTTGGCAAATTATTGGCCTATTTTCCGGAAGGGGCTCCCGCTCATGGGTTTGCGGAGAGCGAGCAGGCCTCTTTGGACAACGCGCCCGAATCCCCCAAAAGGGTCTTGGATTATAGGGTTTTTGACTCGCCTGAAGCTATCGAACTGGTCGGCGCTTATAACAACCTGACAGATCCTGGCGAACGGAAGGCCTTGCGGGAATTGGTGCGACGCATGGCCAAGATGGCAACTAAGGAGTAATTGCCTACTTTTTGCCTTCCCGAGTTAGACTCCATTTCACAATTGTTTGGGCGCCGTGCGTGAGCGCGGCTGTCTTCAACTGCAGCGCTCGGCGCGGAGTCTGTGTTCCACAATAGATGCTGCCTTCAAGGGCTAACGGCCCATCATAATCGACCCGTAAACGCCACCCGCTACCGGAGGGGGTTCTCAGAAGCGCCGTTTGTCCACCTTGCGCTATCAAAGCTTGCACGCTGGGATGAAGATGCCAACGCAGGGTAAAAGCGTACGGCTTGCCGGTCGCGATTCGTGTTTCCTCCAACCTATCGCACCCGATCAACGTATGGCCATCAACGCTCAGCCATAATGTCCGTTTGTGGCGCAGCCCAAACGGGCGCTCATAGCCATCATGTTCCATGTCAAGCCCAAAAGACTCGCCGTCCTCAAAGCGCTGGGTGGTGACGTGAATGTCAGAGATCACGCCCCCTTCTTCATCCAAGACGCAGGCGTTCGTGTCCTCAACCGTCAAAGTCGTATGGGCGGCAGTCTCCGCGCAGGCTGCGCGCCAATCTGGCGCGTCGGAGCTTCCGCTTCCACAATTGACGATCAGCCGTTCGCGCCCGTGGCTAAATTCGAAACTTAAAAGCCCCGCATGCCCATCCGGCGAGATCGCGCGCGGCGGTGGCGCGGCCGCATCTGCTATCAGTAAGCTGCGCCCCGCCACGAGCCTTTCATAGCCTGTTTCGGCCAAGCGGCGCAGCACGCGCCCCCTCCCCGTTGCCTTGGTCAACACCGCCTCAATCAGCAAAGAGGTTTCCTCAGTGCCGCCGTGGAAAAGGACTAGCTTGCCGTCCCCATGCCGAAAAAATTTGACTGCCGGCGCCAAGGTGCGCATCCCCATCTCAAGCGTCTCAGGCCAACGCACGCCTGCCAACGCAAAAACCGCCTGCAGATCGACCAAGTGTTGCAACAGGTGAAGCTGCACAGAAGGGTTGCGCGAGACATGCCCGCCATCAGACAAAATTTCTGCCGCCAATTGACGGTGCAAAAAATCACACGCCAAGCCCAGCGCCTTGTCTCCATCGGGAAAATTCAGCCCCCCATAAACAAGCCCGCGCATCGCCTGAATGGCGGCAACGCCTTGCAACGAGGGGGTAATCGCGCGCAGTAAATGCCGCCATTGGCGGTACAGGCTATCAATCAACTGAGCCGTCAGGTCTGGGTCAGCCGCAGGGCCATAGAAAGAATAAAACCCGATCCACGCGGCGATGCGTGCGCCCAAAATATCGGGCTGCCACTCGCTTTGATGCCAGCGGTCGAATTGCTGCAACCAAGACTGGATGAGGCGAACGCTCGCCACCCGTGCCGCATCAGTTCCCACAGCACGGAGATTCCTCAATGTCTCGGGCGCATGGCGTAAGGCGCGCTTATCCCCCGTTTCAAAAAGCCCTGCTTGAGCCGCCAGCAAGGTCTGCCCCGCGCTTGCATCGCCCGGCCACGGATCATTCGGCGTGAGGGCTAGACACGCGGGAACCTCGCCCGCCGCCAGAACCTTTTGGTATAGCGGGTGGCCGTAAGCGATGTGTTGAACACCGCGCCGAACTTTCTTAAGAATCCGAGAGGTCTGAGACATACGGCTGAATTATTCCAGACCCGTTTGGCAAAAACAAGGGGCTGGCCTTTTCAAAAAAGGCGGCCATTCGGTTAAATGAGAGAACGCACCGCAAAAACAACCCTCAGGGATGATCGTTTTTCTTGGCCCATTCTTCCATCAAATCCACAAGATCTTGAGGCAGAGGATCAGGCAAGAGGATGCGCGGTTTGACCAACAAATCACCCTGTGGTGTGCCGCCGACTCCTTTTCCTTTAAGGCGAAGCGTTGTTCCCGCCCCTTTGGGGATTTTCATGGAAACTTGTCCATCCAAAGTCGGCACGGTGACAGCCCCACCGAGAACCGCTTCAGACAGATTGATCGGCAGATCCAGAAAAACATCTCGATCTTTGCGGGTGAATTGTGCGTGCGGCTCGATATGGAGCGTTACGATCGCATCCCCCGCCGCCGCGCCGCCCATTCCGGGCAAACCCTGCCCTTTTAAACGCAGTTTGTGATCTTCTTCGACCCCAGCCGGAATGGTAACGTCAACCATCTTGTCGTTCGTCAGAGTCAGCCGCTGTTTTCCACCTAAACACGCCGCCACAAAGGGGATCGAGGCCGTATAGGTCACATCGCTCCCCCGTGCGCGTCCCATGCCGGCATTGGCGCGGTTTTCTCCCCCACGACGCGGACGACCGCCGCCCATAAACTCGGCCAAAATATCATCAATCCCGCCAAATCCGGCGAAGGGATCTCCCCCCGTTCCCGCCTGTCCGTGGGTGCGGCCACGGCCGCCTCCACTAAAGCCGCTAAAGCCGCGATCTTGCCCCTGCGCGTCGATCTCGCCGCGATCATAGCGCGCCCGTTTGTCGGCATCGGACAACAGATCGTAGGCGGCCGTCACCTCCTTGAATTTCTGTTCGACATCCTTACGCCCGGGATTGAGATCCGGATGAAGTTTTTTAGCGAGTTTGCGATAGGCGCTCTTGATCTCGGCCGCGCTGGCCGTCTTGGAAACATCAAGAATCTTGTACGGATCAGACATGAGAGGGACTTTAACAGGTTTAGGGGACGATCTTCCAGCTTCCGTCCTGTTGCTGGCAAGCGGTGCCAGAGCCGTTTTTCTGACCTCCGTCGATCAAAACAGTCTGCAAGAAGGTGCGACAATAGGACCCATTCGGCGCATAGCCGTCCCGTACCGGCACAACTGTGCCCGAATGGCCGTCATGAGGATTTTTCCATGTAATTTGCTGACCAATCGGCGCGGCATAGGCCCGAGACTCAGCCTGCTGGTTTTTGATCCGATCCGTGCTATCCATGGAGGTGCTGATTTCATTTCCGGCCCACGCGCCAAGCAAAATGCCCAGCTCAGTTGTCGCGGGCCTGACGCCGCCTTTTCCGACCTGACTGCCTACAATCCCACCCGCAGCCGCGCCCCCCAACGTGCCAACTGCCGCCTGAGTCTCTCCCAACTGGGCGGATTCACACGCCCCCAACGCGAGCGAAAGGCTCAAAAGAACGACAGAGACAAAACGATGCATGGAAACCCTCGTGGAAGCAAAAGAATGGGGAGACTCTAGCCAAAACCATGCCCCCACGCAACGCCGTTAGGAGTCTCTGTTAGGAGTCTCTTGAGAGCGGTTCGGTGGGCGCATCTTTCCTTTCTGGACCCAGCTTCGTGCTTCCTTGCCCCATCTCAAGGCTCTGTCGAGTGCAGCCATGCTTTGGCGCAAATCGGACGTGTCGTCGCGCATCCAGACTCGCAGAATCCACACATGAAGTCCCGCAAGCCCCACGAAAAGAACGGGCGTGGGGAGTGTATCAAGCCGCGCAAGCGTGGTGAGACGTTTAACGCTGGTGCCCGTTGCGCGGGTCAGGCGACAGGCAAGGGCTTTGTCTCGCCGGGCGGCGTTAAAGAGGGCTATAACCCCCGCCCGATTTTTCTGAAATCTTTCTAGACGAGCCATATGAAGCTCGAAAAGCCGTTCTTTGGGAGAGCCAGTTATATCGGCTTGCGCAAAAGCCTCCCTATCTAACACATCTAGAATCAAGGGGACGAGCGCGGCAGGCGAGTCAAAATCTTGGCGCACTGTGTGAATCGAAAGCTTCGCGCGCCGCGCAATAGCTTCCAGCGTGATACCCTCCCAGCCTTTGGATGCAGCTAAAAACAGGACGGCTTCAACGATCTTGGTGGAAGAGGCTTTTATTTTAGGCATGGGCAGATCCTGCAGGAAGAGTCACGTCCGGCGCGCGTAGATACATCGGACGGGGGAGAAAAGCGGGGGCTGCGGGATCTGCCTGAGCGGCCAGTGCGGCGGCACAAGCAAGATCAAGGGATGTCAAGGCATCCACACGCGTCGCTTGGGGACGTGCGGTCAGAAATTCTTCGATCTGTTCTTCTGTCATCGCAGAAATCGCATGTTCTGCGCCCGAGGCCGGAAAAAAACGGCAGAAAAGCTCGACCCGTTTCGAGGCGACCGTTACCAACATATCCGTGCCTTTTTCAGCGTGCCTGTGCTGTTGAATCGTGAAATGATCCACGCCGA
The DNA here is from genome assembly GCA_903824505.1 of uncultured Pseudomonadota bacterium. Taxonomy (GTDB): domain Bacteria; phylum Pseudomonadota; class Alphaproteobacteria; order UBA9219; family UBA9219; genus CAIXLI01. The sequence continues at coordinate 13,996 of CAIJXG010000016.1, read as the reverse complement.
TGACGGGTTTTCCCATCGCTAACCCAAACCCTCGTGCGGCAGCCAAGGCGATACGCACCCCCGTAAAACTGCCCGGGCCGCGCCCCACAGCAAGGCGATCCAAATCAGAAAAAGAACAGCCCGATTCCGCCATCACGGTCTGAATCAAGGGGATAAGACGCGCATCTTGTCCGCGCGCCATCGTCTCATATCTTTCCGCCCGAACATATCCATCTTCCCACACGCACGCGGCACAAAAGGATCCCGAACTGTCAAGCGCCAAGATCAGCACGTCACCTGTCTCACTTCACGTACTTCGGGGATATAATGCCGCAGCATATTCTCAACTCCGGCCTTCAGAGTCATCTGAGAACTCGGACAGCCCGCGCAAGCTCCGCGCAAATGCAGGTAAACAACGCCGTCTTCGAAACTATGAAAAACAATGTCCCCGCCATCTTGTGCAACGGCAGGCCTGATTTTCAGATCCAGCAAATCGCAGATTTTCCGAACGACAGGATCATCGGACTCCGAAGCCTGTGGCACGTCTTCCGCGCCCCCTACTGAGGCGGCCAAAACAGGCGCTCCCGAGGTCAAATACTCCATAATAACGGTCAGAATAGGGGGCTTCAGGGTGGCCCAGTTCTTGGATTCCGCTTTGGTCACGGTAATGAAATCAGGGGCCAGAAAAACGCCGCTCACACCGTCAATTTTAAACAGCTCTGCCGCTAAGGGAGAAGCGGCCGCAGCCTCCGCCGTCGCGATATCCAGCGTTCCGCTGGCGATCACCAAGCGACCGGGCAAAAACTTCATCGTCGCCGGATTCGGCGTTTCTTCGGTTTGAATGAACATAGAAAAGCCTCGGCTAAGGGTAAAAACTCTTTTTTCCAAAAGAGGGGGAATCCTCCCTCAGTTCATATATCACACTCTTGGCCCCCTTCCATGCCTAAACTTTCCGAATAAACGGACATAAAAAAGCCCGCAACGGTAAGGTTGCGGGCTTTTCTTGTAAGCGCCTAAACTTACTGCGTGACAACAGTCACAGCGCGGCGGTTCTGAGACCAAGCCGCTTCGTTGTTGCCAACGACAGCCGGGCGTTCCTTGCCATAGCTGACGGTTGTGATGCGCGAGGCAGGAATGCCAGCCGCAACCAGATAGTTCTTCGCGGCTGTCGCACGACGTTCGCCCAGCGCAAGGTTGTACTCACGTGTGCCGCGTTCATCGCAATGGCCTTCGACGGCGATCTTAACCGAGCTGTACTTCTTCAGCCAAACCGCTTGACGATCCAAGGTCGCTTGCGCTTCCGAGGTCAGGTCAGATTTGTCAAAAGAGAAGAAAACGCGGTCGCCGACATTTTGGACGATATCTTCTTGGGTGCCTGGCTTGGCCACGCCGCCCTTACCCAGAGCGCCGCTGCCCCCATTCGCGCCCCCTTCACCCGTGTTATCGCCGGTCGTATCGCACGCGGACACGAGGACGAGCGCTGCCATCAGGCACAAAAGCTTCTTGAACATAGATTTCCCCCCTTCAGGAATCTCTGGCGGCATAGGTGGATCCTATGCCAGTTGATTGGAAACCGCCCCCCACCCTTACAGACCGGATACCAAATCCGACCCAATCAACTGGGAGAGGCGAGACAAATTCCATTTTCAACGACAAAACACCCCGAAAGATGCCTTAACCATTCAAAAATGGAACATAACGGGCGGAGGGTAGACGGAAGCTCCCCTTGAATCAAGCCGCAATTAAGAAAAAATTCATCCTTTTGCTGAAGCGTGGCACTCTTGCAACTATAGGACTCTTGCTTTCTTCCCTTTTTGAGACGAAACGCCCTGCATCATCTCGACAAAACACCGAAATAAAGCCCGCGCATCATGCGGACCCGGCGAGGCTTCCGGATGGTATTGCACCGAAAAAGCGGGACGGTCTTTCAGCCGGATTCCTTCGTTCGAGCCGTCGAACAGGCTGATATGGGTGACCTCGACCCCCTGCGGCAACGTCTCGGGCAAGACGCAAAAACCGTGATTCTGGCTTGTGATCGTCACTTGGCCCGTCGACAGATCTTTGACCGGATGATTCGCGCCGCGATGGCCGCGCGGCATTTTGGCCGTCTTGCCCCCAAGCGCGAGCCCCAGAATCTGATGCCCCAGACAAATGCCAAACAAAGGAATCCCTTGCGCTAAAAGTCCCTGCACAACAGGAACAGCATAGCGGCCCGTTGCGGCCGGATCGCCCGGGCCATTGGATAAAAACACACCGTCGGGGCGGTAGGCCAAAATAGCCTCAAGGCTTGTCTGCGCCGGAACGACAGTCACGCGGCAGCCTTCGGCGACTAAACACCGCAAAATGGATTGTTTTGCCCCGTAATCAATCGCGACAACATGATGCTTGGCCCCGTTGAGGTTTCCATACCGCGCCTTTCCCTGCGGATGCCATTTCCACAGCCCCTCGCTCCATTCGTAAGGGGCGGCACAGGTAACCTCAGCGGCCAAATCCATTCCTTCAAGCCCTGCCCATTCCCGCGCCTGACTCTTCAGCGACTCAAGATCAAATTCTCCCGTTCGGCTGTGGGCAATCACCGCGTTGGGGGCTCCACCGTCCCTGATTCGGGTCGTCAACGCGCGGGTATCAAGCCCGCAAATGCCGATCAGCTGGGCACGTTCCAGCCAATCCTCCAGATGCCCGGTCGCCCGCCAGCTTGACGGGGTAGGCGGCCGTTCCCGCAGAATGATGCCGCGCACCGATGGACGCCGTGTTTCGATATCTTGTAAATTAATGCCCGTATTGCCGATATGGGGAAAGGTAAAGGTGATGATTTGTCCGGCATAACTGGGGTCAGTGATAATTTCCTGATAGCCCGTCATCGAGGTGTTAAAGCACAGCTCGCCCACGCCGCTGCTTTCCGCCCCCAGTCCCGTGCCAGAGAAAACAGACCCATCCCCCAGAACAAGAACGCCCGTCGGTTTTTGAGAGAGAGACTCGCGAGACAAAGAAGACGCAGACATGGAAAACCAAAAAACAGGGTGAGAACAAACCAAAGAGCCTAATCCCAACGGCGTGCAGAGGGTAAGACACGCCCTTGGGTTCTGCGCCGACCGACCCTTAGTATAAGACTTTCAAGAAAGCTTTTAAAAGGGATTGCGATGTTCGGCAACTACGACTATATCCCTGATCGGTCAATTTTTTGGGGCGTAGCCAAGCGGTAAGGCAGTGGATTTTGATTCCACCATGCGGAGGTTCGATCCCTCCCGCCCCAACCAACCAAATTTTATCCCGTGAACCTCCGCTAAAGGTTTGTTGGCCTGCGGCCAACGGGGGGTTCGATCCCTCCCGCCCCAACCAACTAAATTTTATCCCGTGAACCTCCGCTAAGGGTTTGTTGGCCTGCGGCCAACGGGGGAGCGATCCCTCCCGTCCTATAGCCTTGAACCCCGCGCTCCCTTCCCTCAAAAACGCCTCAAATTTTCGTCAATTTTAAGAATAAAGCTCTGTTTATCTTTACATTTTCTCAACACCTTTCCGGTACAAAGGAGATGAGGTCACCGAGAAGGGAAAAGAGCCATGGCAAATGAAATCACACCAGAAGTTCGAGAAAGTCTCGATCAAATCGCAGCAAATCTTAGCACACTCTTGCCTAAAGTTGGTGTGGAAGGATCAATGGGCGAATTTGTCGAACAATTTGTCCAACGAATAGCCACAGATTATAGGCACAGCCAAATCCCTGCAGATTCGGTAGCGGCCATTAAGGCTTTTCAAGCCACGCTCGATGTGATGGTAGAAAAACCTTCTTATGTTACTCGGCAGGACGTCGTGCGTACTGCTCAGACGCTTGGAGGCCGGGTAACAGGTAAGGGATGGGATTTTACTAGCAGGATTCAATATGGAGGCCTAATTCTAAACATGTTGCCGAACCACCAATCCGCAGCCGTGTCCGAAGCAGCGAGTCTAGCACCATCCGAAGCCGTGCCCCCTCAAACGCCTCCTTCAACTGGTGCAACATCCGGAATATCTCAAGTTAACCCCAAACCAGAATCTAAAATGACCGCGATTGAAGAGGGGCTTAAGACGCTTATGCCCGATGCAGGGGCTGAAATTGATTCATTTATGGCCGCAGCCAGAACCGGGTATCAGAACAGCACTAATCCGATTGCATCAGATATTGCCTTAGATGGTTTTAGTCAGGTTGTTGCAAACACCGTTGCATCTGCTAGAGGACAACCGCTTGCGGGCGCTGAATCTGGTCAACTTCTTCAAAGTGCTGCTAATTTTGGGGGAGGCATCGGGGGCTTTGCGATAGATTCTGAAGCGCAGACGAAGTTTTCGAACCTCTTTTCTGCGGCCCTTCAGGCTCAAGGCCTCTCCCAAGCCCCTGCCACAAGTCCTGACCTAGGGCGGCAAGAAAGTTCTGGACGAGATCAGCCCGCAGATCGCAGAGAACGAGACCGTGCCAGCAAACACCGCCATCAGTTAGCTGAGATGAGAAAAGGTCACACGGCAAATGATAACGGCCATACACACAAGCCCAATCTCCATTTTTCGAAAGACGAAAAGACCGCGCTCCAAGCTCTTGTCAAGGAAGTCAAGAGCGGGAATCTTGTTAAAGATGTGGTGCATAAGGGCCAGCAAATTTTGGTCCAACACCATCTGTCTGTTGGCAAGCAGGGCATCGATGATAAGGTTGGTTGGCAAACGAAAAAATCGCTCAACAGAGCCCTTCATGTGAAGGAAGGCCAAAAGATCGCCGCTTCACCGACACCTACCGTCCTCCAGAAGGTCGTGGCACATCAACCACCGTCCGCATCGAAAAACCCAACCTACGCAGCGCGTACACCAGGAGGCCCAGGCGGCATGAGCGGCCCCACATACACCTAACCCCTTACTCCTGCGGGCCGCCCGCCCGGGGGCAGGTCGGCGACCAGCACGACATGGGTAAAGCCGGCCGGATTGAGCCGCCATAGGCCTACCCCCCCATCTTTTGTAAATTTTCTTTCCGATTCCGAAGGAACTCCTCCCCCACGTTAAGAAAAATTCCGAAAGGCCAGCGAGAAATGCACGGGGGTTTTCAAAATCTCAGCGTTTAGGACTCGCGTTTGTGGGGGAAGGTTGCCCAGAGTTTCTCGGCCATCATCGTCCCGAAAATTTTGGATATGAAGGGCGCCGCGATAGCCCCGCTGTTCCAAATCCGCGATGATCGCGTTGATATCGCCCTCATCCATCACATCCGTATGCACCGTTGTGCGGATTTCAAAGGGGGTTGCGTTCTGTGCGATCAAAAGCTTAAGGCTTTGATCCAGCGCGTCAAACCTGACCTTGCCCCCCGTTAGCGGCGCGAATTTATAGGCCGGAGCCTTGTAGTCGAGCGCAACATAATCCAACAACCCCTCGCCCAAAAGGGCGCGGAGCATCGTCGGGCGTGAACCGTTGGTATCCAGCTTCACGGCATAGCCAAGGGCGCGGATCTGCCGAATAAAGACAGGCAGATCGGGATATAAAGACGCCTCGCCGCCCGACAGCACGACCCCATCCAAAAGCCCGCGCCGTTTTTCCAAAAACCGGAGCACCTGTTCCGTGTCGATCCGGCCCTTTTCGCGCAAAAGCCGTGGATTGTGGCAATAGGCGCAGCGCATGTTGCAGCCCGAAAACCACACAATACAGGCGATCCGCTGCGGAAAATCCAGCAGCGTAAAAGGAGTCAGCGCAAAGATCGGGAGCGGGACCCCATGCATTACACCCCCCCAAACAAATCTGCGGATTCAATCCGGTCTTCGCAGAAATGCTTGCGGGCGCGATGTTCGCCTTTTTTGCCCGTGTTGAAGCTGTCCACGGGACGGAAATAGCCCATCACGCGCGTCCAAACGCTGGTCTTCGCGCCGCAATGGGGGCATGTCGGTTGCTCGCCCTTTAAATACCCATGCGCGACGCAGGTCGAAAAAACGGGAGTCACCGTCACATACGGGATCTGATAGGTTTCGACCACCTTGCGGACAAAACGCTTGCAAGATTCGGCATCCGAGAGTCTTTCATTCATATATAAATGCAAGACCGTCCCGCCTGTATATTTGCCTTGCAGCTCGTTTTGAAGCTCCAACGCCTCGAACGGATCCTCGGTATAATCGACCGGAAGCTGGGAAGAGTTTGTATAGTAAATATTCTCCCCCTCTCCCGCCTGCAGAATATCCGGAAACTGTTTTTTATCTTCTTTGGCGAAGCGGTAGGTCGTGCCTTCGGCCGGAGTCGCCTCCAGATTATACAAATTGCCCGTCGCTTCCTGATAGAGGCGGATTTTTTCGCGCATATGATCAAGAAGTTTCAAGCACAGAGTCTGCCCTTCGGGATCGGTGATATCCTGCGCATCATGGGTGAAGTTCCGCATCAATTCATTCATCCCGTTGATGCCAATGGTCGAAAAGTGATTGCGCAAAAAGGGCAGATAGCGTCGCGTATAAGGATACAGGCCCCTGTCATACATTTTCTGCACAAAATCGCGTTTCTTCTCCAGCGTCGAATAGGCGATATCCATCAGCCGATCGAGTTCGGCGATCAGGGCCTCTTCGCTCTGTCCGCGGCAACGATAGCCGATCCGCGCCATATTCAGCGTCACGACCCCCAGAGATCCCGTCATTTCCGCTGAACCGAAGAGCCCGTTCCCGCGCTTCAAAAGCTCACGCAGATCCAGCTGCAAGCGGCAGCACATCGACCGCACGGCCCCGGGCGCATAGGCATCGGGATTGCGAACCCGTTCGCCTTTGTCGTTCTTCCGCCATTGGCTGCCGATGAAATTCTGAAAATACGAGGATCCGACCTTCGCCGTGTTTTCAAAAATCGCCGTTGCTACGCGGCTGTCCCAATCGAAATCTTCGGTCAAATTAACCGTGGGAATCGGAAAAGTGAAAGGCTGACCACTGGAATCGCCTTCCGTCAAAACCTCGTAATAAGCGAGGACGATCATCTCCATTTCCGGCGCGAAATGCTTATAAGTCACGTCTTCCAACGTGCGAATCCCCATATCGCGCTGCTGCATCCGGAATAACAGCTCATCATTCTTGACGTTTTTGAAGAAAGGCAGATTGGCGGATGTAGGGCTTTGATCGCGCAAATCCTCGGGCACGGTGATATCGAGCGTGATATTTGTGAAAGGCGACTGCCCCCACCGCGCGGGCACATTCAGATTATAGACAAATTGGCGGATCGCTTTCTTGACCTCGCGGAAGGACAAGCTATCGACAAACACATAGGGCGCAAGATACGTGTCAAAGCTTGAAAAAGCCTGCGCGCCCGCCCATTCGGCCTGTAAAATACCCAGAAAATTGCTCATCTGCCCCAGAGCTTCGCGAAAATGGCGCGGCGGGCGCGAGGACACCCGTCCCCGCACGCCGTTAAACCCTTCATTCAGCAAAGCGCGCAATGACCAGCCCGCGCAATAGCCCGTCAGACAGTCCAGATCGTGAATATGAATCTCGCCCTTGCGATGCGCTTGGCCCTCTTCGGGGCTGTAGATTTCATCAAGCCAGAAATTGGCGATGACCTTTCCGGCCAAATTATTGATCAGCCCCGCGTTGGAATAGCCCGTATTCGCATTGGCATTAATCCGCCAATCCGCGCCCGAGACATATTCGCCAACTGTGTCCGAGCAGTTGATCCGCGTGCCCTCAAACAAAGAAATCACCTCCTCTGCGCCTTTGTTCCGTCGGGCCTCTCCTGCTTCGATTGGAAAGACAGAGGCAACATGAAGGGCAGAGGCGGTTGACATCCTTGGACTCCGGAAAGATGAGGAGGGGCGAGGTGCTGAGCGGCGAATCGCTTCGGCGGGGAGAACCTAGAAAACACAAGATGTAGCGACCCTATGCCTGACCAGACACAAGATCAAGTGTTTCGTCCAGCCTAACAGAGAATCCTTGAGTTGGATAAAAAGCTATTTGTTTGCTGTTGAATCCCTTGCAAAATTACTGAGGCGCGGGTGATTTTTTAAAAATTGGTGGAGCCTCTTGCCAAAATTGTGCAGGTGATTTTCTGGGGGCGGGCTGTGGGATCTTTCTCGTTCTTTTCTGACGTGAGGGATGTTTGACCGTTCTTTTTAACCTCTAAGAGCTTTTGAGAAAATTTGGCCTCCCCCTACCTTTAGGCTATTTTTTCTCGGCATCCAGAAGAAGCTTCCGCGACAATTTACCGATGGGCGTTTTGGGGAGGCTCTCGCGAAAGTCAATCAGTTTAGGAATTTGGATGGGGGAGAGTCTCTCTTTCAAAAACGCTTTTAAATCTTGAGCATTGACCGTCTGTCCGGCTCGACATTTGACATAGGCCTTGACCGTTTGACCGCGGTAGGGATCCGGCACGCCCGCCACAACACATTCCTCGATGGCCGGATGCTGATAAAGCGCTTCTTCCACATGGCGCGGCCAGACTTTGTAGCCCCCCGCTGTGATCATGTCTTTCAGGCGATCGACGATAAAGACATAGCCATCGGCGTCCATAAAAGCGATATCCCCCGTATGAAACCGGCGCCCCTCGGGCGTTTCGTCGATTCCTTCGGCTGTTTCTTGCGGCTGATTCCAATAGCCCATCATCAGCTGAGGCCCACGCACGCAAAGCTCGCCCGTTTGGCCTTGAGGTAAAACGGTCCTTCGGTCTTCCATGCTGACAATCTCAACACAGGTGCCGGGCAAAGGCAGACCGATGGATCCCTCCTTGTTCACGCCCATGGCGGGATTCGCGCAAACGATGGGCGAGGTTTCAGACAGCCCATAGCCTTCGACCAATACGCAGCCTGTCAGAGATTCAAACGCATGTTTGATCTCAACCGGTAAAGGCGCGCCGCCGGAAATGCACGACCGGATCGAGCGCAAATTATACCGCCCCAGCTTCTTGTACAACGTAATGGCGGTATAAATCGTTGGCACAGCGGGAAAGAGAGTCGGTCTTTTTTTGTGAATCGTGCGGATCAGATATTTTAAGTCAAAGCGCGGCAGCATCAGAATTTTGCCCGCGAGCAGAACGGTGACGTTCAAAACCACCGTCATGGCAAAAACATGGAAGAAGGGTAAAACGCCCAGCATCACTTCACGCCCACGCCGCGTATTCGGAAACCAGCGCCGCGCCTGTTCCACATTCACGGACAGGTTCGCATGCGATAGCATGGCCCCCTTAGGCGTCCCCGTCGTGCCCCCCGTATATTGTAAAACGGCAAGATCTTGATGGGGATCAATCGCCACAGGCGCCACATCGCCCTTATTCGCAATGAGGCGGAAAAAATCCATATGCGCGGCATCGGCGGGCACGCGGCGGATATCACGGCGTTTGACCAACGGGTAAAACAGCGCGAGAGGCCATGGTAAAACATCGACCATACGGCAAATAATCACTTTTTCTAAAAGCCCACGCTCAACCAAAGGCTTCAGCTTGTCATAGGTCAAGGGCATGTCCACAGTTGCCATAAGACGACAGCCCGAGTCCAGAATTTGGTGTTCAACCTCCGGTGCGGCGTAAAGTGGATTGAAATTCACAACTACCGCGCCGATCCGCAGCGCCGCATAATACAGAAAAACGTAATAAGGCGTGTTAGGCAGGAACAGCCCCACGCGGTCGCCTTTTTGGACTCCCAGATCCTGAAGCCCCCGCGCTGTCCGCCTAACGATGTCAAGAGTCTGGAGATAGGTATAAGTCTTGCCAAGAAAATCGATGAAAACCGCATCGGGATAATCCCGCGCCGCCTCATCCAAAAGCTCACAAACGGGCCGCGCCGGAAGAAGCGCCCCCCACTCAACGGAAGGGGGATAAGCGGCAGTCCAAGGCCAAGAGAGAGGGGCGCTCATGAAAAACATTCTACCTATTTTTTGCTTAAGAAATCTTTACGATTTTTGTCCGAATCCCCATAAAAAGCTGCTGCACCGCAGCAAAAAGACGGCACGCGAGACACACCATGTACCTCACACAAAAACAAAATATTAACAACTTCTTAGTAAATCATGTATAGACTGAGTCATAGCCCTTACATAGAGCTTATGCACGATACCATCGGGTATAACGGAAAGTATAATCAGGAATTGGCCCGTCGCTTCTTCCATGACAGATTATCCCCCACTCAGTAATGGCGCTGCCTGTCAATCTTCTCAAGCTTGTCCTCCTGTGTCCGAAGGAATCCTCGCAAGAGGTTGTCGTTGGAGGAATGCCCAACTCTGGGTGGCGTTTGTAGGTAAAATGCTGCGCGGTTGGTCTCAACCTATGCAAGGCGCTGCGAATTTCTCGATGCTTGAATTGCTTTTGCGCCTTACGTTCTTTGAGAAAAGTGCCTTAATCATCGTGTATACTCGGGCACCGAAGGAACCCCTCACGTTTTTCAGCCGGGACGAAAATTCTTTCTCTGATAACATCTCGCATAGTATCCGCGCCGGTCTGCGAGGGGCACCCAACGGCATGTTCATAAAATACCCTCGCGGGTGTTTTCTCAAGGCCGTTGGTATAGTATCAAGCTTCGCTTGCTCGGCTTTTGAAAACCTCCCATGTTCGCTCCTTTTCTGAATGTTTCCTCTTCTTGCACAGACCGTTTATGGCTCGCGCGGCCTTACGAGGAACGCAGCGCGCAGGCTTTCATGCAGCAACAGGGGCTTGGGGATCTCGCGGCGCGCGCCCTGAGCGCGCGGGGCATTGGGATTGCGGAAGCTGCCAGTTTTCTTGATCCCAAACTACGAGATGCTCTGCCAGATCCTTCATCTTTTCAAGATATGGACAAGGCGGTGGCGCGTTTTGTCGCCGTGCTCCGGGCGGGAGAGAAAATAGCCGTTTTTGGGGATTATGATGTGGATGGCGCGACCTCTTCTGCGCTTTTGCTCCGTTTTGGCCGTGCCTTAGGCATCCCTCTGCGCCTTTATATCCCTGATCGTATGCGTGAGGGCTATGGGCCAAATGCCCCCGCTCTGCAGAGTTTGGCGGCCGATGGTGTTAAGCTAGCGCTGTGCGTTGATTGTGGCACGACGGCGCATGAGCCGTTGAAAGCCGCGCAGGAAGCGGGATTGGATGTGATTATCCTTGATCATCACGCGGCGGAACCTGTTTTGCCCTCCGCTTGCGCCGTGATTAATCCGAACCGTTTAGATGAAAGCGGACAGTACAGCACGCTCGCTGCCGTCGGCGTTACCTATCTGTTTGTCATCGCGGTCAACCGCGCCTTGCGTGCGGCAGGGTTCTATGCCGCAGGCAGAGCAGAGCCTGACTTAGTTCAATGGCTGGATCTCGTTGCGCTGGGAACTGTGTGCGACGTCGTGAAGCTGACGGGTCTAAACCGCGTCTTTGTTGCACAGGGGCTGAAAATCGCGGCACAGCGGCGGAATGTGGGGTTGGCCGCCTTAGGGCACGTCGCGGGCGTGCGAGTCTGGGATGCTTACGCAGCCGGATTTTTACTGGGGCCGCGAGTCAATGCGGGCGGACGGGTCGGCGAGTCCGATCTTGGCGCAAACTTGTTGTCAACCGAGGATCCCGCACGGGCCTCAACGCTCGCGCAGCATCTGCATGCGCTGAACGAAGAACGTCGCATGATTGAAGCGCAAGTCCTTCGTGAAGCGGAAACATTGGCTGTGGCTCAGACTCTGCCGATGGTTTTTGTCGCGGCCGAGGGGTGGCATCCGGGCGTGATCGGGATCGTCGCCTCGCGGCTGAAAGAAAAATTCCACCGCCCCGCGCTGGTGATTGCGCTGGAGGGTGAAATCGGCAAAGGCTCTGGCCGATCCATCGGCGGGATTGATTTGGGCGCCGCGGTCATTGCGGCGCGGCAGGCAGGTCTACTGATCAATGGCGGCGGGCATAAAATGGCAGCTGGCCTGACCGTTGCGCGGGAGACAATATCGGCGTTGCAGGACTTTCTGGCTGAACGCATCGGGCGGCAGATGGAGGAAGACCCGCTGCGTCCGACTTTGATGCTGGACGGATTGGCAACAGGGCCCGGGCTCACACCTGCGTTCGTGCGTCAACTCGCGCGGCTTGGGCCTTTCGGCACAGGCAATACCGAGCCGCGCCTCGCGCTGGCGGATTGCAAAATCATCCGTGCCGACATTGTGGGCGAAAAACATGTCAGGGTGATTTTCACCCAAAGTGGGACGCGGCTGCGCGGTATTGCCTTTCGCGCGATGGAGAGCGATCTGGGACAAGCCTTGCTGGCCAAACCCGCCCGGATTCACCTCGCCGGTTATGCGCGTTTAGATGAATGGCAAGGCGAAGAACGCGTGCAGCTTCAGATCAGCGATGCGGCCGTATGACGGCTGTCTTTTCGGTGCCTTCTGTCGTTTTCCTGAGTCACACTATTCACGGCTAGAGCATAGACTAAGCACGCCCTCCCTTCCCTTGGTCGGGCGCGGTAACTACGCTGATATGCGCGGTTGGGTGGTCGATGGGTTTGTCTCTAACGACAATATCAACGTCTTGACCGAGCGACATCAGACAGCGAAGCAAACGATCCGTTGAAAATCCAGACAAACGCCCACGGATCAAGGCGGAAACCTTTGGTTGGTCAAGCCCCATAAGGGCGGCAGCTTCCCTCTGGCTCAGGGCTTGGCGTTCGATGATTTCCGCTATCTGCTGGGCAAGCCCGGACACGGGCTAAGGCTTCCTCGGCGTCCGGTCGCCCGAGATCGGCAAAAATATTGCCCCTGCTGGCGTAGACGGGTATTTCCTCATCGTGTCTCTTGTTCACGGCTCTTTCCCTTGTGTCACAATCTCGGATAAGGGCAGGAAAAGCGTCCTTGAATGAGTTGGGGAAGGATGAAATCCTTGGGCTTCATAAAAATGCACAGCTGAATCAGAAAGCGCATGGACCAAGAGCGCCTTAACGCCTACAATCTCGGAAACCTGAAGCGTGCGCAAAATTGCATCGCGCAACAAAGCCCTGCCAAGTCCATGACGCTGCCAAGCCAAATCAACCGCCAAGCGGCCTAACACCATCACAGGAATGGGGTCTGGCATGTTGCGCCGAATGCTGCCGGGGGCAAGTTCGCTGGAAATGGAGCCCATCGCCAAACAATAAAAGGCTACAGCTATGTTAGCGTCGCACACGACATAGGTGCGGTAAGCACCGCGGCTTTCATTACGCAAAGCCTTTGTTTTAAGCCAATGCTCAAGCGTTATCTCCCCACAGTCAAAATCCACCACATGATGGGCAGCAGTTAGCGGGACTGGCGCAGTCTATTTCCGAGCATTGGACAACTCACGACTCCCACGGGGCTGGAGTTCCCATCAATCTACGCAGCTTTGGGTTCTCGCTCGGTGGGGAATCCAACAGAACCTGAAATTTCTTGAATGACTCCGCGTCTAGGGTAAAGACGCGCTGATCCAACAAGACATCCTCGGCCTCTCGACACGAGGCGTCCAGCATAAATTCTGAGCGTGTTTTACCCCGCAATTCAGCGGCTTCATCAATTAAGTCGCGCTGTGTGCGTTTGGCACGAATGTTGATATGGATGGCCCGTGTCTGACCGCTCTTCTCGCTTGATTCAACGGGCTGCATCAGCGTTTCTCCCTAAAAAGTCTATACCTATACCTCTCTTATCGTGCCCACATGTCCGCACAATGTCAATACAATAGTCGTTTCACTTGAAAAACCCCCATCCGGAAGGATCCTTCTTCTTGCGGGCTAAGGCTTCCTCGGCGTCCGGTCGCCCGAGATCGGCAAAAATATTGCCCCTGCTGGCGTAGACGGGTATTTCCTCATCATGTGTCTTGTTCATGGCTTTTTCCCTGATAAAAGCACATAGGATGATATACTCATAAGCAACTTTATAACTCTTTTGGGAACGCCATGCAAACGCCTCACGGTTCTCAAACACGATGGACGGTTTCTGTCCCCAAAGAAACGGATACGGCATTGCGCTGTTTCTTGGCGGAAAGGGGCATGAAAAAAGGTGACATGTCTAAATTTAGGGAACTTCTAACAACATGATTTTTGGGTAAAGAGCGAAGTCAGAAACAGGATCGCTGTCTGCCGCCGCTGAGGCAAGACAGGTTTTTGGGGGGGCTGAAGCCCCCTCTGAGGTTAATA
>CAIJXG010000015.1 GCA_903824505.1 uncultured Pseudomonadota bacterium | reverse complement strand
TCGATCACTTCAAGAGAGTGTTTCATCCCTCGATTCTAAGCCGCCTATTTCTCGCCGTGAATCCTCAAAATGTTTCCACATTGTTCTTTTCTAAAACCTGCGGCAAAATAGATTCACTTATTCCCTCATGCCTCCTAAGTTAGCCTTTTGTGCCCCGAGCGATTGTGACAGGATTGCAGTGCGCCGGACATGAAAAGATAAACCAAAATAACGACCAAGTCCGGCCAGCGGCACTCAGGACGCAGAGCGCGTGGTGTCGAGCAAAAAGGTCAACCTGTAACGTCTCGCAGTATATTAGCCCTTCCCCTACGGGAGCACGGCTTGTAGATTTAGAGGATGAAAAAATCTTTCTTCTCTCCGCGCGGCGTTCTTCTTGGGCTCGTCGCCGTTCTTCTTGCCCTGAGCTTGGCCGGATGGGCGTATTGGTCGCTGTCGGCTTTGGCCTATCGGCATGCGATTGATCGATGGATCGAGGAAGGCCGCGCGGCAGGCTATCAAATCTCGTACGATGATCGGCAGATGTTCGGTTTCCCGCGCCATTTGACGATGCGCCTGATCAATGTGCGCTGGCGTAACGCGGATGGGATTGATTTTCGTGCGCAAGCCATGGATCTTTTATCTGTCTCTTGGATCGGCCATACATTTGAAGCCAGATTCAAAAATCACGTTTCCATTGCCGCACCTGTGGATGAAGACGGGCATATTCTGATGCTCTCGGCCGAATCGGGGCACGGGCATGTGACATTGGATTCGGAGGGCTTTTGGCGGCAAGCGCAGCTTTCCTTGGATGACATTCAGGGGGGGCTAGCCCCTGCCTATCTTTTCCATGCCGAAAAGCTTTCTTTGGCCCTTGCGCGGCCGGATCAGCCACCGAAAGATCATCACGAAGTGGGGCTGACGCTTGAAGGGGCTGCCGAGACGATGACTCTACCCGCCGCCATGCCGGCGCCTTTTGGAGATAAGGCCGCCAAATTCACCGCACGTCTGCGCGTTATGGGGCCTGTGCCCGATGTCCGGCGTCGCGCCTCGGTCGAGGCATGGAATAAAGACAGCGGCATTGTGGAATTTGACGATTTTTCTTTGTCTTGGGGCGTGTTGTCTTTGGCGTCCAAAGGAACCGTCGGCTTTGATGACGATTTGCAACCCGAAGGCGCGTTTGCGGGAACGGTTGCCAATCCGGAAAAGACTCTGCAGCTTTTGATGGATAAAGGCTTCATCCTTCTGCATGACGCGGGTATGCTGAAATCCGCCATGGATCTGTTTGCGCGTCCCTCCGTGCGGGGCACGCCCGGCATGGAGCTGCCCATCACCGTTCAGCTTGGCGGGTTATTCTTTGGTCCCATCCGGATCTTTACCTTTCCGGAGATCGATTGGCCAAAGGAGCCGCCGCCTCCGGCGAGATAAGATATGTCTGTACCTTCTTCCCTTCCCGACCTTGCCATCGACATTTCTTCTCTCGTGAAGATCTATGGTAAAAGGCCAACCGAAAAACACGCCCTCAAATCTCTTGATCTTTCGATACCGCGCGGAAGCATTTTCGGCCTTTTGGGGCCGAACGGGGCAGGAAAATCGACGCTGATTAATATTCTGGCGGGGCTGACCGTCAAAACATCCGGCACGGCCCGAATCTGGGGCTATGAGGTCGAGGCGCAAATGCGTATGGCGCGTTCTTCCATCGGCGTGGTGCCGCAGGAGCTGAATATCGACCCGTTTTTCTCGCCCCGCGAATTGCTCGAGCTGCAAGCAGGGCTTTACGGTGTCCCGAAACGTGAAAGACGAACGGAGGAATTATTAGAGGCCGTTGGCTTAACAGACCGCGCTGAGTCTTATGCGCGGACCTTGTCGGGCGGCATGCGGCGGCGCTTGATGGTTGCCAAAGCTATGGTGCATGCACCGCCTGTGCTTGTGCTGGATGAGCCGACTGCGGGCGTCGATGTCGAGCTGCGCCGTTCTTTATGGGACTATGTCCGCCGCCTGAACGCGGCAGGGACAACGGTTTTGCTGACCACGCATTATCTAGAAGAAGCGCAAGAGCTGTGCGACAGGATCGCCATCATCAACGAAGGCACGCTGGTGGCCAATGACACCAAGGAGGCGTTGCTGCGGCGCATTGACAATAAACGCTTGATCGTGACTCTGGCGCAAGAAAGAGCGATGCTGCCTGACACGCTGCGTCAAACGGGGTGGGAGCGTTTAGACGCCGCGCATTTAAGCCTTGCCTACCAACCCAGCCGGACGCGCATTGGCGCGGTTCTGGCGGGTCTGCAAGCCGAAGGGCTTGACATCACCGATCTGACAACCGAGCAAAGCGATTTAGAAGATATTTTCTTGCAGATCACGCGATCCAGCTCCTCTCTAACCTCAGGTTTCTGACCATGTCCAGCATTGATCCTGTCGAAATTGCTCGTTTTTCATCTCATGCGGCAGAATGGTGGGATCCGAACGGAGCCTTGCGCCCTTTACACCGCTTGAATCCCGTGCGGATCGCCTATGCGCGCGATCACGTATGCGCCCATTTCAAGCGGCCAAGCGGTGCAAAGGACGCGCTGAAGGGGCTTTCATGGCTCGATGTCGGCTGCGGCGGCGGGTTATTGTGCGAGCCTTTGGCCCGGCTGGGGGCCTCAGTCACGGGGCTGGACGCCTCGGCTGAAGCGATAGAGGCCGCGCGAGCGCATGCCCAAAATATGGATCTGACGATCGATTACCGCTGCGGCGCGGTTGAGGAGATGGAAGACGAAACCTATGATGTCATCTCGGCCTTAGAAATTCTTGAGCATGTCACCGATCCGGCGGCGTTTTTGCATTCTGTCGCACAGAGATTAAAACCAAACGGGATTCTGCTGCTTTCGACGCTGAACCGCAGCGCAAAAGGTTTCCTGCTGGGCATTGTGGCCGCCGAATATATCTTGCGCTGGGTTCCACGCGGCACGCATGATTGGCGCAAATTTATCCGCCCATCTGAGCTTCAGGCGATGCTGAAAGAGGCGGGACTGGAGATGCAGGATTTGACGGGAATGCGCCTTGATCCCTTAAATGGAGCCTTTTGCTTGACTCAAAACATCGGCGTGAATTACCTGTCCACTGCGTGCAGGACCAGTTTTTGATGTTATAAATTTTTTGGCATAATGGTCAAAAAGGTGTGGCCGGCATTGTGCCCGCCCTGATAGCGCACAACGATATCCGCCCGCCAAGACAGCCAATCGACGATCTTGCCTTTTCCCTCATCGCCCCATTGAGCGCCGACAACGACAACATTTTTCATAAGG
>CAIJXG010000014.1 GCA_903824505.1 uncultured Pseudomonadota bacterium | reverse complement strand
CCGACCTCAACGCTATCGCCGCCAAGCTCAACTCACGCCCCAGAAAGAAACTAAAATTCCTGACCCCTGAGGAGGTTTACTTCGCTTCAGCCCCATGCCAAAACCTTGAAACTAAAGTTGCACTTCAAATTTGAATCCACCGTCCGAATGCAGCGCGAAGATTGTTCTGAGCAAATAGAGCGGAATGAGTAAGATTCTGCTTGCTTTTTCTGTCAAATCTGTCACATAGATCGCCCAACATGAGGTATCTGGAGTTTTGGTTATGAATCTGTTGCAAAAAATCGAAGCCAATCAAGTCGAGAAGCTGAAAGAAAACAGTAAATTGGCTGAATTTTCAATCGGCGACACCGTGCGTGTGAACGTCAAGGTCGTTGAAGGCTCACGCGAGCGCGTTCAGGCCTATGAAGGCGTGTGCATCGCGATCAAGAATGCGGGGCTGAACTCCGCCTTTACTGTGCGCAAAATCAGCTATGGCGAAGGCGTCGAGCGCGTCTTTCCGCTCTACAGCCCACGGATCGAGTCCGTTGAACGCATCCGTCGCGGGGCTGTTCGTCGCGCGAAGCTTTATTATTTGCGCACGCGTCGGGGCAAAGCGGCCCGCATCACCGAAAAAACGGACTACGAGCAGAAGAAAAGCGCGTAGGTCGCTCTTGTTCAGGTTTGTTGACAGGGCTGGTACTCTACGGGGTGCCGGCCCTTTTCTTTTGGGCTTTCTGATTGGGCTTGCCCGAAAAAGAACAGTGCCTGCACGCCTAAAGTCATTCGCCATCGGAACCCGTTGGATAGGGTGAAAGGGTGAATGAGGCCAAGCGCCGCCGCGCGGCGAGGCGGCGCAAGGCGGCTTCGTAGTTTTGGGTAAGGGCCGCTTTGTTCAAACTTCCCGTGGAAGAGGGGGAAGCCGATTTGGGCAAGCTTGGCGTAAGTCTGTCCGACAGGGCATGCGCCGCCCGATCAAGCTCCCGCGCGCTTGGGGCAGTGGAAACAGAAACGCCCGTCGCATGATGCGGCTGGGCATGACGCGAGGTGGTTTCCGTATAGGCCGCCTCTTCAACAAAAAACTGAGGGTAGAGATTGCGGAATTCTTTGGCCGTTCGACGGACCCCCCAACGTAAAAGCTCGGAATGTCCCGCTTGCAGGGCATGAAACATCAGCAACCGAATGATGGATTGGGCGATTAAACCGCTGCCCGCCAATTTATTGACGGAACGAGAGAGCATCGCCACGGTTACCGGGTCAGTAGGGCGAAGCTGTAAATAGCCCTTGTGAGGCTCCGACCTTTTTACTTCGGGCAGAACCTCGGACGCCTCGGCACGTTTGGCCATTTCGTGAATCTTGTATTTCAGCTCGGCTAGAATCTTTTTCTCATGCGGCACAAAAGGGCCGAGATTGCACAACTCATCGATCATCCGTTCGGGAAACTCGAAAATGCCGGCCATGGGATGGGCGGTGCGTCGGCGTGTATCCTTGATGGTGTGGTAATAATGTTGAAGGGGCTTGCACATGATCACGATGCCCTGTGGGACGGACAGGGCGCTGTGCGACATGGCGTGATCGGGCGTTAAAACGCAATGCCGCTCGACGTTATGAATGGGATCGAAAAGAATATAGCTGGCCGTCGCATCAACCCGATCCGGCGGCGCAATCCGCGTCGGCGATATTGTTACACTGATCTCAACACCCCGCGCGAAGAGAGACGCGACAAGAGGGTACAAGGCCTCAACCGCCCGATTGCAAAGCTCCAACGCCTCGTTCTCCAACCCGTCCAAGATCGGCCAGTGCAGCATCAAATCGCGCAGCATGCGGCCCGCGCCTGTACGAAACACAAAACTTTCTGGCGCTTGCTTGGTCAGCGCGTCGATATAGGAGCAGAGGGCCTCGCCCAACTTTGTTTCATGGAGAGCGGAAAAAAAGTGATGCGTGGATTCGGTTTCTGTCATCGCCGCCTCCCTTGTGGGCATAGCCATTCTAGAAGCAGGCGCGGGGATTTGGAAATAAAAGAAAAGGCTCTGGTTGGCATGAAGATTGCCTACCTAGCAGGTGTCACGCGTGCAGAGTTTTGCCGCCTCTTTTGGAAATTATCTTATGTCCTCCAGACCCCTTCTTGTTGTTGGCACGCCCTGTTATGGGGGGCTTGTGTCCCAAGACTATACGATGTCGTTGCTGAATCTGACCGCTGCTGCACCCTCTTATGGAATCGATGTAGCCGTCATTCTTTTGGGCAACGATGCGCTGATTACACGCGGACGCAGCGCAATCGTGGGGCGTTTCATGGACAATCCGCATACAACTCATTTGTTGTTTGTGGATGCCGACATTGCCTTTGCACCCGAGCAGGTTTTTCGGATGCTGGATTTTGACAAAGATTTTGTTGCAGGGCTCTATCCGGCTAAGATTTTGGATTGGAGCCAAATGGCGGGCCGTTTTGGGCGCAGCCCCGAAACGCTTGAAGAATCCGGCTTTGCTTATGTCGGTGCGCCTGATGCACGGGATGGGTCTCGGCGCGAAAAGAACTTCGCAACGACCGATTATGCCGGCACGGGGTTCCAGCTGATTAAGCGATGTGTATTCAAGCGCTTAATGGATGCGCATCCGGAACTGAAATACAGCGCCTTGCACGCTTTTCCGCGTCCTACGCAGCCAAGCCCGCATTTATACGCGCTTTTTGATTGTGTGATCGATCCGGAAACAGGCGTTTATCTGAGCGAGGATTTCGCCTTCTGTCGTCGTTGGCGGGCCATCGGGGGCGAGATCTGGCTCGATCTTGAAAGCCGCTTGGCACATGCCGGCCCTTATGTTTGGCGCGGTAACGCGCCCGCACGGTTTCTTGAAGACACTAAAAAAGTCTAGCTGATTCGCAGCTCCCCGGCGCTTTGCCAAAAAACACCCGGTAAATTTTGCCGCTCCCGCGCCTGTGGGTCATAAAAACCGCAGCATTTTCAAAGAAGAATGCGCCTGAAAATTGGCATGATCTTCGCTTGCATACCACTAGTAGTGGCATTAACTATGCTTTTACTTTCGTAGAAGTAGAGTTTGCCATCCCAAACGAGCGGAAGGAGTCCGCGATAACCCTTGAAAGGAGTTCTTCCATGAGTATAGGCCAAGTCTTGCTGAGCGGTTCGGCTCAGTCAACTCTGTCATCTCTTTCCCAAACAAATCAGCTTCTGCAACAAACGCAGCAGCATTTGTCAACGGGCAAGACCGTCAATTCGGCGACAGACAACGCCACCTCTTACTTCGCCTCGCAGGGCTTCTTGAATTCCGCCAGCAACTTGACCGGAATCAAGAATTCGATCTCGAACGCGTTGCAATCGGTGAATTCGTTCGTTTCGTCCATCTCGGACATTACGAGCGTCGTCGTTCAGCTTCAGGGTCTTGCGACTCAGGCGCTCGGCACGACAAACACCACGACGCGTCTAGGTCTCGCCTCGCAGTTCAATTCGTTGACGACGCAGCTTGATCTGCTGGTGAATGATGCCACCTTCAACGGCACCAATTTGCTCAACAGCGGCAGCAACAATCTGGTCGTTTACTTTAATGAAACGAACACGACGGCCTTGACGATCACGGGTGTGAATTTGACATCCTCCACTCTCTTAACAAGCAGTGGCAGCACAGCAAGCAACAGCTGGGCAGGCGCCTCGGACATTCAAACGTCCCAGTCGTATCTGCTGACGGCGATTGCGACCCTGCGTACAGACGCGGCTCAGTTCGGTGGTAACGCCACCTTGCTTCAGACGCGGCAAGACTTCACGACGAACTTGATCACCTCATTGACGAGTGCGTCGAATTCGCTGGTTGCGGCGGATACAAACACAGAAGGCGCGAATCTGAATGCCCTGCAAGCGCAGGTGCAGCTTGGCGTTATCGCTTTGGGTGTTTCCAATACCGCAGCAACAGCTATCCTGCGTGTTCTTTAAGCGTAAGAGGAGGGCGAGGGAAACCTCGCCCTCTTTCTTTCTTCTGTCTTTTCAGATTCGAAGGAGTTGACCTCGTGCCGCTTAAAATACGAATCAAACCAGAAGCCAAAATTTTTGCCGGGGGCGCTGTTCTGAAGAATGTCGGCAAACATGCGGCCGATCTTCTGGTTCTGTCCGACAGTCCAGTCTTGCGCGAAGAGTATATGATGAATATGGATCGGCGCGCCGACTCCGATGTCACGAATGTCTATTTCCTTTTACAAATCATCTATTTGTTTCGCGGCAAAGATCAGCCGATGGACACGTTGGTGATCGATACAGTCCGTAGTTTCGGCCGCCTCTACCCCGCCTATGCCGACACGGTTGCGGTGATCATCCAGCATCTTGAAGCGGGCGAGTCCTTCAAGGCGCTGAAAATAACCCATGATATCCTTAAGCAGTATGAGAAAGAACACGCGAAAGACGGCAATCCCCCCTCAGGTGATCCCGCTTTACCAACCAAGGAACCAAACGCATGACGAAATCTTCCAAGCACGGAACGGCGACCTATGATCGGCATATCAAGACGCAGTCCTTGCCTGCAGGAAACAGCCGCGAGATTGACTCGCGGGCCTTAGCGCAAAGCGCACGGCGACTTGATGAAGCACGGGGGCTTATGGAAAAGGACGCGGGCCAAAAAAACCACCGCGAGCAGCTGGGCGAAGCCTTGCGGTACAATCAAAGGATCTGGACCATTTTTCAGATGGCGCTGATAGATGCGGAAAATCCGCTACCGCCAGACTTGAAAGCTCTTCTTCTAAATCTGAGCCTGTATATTGACAAAACAAGCTTCCAGCTCTCGAGCCACTACGAAAGCCCCAAAATGGAAAGTCTGATCACCATCAACCGCCGCATCGCCGCCGGCCTTAGCAAAGACCCGGGCGAAAACGCAGCCCCGCTGCCGCCCGATACGCGCGACATCCCGAGTTCTCTTACAACGTCAGCGTAACACGAACAGCCTTAAGAAAAGACTCATGAGGGTGTTTTCTTAACACGCCGTTATACTGCGGACGTTACAGGTCGAACTTTTTGCTCGACAAAACTAGCTCTGCGCCATGAGGGCCGCTGGCCGGACTTGGTCGTTATTTTGATTCATCTTTTTCTGTCCGGCGAGCGGCAATCCTGTCGCAACCGCTCGGGGCACAAAAGGCTAACTTATGGTGCGGTATAGTACCCAGCGATGCAGGGCGGCATAAGCGGCCGAAGGTCCTACATTCTCTTTAAAGACTTGCAGAGGTTAGAAATTTAGGACCCTTGGGAAGGTTACCCAAATGGGCCTATCCTTTTCTGGGCGCTTTCTCAATCCCTGTCTGTTTCTTGCTTTTATACATCGCCAGCATGCGCTGCGTGACAATAAACCCGCCGAAGATATTGACGGAAGCCAGCGTGATGGCGGCAAGTCCCATCAGCTTCGAAGCAGAGATCCCCGCGGGACCTGCAGCCAGCAACGCCCCGACGATGATCACGGACGACACCGCGTTCGTGACCGCCATCAGGGGCGAATGCAAGGCCGGAGTCACGCGCCAAACGACATAATAGCCAACGAAACAGGCAAGGACGAAAACCGTCAGCCCCGTCAGAAAGAAGCCGGGTGCGCTGCCGCTGGCCGCTACCTGTCCCGCTGCGGCTTGGGCCTGTTTTGCCAAAGCTGCCGCCAGATCAGCTAGATGCTGTTGACCTGCGGCCAGTTCGTTAAGGCTTGAGAGCCTGTCGTTCAGCGCCATGAGAGGTTCCTATCGGCTGCCGGCTGGGGAAACGACTGGCACTTCAACATGAGGTTGCACAGGCGGTGCTGTTTCCGGTCCCCCCACCACGGGGCCGCCGCCGATGCTGGGCGGCATCACATCGCCTGAAGGGACAGCCGAAGCAGGAACTTCGGCAGGCATACCAACAGAAGGAGACGTGGTAGCCGCCTGTTCCCCGCGTTTGCGGATTTCTCCCACTTCGCGCAAGATCTGGCTCTCTTGCTCTTCCATCGCCGTCAGACGGCTAGCGGTCGATTGGCTTTCGCCCCGCAGATCGCTGAGATTGCCGCCGAAGAAAAGGATCAAAAGGGCGCAACAGGCAACGGAGGTTGCGATACTGACAATCCACCAGATGGTGTCCTTGGGTTTGACGCAAGAGTCGCTAGACATCGGAAAGCTCCTTTAGGGGGTTGAAGATTTGGAAACGCTACACAGAAGAAAACTGCGCATGGATAATCGCGCCTTGATGGGTCAGGGCAACCGCTCGGATGATATCATCATTCCAATCTATCGCCAACCGTCCTTCGTTTTTGGCCGAAATCAGCGTGATGAAATTCAGCAGGTTCCGCGCATAGAGCGCCGAAGCATCGATCTGAATGCGGCTTGGGACGTTCCGATAGCCGACAATCTTGACGCCATAAGCTTCGACGACTTTACCCGCTTCGCTCAGGGCGCAATTGCCGCCTTGCTCAACCGCCAAATCCACAACGACAGAGCCGGGCTTCATGCTTTTCAACATCGCTTCGCTGACCAAATTCGGCGCGGCGCGACCGGGGATAAGGGCCGTGCAAATCACCACATCTTGCTTCTTGATCGTTTCGGCAATCAGCTCGGCTTGGCGACGCTTGTAATCCTCGCTCATTTCCTTGGCGTAGCCGCCCGAGGTTTCAGCCTGTTTCGTTTCGTCGCTTTCAACCATCACAAAAGTCGCGCCGAGGCTTTCGACTTGCTCTTTGGCTATAGGACGCACATCTGTAGCCGAGACAACCGCGCCTAAACGCCGCGCCGTTGCAATCGCCTGAAGCCCCGCGACGCCGGCGCCCATGACCATCAATTTGGTAGGCGGCACAGTCCCTGCGGCCGTCATCATCATCGGAAAGGCCCGACCGAATTGCTCAGCTGCGTCAAGAACCGCCTTGTAGCCCGCCAGATTTGACTGGCTGGACAAAACATCCATTGATTGGGCGCGGGTGATGCGCGGCATCAGCTCCATCGACATCGAGGTAATCTGTCCCCGCGCATACAAATCCAGATCCGTCCGCGCCCCATAGGGATTCAGCATGCCCACCAAAAGGGCCCCCACCTTTAAAAGGCCCATTTCATTGCGGCCTTCTGCATCATTCATGGGACGCTGAACCTTCAGCACAATATCGGCATCGCGCAAAAGAAGAGCCGTATCGGAGACAATGGTCGCACCAGCTGCGCTATAGGCCTCATCCGTGCAGGCCGCGTCGATCCCTGCGCCTGATTCCACGGCTACATCATAGCCTAAGGCACGGTATTTCTTGACCGTATCGGGAGTGGCGGCCACACGACGTTCGTAGGGACGGCGTTCCTTGGGAATGGCGATTTTCATGGCAAAGACAGGCTAAAGCGAATCAGCAGGGGCTTCATTATATCCCGTTTTTCTCAGACCCCGAATCTTTTTCCCAAGGGGTCTGAACACCCAACGCAGGGGATCTCTTCTTGCCCATGCCCGAACTTCATCCCGCTGATCCACAATGACTTTTCAAGCCTTACGCCTTGAGGCTCTTGGCCACGACTTCCGCCGTATTCGTCGAAAATTTCTTATGCGCGGCGAGGCGTTTGAGCTGCGCTTGCATCAATTTTTGCCGCTTGGGTTCGTAATCGCGCCAGCGGGTAAAGGCTTTGGCAAGACCTGCCGCGCTGTGCGGATTGATCGGGTCGATTTCCAAGATGCGATCCGCAAGGAAGCGATAGCCCGATCCGTCCTTAGCATGAAAACCCATAAGGTTTCCCGCAAATACGCCGATCAGAGCCGAGATTCGGTTGGGGTTTTTAAGGGTAAAAGCGGCATGTCCCATCAAACGTGTGACGGTTTGCAACACATCGCTTCGTTTGGCAGAAGCCTGCACTACAAGCCATTTATCCATGATGGTGGGGACTTTCCCCCATTTCTTTTCAAATACGGCTAAGGCTTTGATCCGCATGGGAGATTCTGTTTCAGCCAGAATGCCTAAAGCGGCGATTTGATCTGTCATATTTTTGGATGTCGTCGCTTGGTGATAGGCCTGTTTTACAAAAGCCGTGTCCTCCGTTTGCGCCAAATAAGCAAGGCACAGATTTTTCAAGCCACGTCGCCCCATCGATACGCCATCGGCCGCCGTCTCTTTGACTTGTTTGACCAATCGCGTATGTTCAGAGATGAAATCCGGACGGAGAGCAAGAGCAATTTTCTTGGTCATGGTTTCCCGCACGGCATAAAGCCGATCCGGATCGATCAGCTCGCCCCGCGCTTGCAAGGCAAGCCCCAGTTCGCCTTCGCCCGGGAGGCTCAGCACCATGCTCTTGAAATCCGCATCCAGCCTTTTATCGCGCAAAACGGCACGAAGAGCGGCGATGAAATCCTGTTCTGAGGCCTCGTCCACGCCGTCCAGCAAATATTTTACCGCCAGCGCAAAGCCAGCTTCCCACTTACAGAACGGATCACTGTCATGGGCGAGCAAGAATAACAGCTCTTCATCCGTATAGGCGTAATTCAGCCGCACGGGGGCAGAGAAATCGCGCAGAAGCGACAAAACAGGCTTTTCTTTAATGCCGGTGAAGGTAAAGACCTCACGCGGTTTTTTGATCTGAAGAATCTGCGTTTCGATCATATCCGCGCCTTTGCTGTTCAGCATTCCGACGGCCAGAGGCAGATGGAAGGGCTTTTTGACAGGCTGGCCGGGCGTGGGTTTACAGGATTGGACAACTGTTAGCTTGAGGATCTGTTTCTTGGCATCATAGCTGCTGGTCACAGCCAAAACAGGCGTTCCCGCTTGTTCATACCAGCGCATGAACTGCGAGAGGTCGATTGTGTTGGCGTCACTCATCGCGCGGACAAAATCGTCACAAGTGACAGCCTGCCCGTCATGGCGTTTGACATACAGTTTCATGCCTTTGTCGAAACCTTTGCGCCCGACAAGGGTTTGGATCATGCGTGCGACTTCTGCGCCTTTGTCATAGACGGTCGTTGTATAGAAATTGTCGATCGCCTGATACCGATCCGGACGCACAGGATGGGCCATTGCGCCCGCATCTTCGGCAAATTGGCGGCGGCGCAGATCGCGTACATTGTCTAATCTTTCGACCGCAACGGAATGGGCATCGCCCATATATTCTTGCTCGCGGAAAACCGTCAACCCTTCTTTGAGGCTGAGTTGGAACCAGTCGCGGCAGGTGATGCGGTCGCCCGTCCAGTTATGAAAATATTCATGCGCCACGACGCGCTCGATAAAGGAAATCGTCGAATCCGTGGCTGTTTCCGTCCGACCCAACACGCAGGAATCGTTGAAGATGTTCAGCCCCTTATTCTCCATCGCGCCCATGTTAAAGAAAGGCGTGGCAACCATCATAAAACGGTCGAGATCATAAGACAGGCCAAAACGAGCCTCGTCCCACATCATGGATTTTTTCAGCGCGGTAAAGGCGAAATCGGTTTCCTTGACTTTGCCGGGCTCGACATAAATTTCGACCAAAACTGTGCGCCCTGATTTTGTTTTGACGCGCTCGACGCGCTTATCAAGTTTTCCTGCCACCATCGCGAAGAGATAGCAGGGCTTTGGAAACGGATCTTCCCACACCGCGAAATGGCGGTTTTTGCCTTCATCGCCGACTGCCTTCAGATTGCCGTTCGACAAAAGAACGGGGTATTTCTTTTTATCCGCATGCAGCGTGACGGTGAATTTTGCCATCACATCGGGACGGTCGGGATAAAAGGTAATCCGCCGGAAGCCTTCGGCCTCGCATTGCGTCGAAAGCATGGATCCAGAGGCGTAAAAGCCAGAAAGGCTAGTGTTTTTGTGGGGATCATGCGCGCTGACAATCTCGACGATCGCTTTGTCCGGCAGCGCAGGAAGAGTCAGCCCATGGGGGGTTAGCGCGTAGTCTTTCTTAGTTAATTCTTGCTTGTTCACACGGACACAAACTAATTTTTGATCTTCACCATTCAGGAAAAGAGGGGCTTTTTTTTCCTTAGAGGACGGATTCCGCCGAACCTCCAACCGCGTGGTCACGACCGTCAAAGGATCCTGAACATCAACATCCAGCGCAACTTTCTTGACCAGAAAAGCAGGAGGCGTATAGGCGGAGAGAAGCGTTTCGTTCAACATGGGATTTCAAAAAGAAGAGGAAAAAGGAGCCCGGATCCTAACGGTTTGAAGGAATGAAAGCAATGCAGTCGCAAGGAAGCCAGCAATTCAATAGACCTATTTTGAAACAGGGCTAAGAAAAAATTAATGATTTGTTAAATCTACCGCGCGCAACGATTTATCGCGCGCCTAAAACAGCGAGCCAAGCCGATCTCGAAACGATGGTGCT
>CAIJXG010000013.1 GCA_903824505.1 uncultured Pseudomonadota bacterium | reverse complement strand
GAGACTCCATTACAGGTGAAGAATCCGACAGTATGAATCACCTCAATGCGTTAGCCAACCCCAGTAGGGTACTATGGGATTTAGGACAAAAAGGAGAAACCCTTCAACGAGTACTTTTAGCTATGTTAGAAACTAGCTTAAAGAAGGGCAAAGCTGATGACGGGTTGACTTCCAAATCACAAGCATTTGATTCGCTCTCAATGCAGGTTGATCTAACTTATGATGGTAGAGTTACCCTTCATCCAGAGGAAGGACCAATGGCTAGAATAATGGCACTAAAAAGAGAGGGGGGTGTCTTTATTATGAGACTCACTTGGCCACAACTTGAAACCCTGCTTGGGAAAGATTTTCAAGCGATGGGCATGCAAGAGCACCTTGAAAAACAGGCACAACCGAGTGGGGATAATTTCACGCATTCCTGATCCACATGACGGGCGTGGGATTACGCGCTCGCGCGCGTTTGGGTGGGGGCGCCTGCGGGGACATAAAGCCCGTGTTCTCCGGGCACCACTTTGAATTTATCTGAAATACCTAAAACAGTTTCCGCGCCGCCCAAAATGAGCGAGCCATCCGGAGGCATAAGCCCGCTGATCGTGTTTAGGACTCGGCCCTTGGTGGGAATGTCGAAATAGATCAAAACGTTTCGGCAGAAGACGATATCGAAAGAGCCGGATACCCCCGGGTCGGTCAACAAATTCCCCTCCCGAAACTGAACCATTTGACGAAGAGAGTCTTTCAGCTGCCATTTGTCTCCGGCAATTTGTTGAAAATATTTCATCAAAAGCGTGATGGGAAGGCCCCGCTGAACTTCGAACTGGGAATAGATCCCTGTTTTAGCCCGCGTGACCATATCGCGGGACAGGTCGGTGCCGATGATCTCGATCCGCCAGCCTTGCAGACGCGCGGATTCCTCGGCGCAAATCATCGCCAACGAATAGGCTTCTTGGCCGCTGGATGCCGCCGCGGACCATATCCGAATATGTTTGCGCGAGGCGCGCGCCGTCACAAGGGCGGGCAAGAGGTTTTTTTGAAAAAGCGTGAAGGGCTTTTGATCGCGGAAGAAAAAGGATTCGTTGGTCGTCATCGCCTCGGTTATATCGGCGATTAACGCTTCGTCGCGCTTGATACGCAAGGCTTGGGCCACATCCTCGATCGTCTTCATATTGTTTTTGCGGACAATCGAGACGAGCCGAGATTCAAGCAGGTAGGCTTTCTCTGGCCCAAGCACAAGGCCTGAACGTTGGTGGATAATTTTGGACAGAAGGTCGAAATCTTCAGCTTTCATCGCGCCCCCAGCCCGATCATTTGACGCACGATTTTTCCGATTTCTTGAAGCGGCGCAACCGCTGTGCATAGGCCGGCTGTGGCGACTGTCCCAGGCATGCCCCAAACGACGCTGCTTGCCTCATCCTGCGCGATTACGGCCCCGCCCGCTTTGACCAAGGCCTCGCAGCCCTTCAAGCCGTCCTGTCCCATGCCCGTTAGAATCACGGCAAGAACGCGGCCTCCATAGGAATCGATTAAAGAGCGAAGCATAGGATCAACAGAAGGGCGGCAAAAATTTTCGGCGGCGTCTTTGGTCAGGCGGAGCGCCACGCCATCGGGGCGGCGCACGGCCAGCATATGAAAATCGCCGGGTGCGAGGTAATAGCGCCCGGGTTTGAGAAGCTCTCCCTCCTGTCCCTCCAAGCACGTCACATGGCATTGCCGCGTGATATGCTCAGCCAGAATCGGCGTGAAGGAGGCAGGCATATGCTGGGTGATCAGGACGGGCATGGGCAGAGCGTTGCCTAGAACCCGAATAACCTCGAACAGGGCCTGAGGCCCTCCTGTTGACGCGCCTATCGCCAGACTATCCGGTTTATAAGACGACAAAGGACGCAACGCGATTTTGGACGGGGCTGCGCTTGGGGTCTGCGAAGAGGGGACGGACAAACGACGGCGACGGGCCAAGCGTCCCAGCTCCCGAACCTTTTCACGCAAAATCCGTTGAAATTCTCCGGGCAGCGCCATTTCTTGCGCCGAGGGCTTAGACAGATAGTCCGTTGCGCCGAGACTGAGCGCGCGCAAACTGATTTCAGCGTTCCTCTGTGTGAGGGTCGAGGCCATGACAATTTGAACTGCCGGATCAACGGCTTTTAATTTGGGAATGGCGGTCAGCCCGTCCATCACAGGCATTTCAATATCTAAAATCACGACATCCGCCGGAGTCCGCTGAAGCGCTTCAATCGCCAGCTGCCCATTTCCTGCCGTGCTGACGACTTTAAAATCCGGATCGCCATCGATCATGCGAGAGATAAACCCCCGAATGACAAGGGAATCATCGACCACGATGACCCTGATGGGCGGGATCGCTCCGGTGGAGGAAGAAAGAGGGGGAATTAGTGTCACCGGCTTAGGCGTCCATCAGACCAAGTTGTTCAAGTTTGCCGCGCACGATATCCGCGTCGAAAGGTTTCATGATATATTCATTCGCCCCCGCGCCCAGCGCCATTTGGATATGGGCCATGTCATTTTCGGTCGTGCAAAAGATGACAACGGGACCATCGCCCCCCGGAAGGTGCCTCAAGGCGCGTAAATAGTCGAGCCCATTCATGACCGGCATATTCCAATCCAAAAGCACAAGATCGGGAAATGCCTGCTGAGAGGCCTCAAGCGCCAATTGGCCGTTTTCTGATTCGCTGCAGCTAAAACCCAAGGTTTCAAAAATCTGACGGGCGACTTTGCGAATGACGCGGCTGTCATCGACAATCAGGCATGTTTTCATGGCGGTTCCTTCCTCTTTAGAGGGCGCGCGTTTTGTCAAGACGGAGGAGACTGGCGACATCCAAGACAACCAGTAATCTGTCTTTCAAGCGATAAATGCCAGAAGAAACTTCCTGCCAGCGCGGATCGAGCGTGGCGGGCTTTTGTTCATAGTCGGTTTCGGGAAGGCTCATCACCTCGCCGACTTTGTCGATCACCAGACTATAAAGCTCGCCGTCATGATCGACCACGACGCTCATATTTTCTTCCTCGTCCGGCTTTTCCGTCGGGGCGGGAATGCCTAGGCGCGTCCGCACATCAATCGCGGTAACAATCCGGCCCCGTAGATTTAACGAGCCTAACACTTCGGGCGGGGCAAGAGGGACCCGGGTAATGCGCTGGGTTGAGAGAATATCCTGAACAGCCAGAACGGGAATCCCGAACAGCTGATCCGCAACCGTCATGGTCAGAAACATGCCACGGGTTGATTCTTCAACCTCATCCACGGGAGAGGTCGCGGCGAGAGCGGGGAGCGTGCTCATAGAGGGGATCCTCCCTGTTTCAAGGTTTCGCTTAAGGCGTTCAGAAGCGCCTCACGATTGAATTTGGCAACATAATCCGTGAAGCCCGCTTGGCGGCCCCGTTCAAGATCCCGTGCGGTCGCGTGCGCGGACATGGCAAAGATGGGCAGCTTGCTCCATCCGGCTTGGCCGGTCCGGACTTTCGTGACAAAATCGAACCCGTTCATGCCGGGCATTTCGATATCGCTGATGATTGCATCAAAGGCGACGCCTGACTCCTGAAGCCGAAGCGCCTGATCGGCGGTTTCAATCGCCGTGACGTCATATCCGGCGACCGTCAAAAGCGGCGACAAAAGATTGCGGAAAAAGGGGCTGTCATCGATCAACAGAATCCGCCGCAGTCCGTTGCTTTCAAAAGCGCCTTGATCCGCGTCAAACCAGCTCTCGAAGGCCTGAGACAGATGATAGGCGGCATCCACGATATCTGTCGCTTTGCTGGAAATAATGGCCGTGCCCAAGAATCCCGGGCGTTTGCCGCTGAGATCGACGGTCATTTTCTCCTCGACAATATCAAGGATGGTATCAACCATCAGCCCCATATGTTTCTCGCCATCCGCAAAGACCAAAACAGCCTGCATCCCGGCTCCGCCTGTTTGCATGTCGGGCGTTGCCGGAACCAGTGGCATCAGCTTGCCGCGATATTGCACAACGGGACTGCCGTCCGAATATTCGATTGAGGTGCGGTTGACTTCCTCAAGCCGCGCGACAAGCGCAAGCGGAACGGCCTTTTGCGCCCCAGATCCTGCTTGAAACAGGAGGAGAGATTGTTTCATCTCTCCCCGGCCTATGGCGGTCGTCGCGGCAGGTTGACGGTCGGAGATTTGGTTGGTCACGTCTCCGGCCGCCGCCACAATGGCGTTGAGATCCAGAATCATGATGACGCTGCCATCGCCCAAAATCGTATTGCCTGAGAAGACATCAATCGCGCGGAGAATTGGCGCGACGGGTTTCACGACGATTTCTTCGGTATCATAGACTCGATCGACAATAAGGCCGAGCGTGGCGTTCCCTACCTGAACCACGACGATGAAGGCGGTGCCGTTCGCCTGAATCTGATAATCGCCGAGCCGCAAGGTCTTGCGTAGGGAAATTAAGGGTAAGAGCCGATTGCGGAGACGCAAGACGGGCGTGGCGTTAATGACTTCGATTCGGTGTTCGCTGGTTGGAGTCGCCTTGACCAGCTCGATCACGCTGATTTGAGGAATCGCAAAACGCTCGCCGCCGCATTCGACGATCAGGGCGGAAACGATGGCCAAAGTCAGCGGGATCTTGATCGAAAAAGCCGAGCCGCGTCCGGCGCGCGAGGTGAAATCCACCGTGCCGCCGATGCGCTCGATATTCGTGCGCACGACATCCATGCCCACGCCGCGTCCCGAGACGGACGTGACCTGCGCTGCCGTCGAAAAGCCCGGGCGAAAGATATATTGCATGATCTGTTGTTCGGACATGCCGATCAGATCGACTTCACTCGCCAGCTTCTTTTCAAGGATTTTGGCGCGGATTTTCTCAATCGATAGACCGCGCCCGTCATCAGCTATATCAATGATGATATGCCCGCCTTCATGATAGGCGTTCAGAGTGATCGTACCCGTTTCTGACTTCCCCGCGCTTTGGCGGTCGGCGGGAAGCTCGATACCGTGATCGGCCGAGTTGCGCACCATATGGGTCAGAGGATCCTTGATCAGCTCCAGAACTTGCCGATCCAGTTCGGTTTCTGCCCCTAGCATTTGAAGATCGATTTTCTTGCGGAGTTCCTGCGCCAAATCGCGCACGACCCGCGGCAATTTCGCCCACGCATTGCCTATCGGCTGCATGCGGGTTTTCATCACGCCTTCCTGCAGCTCGGACGTTACTTGATTGAGGCGCTGAAGGGGCGAGGCGAAAGCGCTTTCTTTCTGGCCACGGAGAATCTGTAAGAGCTGGTTACGGGTTAAGACCAATTCGCTGACGATGGTCATCAGATTTTCAAGTTGATCGACACTGACTCGGATTGTTTGATCCGCAACGGACGCGCCCGCGCTAGCCGCCTTGGCATGCGGCTCCTCGGCGGGTTTGGCAGGAAGCGTGGGGGGTGGCGCTGCCGCCGCCGCTTTCATATTCTCTTGAAGCGCGGCGGTATCATCCGCCCGAACGGGCACAAACCCATGTTCATCGGGGGCGGCCTCTGCGGCAGAGACGGTTGCTTCGCCCCCCCCTGCCCTATCGCCGGACCCGCCGCCCATTTTCTGTTGGGAAGTCGCCATAGCGTTGAGTTGGTCGATTAATTCTTGATCGCTCCCCTCTTGTTCCGCCTCATGCCGCTCTAAATGGCCTAAAAGGGCTTTGATCCTGTCTATAGAGGCAAGAATCAGCGTTACAGCCTCAGGCGTGACCAAAAGCTCACGATCCCGAAATTTGCCCAAAACATTCTCGCCCGCATGCGCGAGTCTTTCCAGACGCGGAAGCCCGAGAAAACCGCAGGTTCCTTTGACCGTGTGAACGATTCGAAAAATACTGCCAATAAGGTCAGGATCGTTCGGGTTTTGTTCCAGACGCACAAGTTCAACATCCAGAATCGCAAGATTCTCGGCGGTTTCCGTTAGAAAGTCGCGCAACAGGTCGTCCATGAGCGTCATTCCTTATGATTTAAGGGCGCTGAAAGGGGAAAGAGGGCTCAACCCTTAGCATAGAAATTTATCCTACCATAGGTTGAGTTTCAGAAATTTTTGGAAAGAGGCGCAGAATCAGTCGATCGGCCTCCGGATGGTCGTGGGTGACTCGGAAATCGAAAGATGCGGCGAATCTTCCCGTGATATAGGCTTGGGCGCTGCGGGGCGTCAGATCCTCTATGGCAGAAGCCCCTTCTAGCGCCGCTTGAAGCGGAAGGCTTAGATGGGCGTTGCGGCCAACAGACTCGACAGCGCATCCCCCGTTTTCATCGGCGCGCAGAGTTAGAGTCCCCCCATAGGCGAGTGATTCTTCACCGACCAACACAAGGTTTAACAAGGTTTTCAGATAGCCGCGTTGAGCCGCAGCAGCCTCGCTCGGCTGATCCTCGGGCCAATCCAAGGTGATTTTGTTTCCTTCAAGATGGCGCTGCGCCACGTGGCGCATGTCGCGCGCGGCGACGTTTTCTTCGCTGCCCGCGCGGCCATAGGCCAAGCGATAGAGCCTAAGGCGGTGCGAGGCCTTTTGAGCGCTGTCGCCGATCAGCTTCATCGCCTCATCGACCATGGGGCCTCCGATATCCTCAATCAGTTCGACGCCGTTATTTATGGCGCTGACGGGGCTGACAAGGTCGTGACAGAGTTTGGAGGCAAGAAGCTCCATTACCCGGATATCAATTTGCATGGGAGCCATCTCTCAAAGGTCGCTATGTTTGGGAGATTCAGATATGCCAGATGAGTCGTTAACAGAGGCTTAACGCGGCATGGCTTATTGAATAAATTTAGGAAAGTGCCTGAAAGGAAGAAGACTCGGACGAATCTTGTGTCATTCCGGCCACCACGCTTTTTTCCGCGCTTGAGGCGCGGGAAAAGGCGAGGTGAGCCGGAATCCCGTTTTCTTTATCTTCTGCACCAAAAAAGTGGGATTCCACTATACTTTGACGGAAGGGCAGCCCTTTTTTGCAAGGCGTTCTCCTAAAAAATAAGCCCAGCCGCAAGATCTCGGGCGGCGGCGGCGGGATTTTGGGCCTTGGTGATTGGGCGGCCGATGACAAGATGGGTTGCGCCCGATTCTTGCGCCTGACGTGGGGTTAAAACGCGCTTTTGGTCGTGCGATTCGGATCCTTCGGGGCGGATGCCGGGCACCATTAGGGTAAAATCCGGCCCGAATTCTGCACGTAAATCTGCGATTTCCTCGGGCGAGCAGATAACGCCATCCATCCCGCTGACTTGTGCCAGACGGGCAAGACGGCGAACATGGTCTTTGGGGGATTCTGTGATGCCCAAATCCGCCAAATCCTGCGCGTCCAGACTGGTCAAAAGCGTAACAGCCAAAAGTTTTGGCCGCGTCTCTTTCGCTTGCGTGGCGGCATGGGCCGCCGCCCGTAGCATCGCCGCCCCCCCTGTCGCGTGAATCGTCACAAAAGCGGGTTTTAACGCAAGCACCGACGAGACAGCCCCCGCAACCGTATTCGGAATATCGTGCAGCTTCAGATCCAAAAAGATAGGCAACCCCTGCGCCGCGAGACGCCCATAGCCTTCCGCGCCCTGTTTCAGGAAAAACTCAAGCCCCAGCTTGATCCCCCCGACATGGGGAGCGATCGCGGCAACCAAAGACTCAGCTGCCGCAAGATCTGGCGTGTCGATGGCACAGAAAATGGGGTTCATAGCTACAGGTAACTCACATTTGTGACTTCGTAGGATCGGCTTCCCTTGGGCGTTGTGACCTCCACCGTGTCGCCGACGGTTTTATTGATCAAGGCGCGCGCCAAAGGCGAGGTGACAGACAACAGCCCCGCTTTGATATTCGCCTCATCCTCGCCGACGATTTGATAGGTGACGGCGTCGTCCGTATCCTCGTCCACAACAGAAACCGTTGCGCCGAACTTGATATGGGTGCCCTTCAGAGCGGCGACATCGATCACTTCCGCGCGGCTGAGCTTGTCTTCAAGCTCTTGCACGCGGCCTTCAACAAAGCTCTGTTTTTCTCGGGCCGCATGATATTCGGCGTTTTCGGAAAGATCGCCATGCTCGCGCGCCTCGGCAATCGCCTTGACGATGGCAGGACGCTCGACGCCCTTGAGCCTTCTCAGCTCTTCTTCAAGCCGTTCATGCCCCAGCTTAGTCATCGGAACTTTATCAGACATGGCTTACCCTCTTTCTCTTTGGCAGGTCATATAATCGAGAGGGAAATAAGGCTATAAGATTCCGGATCTGGAGAAAAGGAGAAAGTAGAACCCCGAACAGGGGGATTCAGAGAAAGGGTGTAAAGCGAAGGAAGTTTTCCCCTCACCCCTTCCCCATATAAACCGGACGGCTGACTTGCTTGCCGTGTTTCCAGTGATACTCGAATTGTTGACGGAAAGCTTCTGTAATGGATTTGTTTTCGATCAAGACGATACGCAGGGAATCTTTGAAGCTAACGATCACCGTTTTGTCTTGATAGAGATAAACGGGCGTGAGGCCTGAGAAAATTTTGGCAGGAATCGCCCGAAATTCCTCATTCGGCCAGATTCGCACCAGATCGCCCTCCCGCACCAGACCGCGCAACGTGATGTTCAGCGTAGGGCGGCGCAAGAGCCTTTCTTCCAAGACGCCTCCATAGCGGTCATACATGAATTCGTGATCCAGATTCATCAGCAGCACTTCGCCGCCGCCTGCCGCAGACAAAGTCTTTTCATAATCGTTCCAGACTTCATAAAAGCCTTGATCTCCGTGCAAAACGCGCACGCTGAATTTTTCCGGCCGCAGATCAACGCCGTGATCTTCCAGAAACTCGATGCCGAATTTTTCGAACGCGCCGCGCACGGACTGAAGAGTCTGCGCCCGAGGCGTGCCGATCCCCTGCTCCAGCCGCGCCACTGCCGCGAGCGACATGCCGCTGACCCGCGCCAGATCTTTTTGAGTCCAGTTCAAAAGAAGCCGCGCGGCTTTGAGTTGAGAAAGCGTGATCATAGATCATAGTATAGGCTTTTATGCGTTAATAAAATGAAAAGGCGAAAGAAAGGATTTTTTATTTCGTGCTTGCTTTGATATACACGTTGCGTGGTTTTAATCCTTAAAAAAGAGGTTCCCATGCTGCACAGAGATTTGACTCCCCCTTCCCTGCGCGAGACAGGCGCGGATCACGAATGGCACCCCCATTATATAGATGTTATTGCCTGTCTTTATGTTTGCATGCTTTTCCTGACATGGGTGCTTGCGCCTAAGATTTTTCATATCGGGTTCTTGATTTTTAGCGCCTCGTTGTTGGTCTATCCGCTCAACCACATGTTCGGCGATATATTGACCGAGATTTACGGTTTCAACCGCACGCGCCGTCTCGTTTGGATGGGGTTTATTGCCGGCCTTCTTTTTGTGGGCTTCACCCAACTCGCTATCGCCCTGCCGCCGCCGGACAGCTACACAAACCAAGCCGCTTTTGTCACGATCTTTGGTGGCCTGCCGCGCATTATCGTTGCGTCCTATATCGCCTATCTGTGCTGTGAGTTTACGAATTCTTGGATCATCTCACGCCTTAAAATCATTCAGAAGGCGAAAGGCTTTCCGCTGCGTGCTGTGGCCTCAACAGCGGGGGCTCAGGCTGTCGATTCGCTTCTGTTTTTTACGCTCGCCTTTGCCGGAACGATCCCGCTTGGAGATCTGGCCTTGATGATTTTCGATGGCTGGCTGTTCAAGGTTCTGTACGAGATTGTGCTACTTCCCGTCACGACCGCGGTCGTCCGATGGATCAAAATCCGCGAGGGGATCGAGCATTTCGACCGGTATAAATTACGCGTTTTCAAGTTTTAGGGGGGTAATTTTAACCTTAATGGCTCGCCCACAAAACCTAACGCTTTGTTTTTAAAGAAAAGCGCATTTTTCTTTGATGAAAGTTTTGCGCTAAACGTTAAAAAATGGTATACACTGTCTTGTCGCAAGAGAAAAGCGGCTCCGTTGAGACCACAACTGAAGGGAGTTAACCATGACCGAGAAACTTGAGTTTAAAAAGGGTGATTTCGTCGTTTATCCCGCGCATGGGGTTGGACGTGTTGAAGGCATTGATTCGTTAAGTGTTTCCGGACAAGACGTAAAACTTTACTCGATTGCGTTTGAGCAAGATCATGTTCGCATGCGGCTGAAAGTGCCCGTGGCTAAAGCTAAAAGCTCGGGTCTGCGACGCCTTTCCTCCCGTGATCGGATCAAGGAGGCGATTTCGACCCTTCAAGGCCGTTCACGTGTCCGTCGCGTCATGTGGAGCCGCCGCGCCCAAGAATACGAATCCAAGATCAATTCGGGCGATCCCGTGTCGATTGCGGAAGTTGTGCGCGATCTCCACCGTGGCACCGATCAGCCCGAACAATCCTACAGCGAACGGCAGATCTATCAGGCCGCGCTGGAGCGTTTGGCGGGTGAATTGGCTGCCGTCGAAAAGATCGATCAGGACAAGGCAACCCAAAAACTGGAGGGCGTTCTGACGAAGGAACGAGAAAAGAAAGCGGCTTAGTTTTCCTTTCAAGGCGCTCCCTTCCGGAGCGCCTTTTTTCTTTCTGGGTTTCTTGATCCTATGCTCCTCCACGCCTCTACAGTTGATTTTTCAGGCCAAGCGGTTTTGCTGGGTGGGCCGCCCGGAATCGGCAAATCCGATCTCGCCTTGCGTCTTATCGATGCGGGGGCGCGGCTTGTCTCGGACGATCAGACTTTTCTGCGCCGCGATCAGGATATTCTACGCGCCTCCCCCCCTGCCGCGATCGGGGGGCTTTTGGAAATCCGCCATGTCGGCCTTATTCAGCTTCCCTTTGTCACAGATAGTCCTGTCGCCCTTTATGTGGAGCTGACGGGGATCGAGGAAAAACTGGAGCGCCTCCCCGCCCCCGACGTTGTTTTCTTTCTTGACCTACCCGTCCGGCGGCTTAGGCTTCCAGCTCAAGCGGCCTCGACGCCCGCCAAAATACGCGCCGTTTTGACTGACTTTCTGGTACCATGACTGACACGCAAGCCCTTTCTCGCCGCCGCATCGTCATCCTGACAGGCATGTCGGGCGCAGGCCTTTCCAGCGCCTTAAAGGTTTTTGAAGATCTTGGCTATGAGGCGGTGGATAATCTGCGCCTCGGCCTCGTGCCTGCGCTGATCGCAGATCAAGATATGGCGCAGCGGCATTTGGCTGTCGCGATTGATACGCGCAACGCGAATTTTTCGGTGGAAACCCTTCTGCGCCTTGTGCATGAGCTGGAAACGCTGCCGGAATTTCAGGTGAATTTGCTCTTTCTCGAATGTTCCGATGAAGCGCTGGTGCAGCGGTTTACGGAAACGCGCCGCCGTCACCCCTTAGCGCTCGACAGGCCTGTGACAGATGGTATTCGGCGTGAGCGCGAGATGCTTTGGGCGCTTAAGAACGAGGCTGATTTGGTCGTCGAGACCTCGCGGTCGTCGATTCATGATTTGCGCCGAGTCATTGCGGGGCATTACCGCTTTGACGATGCTTTGGATCTTACTCTTTTTGTGACGTCTTTCTCCTATCGGCACGGAGTCCCGCGTGAGGCTGATTTAGTCTTCGATGCGCGGTTTTTGTCTAATCCGCATTGGGAGACTTCTCTGCGTCCCCTGTCCGGACGGGACGAGCCTGTGGCCGATTTTATCCGCCGTGATCCCGATTTTCAGCCTTTTATGGATCATTTGACCCAGCTTCTTTTGCCTTTGCTGCCCCGCTATCAGCAAGAAGGGAAAAGCTATCTGACGATTGCGGTTGGCTGCACGGGGGGGCGTCATCGCTCCGTCATGGTTGCCGAGGAGCTGTCAACAATTCTGGCCGTCCACGGCTTTATGACCGGAATCGGCCACCGCGATATGGATCGCGTTGGGCGGGGGTAAGCGGTCTTAAAAAATGGTGCCCAGGAGAAGACTCGAACTTCCACGACCTTGCGATCGCTAGCACCTGAAGCTAGTGCGTCTACCAATTTCGCCACCTGGGCTCGCCAAAATCCGTGAGGACAGTGACAAGGAAAGTCTGGTAGAACAAAGCCGAACAAGTGTCAAGAAGTATGGGGAGCATGCGGTGGCGTTAGGGATTCTTTTTGCGTTTTTACTTGCGCTTCCTGTCTTGGTGCCGGATGTCGATCTGGCTGTCTCAGGTCTTTTTTATAGCTCTGAGCAAGGGTTTTTTCTGGCCGATCATCCTGTTTTGCTTGCCCTGCATCAGATCGCATCTAGTGGCGCATGGGGGTTAGAAATCGGTTTTGCTCTTATGGCCCTCGCGGCATCGATCCGGAAAAAGCCGTTGCTCAGTTTGGATTCAAAGGCATGGCTTTTTCTTTTTGTTGCACTGCTTGTGGGACCAGGGCTTGTCGCCAATCTTGGGTTTAAAGACCATTGGGGGCGCGAGCGACCCCGAGAAATTACAGCATTCGGAGGTAGCGGTGTTTTCTCGCCCGCGCTGGTGCCGCATTTTGAAAAAGCACGGTCGAACGGCTCTTTTGTGTCCGGCGACGGAGCCTTCGGATTCTTTTTGCCTGCCTTCGCCTATGTCGCACCCCGCCGCCTCACCCGCCGTTTCTTCTGGTCGGGCATAGGCGGCGGAATTCTTTTTGGAACGACTCGCATCGCCATGGGCGCGCATTTTTTGAGCGATGTCCTCTTTGCCGCTTTACTCATGCTTGTCAGTGTCGCGATTGTTCATGCTTTATTCTATGGAAAACACGCAACGCTGTGTCTCTGGCAAGCATGGGTAGGCGCACACAAAGAAAAATCTACGCGCCTTTGATGTCGATTTTTCGAGCATTATTCGTGCCCTGAGGCAGCTTGGGAAGCGTAACGCTCAGGATTCCTTTTTCAAAGCTGGCCTCTATTTTCGCGGGATCCACAGGAGCGGTGAGGGACAGACGCCGCGCAAAACTGCCCGAGGCGCGTTCGACAATGTGCCATGTCTCTTTTTTTTCGTCGCGCG
Source organism: uncultured Pseudomonadota bacterium (assembly GCA_903824505.1). Classification (GTDB taxonomy): domain Bacteria; phylum Pseudomonadota; class Alphaproteobacteria; order UBA9219; family UBA9219; genus CAIXLI01. Next base: position 8,939 of record CAIJXG010000013.1, on the reverse strand, counting down.
TCAGCTCTTTTTTGCCGCGAATCGTCAGGACTCCGTCGTCAAAGGAGACTTCGACCTCTTTTTCCGTTAGCCCGGGAAGCTCGGCCGAGACATGGAAAGCGGAATCGTCCTCTTTGACATCAAGCGCGAAAGACATCGCCGCCGCCTCGGTCGTCGCGGACCAATTGGCGGGCAGACCTCCCCACGCCTCATCCACCGAACGTTGGAGGGCGCGTTGCAAGGAGAGAAAAGGATCCGCCACGCTCAGCGGATAACGGGAAGCAAGAACAGAACGGATAGACATGGAAACCTCCGGATCAAGAGTGAAACAGGTTCACAAGGGATGTGGGAAGGGTTTTCGGAAATTCAAGCGCAGAAGGTTCGGCGGCGTAAATCCCCCTTTGTTGGGCGTTTGTCTCTTTGCCTTCCGCGTTTTCTGTGTATACTTCCCTTCGTTTTCTTTCCTTGTCCTTACTGGAGTCTCTGATGTCCCGTTTGCTGCGTTCTGTTTTTTTGGCTTCTTGCGCGTTGGCGCTGACCCTTCCGGCCTCCGGCTTTGCGGCGGCGGGTGAAAAGCCAAATGCCCAACATGAACAGGCGATTCAGAATCCCTCCGGCCGCTTCGTTCAAGAGCTGGGCGACAAAGCGATTCAGATTGTTGCTGACAAGGGCCAAGGAGCCGAGCAACGGAACGAAAAATTTACGACTCTGCTGAGCACCTATTTTGATCTGAAAACCATCGGCCGCTTTGTCATCGGACGGTCGTGGAATAGCGCGACTCCGGAGCAGCAAACCGAATATATGCGTCTGTTCGAAGCGCTGGTGATCAAGAATTACGGTGCGCGCATGACGTTATACACGGGCGAGGGCTTTGTGGTCACGGGCACGCGCACCGAATCCGAAATCGATACGACGGTGAACAGCCAAATTACGCATCCGGACGGATCCGCTCCCACCGTGATTGACTGGCGAGTCCGTCAAAAAGACGGCAAAACGGGCGTAATCGATGTGATTGTGGAGGGTGTGAGCCTAAGCGTCACACAACGTCAGGAATACGCCGCTGTGATTCAAAATAATGGCGGTCAGATCGAAGGGCTATTGAAAGCCATGCGGGATCAGCTGAACGCCACCCCCGTCTCGGTCAAGAAATAATGCGCCCGTCTGCTCGCGCCTTTGATCAGCTTCGCGCTGTTTCCTTGACCCCTGCTTTCGCCAAATATGCCGAAGGCTCGTGTCTCGTGAAATGCGGGGATACGCATGTTTTGTGCACCGCCAGCGTGGATGAAAAAGTCCCGTCTTTCTTGCGCAACACAGGATTGGGCTGGGTCACGGCCGAATATGGCATGCTGCCCCGCGCAACATCTCAGCGCACCGACCGCGAGGCCGCCAAGGGCAAGCAATCCGGCCGCACGCAAGAAATCCAACGCCTGATCGGGCGCAGCCTACGGGCGATTGTTGATCGCAAAAAATTGGGCGAGATCCAAATCAAGCTGGATTGCGATGTGATTCAGGCCGATGGAGGCACGCGCACGGCCGCTATTACAGGCTCCTATGTCGCGCTGGGTTTGGCCTGCCGCTATTTGATGCGAATCGGTAAGATCAAAGAAGATCCCTTGATATCGACAGTTGCGGCCGTTTCCTGCGGCATTGTGGACGGACAAGCGGTCTTGGATCTGGACTATGCCGAAGATTCAACAGCCGCAGTGGACGCGAATTTTGTCCTGACCGGCGCGGGCGGAATTGTTGAAATCCAAGGAACGGCGGAACACACGCCTTTCTCTGAAGCCCAATTCGCCGCGATGCTTGCCCTTGCCCAAAAAGGCATCGCTGAGTTATCGGAGATCCAAAGGCAGTGTTTGAGCGACGGGCTTTAAAACCGTAGCTGTCTCGCAATTCCTTCGACATCTTGGGCGGCATCCGACACGGGCGAACGGGTCAGAAGGCTCGTTTGGGCGCGGATAGCGTCGCGGACTTTGGAATCGCGGCGGATGATCCCCGCCAAAGGTGGCGTATAGTGCAAAAAGCTTTCGCAGACTTTGCGGATGGTTTCGTAGGTTTTTTGCCCCTCCGACAGGCTCGCCGCCATATTCACAACTACGCGCAGATCGGCGTTTGGGGTGGCCGCCCGCGAAAGTTTGATAAAAGCATAGGCGTCCGTGAGCGAGGTTGGCTCATCCGTCAAGACGACGTAACTTAAGGCGGCCGCGCTGGCCAGAATGCGAACAGGGCGCTCGACCCCTGCGCCCAGATCAAGAATCGTGGCCTGATATTTTTCTGAAAGCGCGATAAGGCCGCCGCAAATCTCTCGCAATTTCTCGGCCCCAAGCATCGCCAAATTGCCCGAGCCTGACCGTCCGGCCAGAATATCGAAACCGCCTTCCGGATAAAGCGTGATGGCCGATTCCAAAGATACCGTCCCGTCAGCCACCGCCGCAAGATCCGTTTCCGGCGTCAGGCCAAGCTGAATATCGACATTCGCAAGCCCCAAATCGCCGTCAAAAAGCAGAGTCTTTTTGCCCTGCTTGGCGAGGGCGTGGCTTAAGCTAATAGCAAACCATGTTTTGCCTACCCCCCCTTTGCCGCTGGCAATGGCAAGGATCGCAGGACGGGATGGGGCGTTCATAAGAGTCCTCCACAGGCCAGCTTGAGTCCGACAGGTCTGTTGTCATTCCAGAAAAATCGCTTTTTTGGGGGCATTTGTTGGGGTTCAGAAGGGACAGAAAGAACAAGAATTGTCGTCATCCCGTTGAAAAATGGGATGCCGACATTTCTTACATTTTGTTCTATTGGGAGATTCAAAAATTGGCGCAAACAGTTTCTAATCATTAGGCCCCCTCCATCCGCAAAATAAGCCGCGCGAGGGTCACAGCATTCAGCACCTGCAGCGGCTCGGTCACCTTGGGAGACTGGCTGAAGAAGGCCAAGGGCAAGCGCGTTTCATAGACCATCCGCAGGAGGCTTCCTAAACGCCGAACGATATCAAGCCGTGTAACGATCAGGCGCGTCGCGCCGAGGCTCCGGAAGGACTGGGCCAGCTCGATCCCTTCTCCGGCATCAAGTCCGGCGGGAAGCACAAGCGCGGCCTCCCCCACGGCTGCAATCAGAGCGCGTGTCGCCTCACGTTCCTGCGGCGCAAAGGGATTGCATCCTGCCGTGTCGATCAAAAAAGGATTTCCTTTTTGCAAAAGCACAAGCTCGGCCAGCGCGTGAGGATCTTCGATTTCCAGCACATTCAGCTTCAAAAGCCGCGTGAAGGCTGCTAATTGCTCTAACGCGCCCGCGCGGTCGAAATCCGTACAGGCCACCGCGGGCATTTTTTTCGCCAGCACCGCCTTGGTCGCGCTTTTGACCGTACAGAGAGTCTTGCCCGCGCCCGGAGGGCCAACAAAAAGCAAAGGCTTAGTTTCAGGCGGAAGCGCAAAGCTAAAATGGCTTTCTAGCGCCGCGGCGAGCGCTATGACCGGATCGTCGGCTGCCGTTTGAGTCGCCCGCGCCATGAGTTTCTCAGCAAGGCTGGGAGGGACTTGTTGGCGCGTCAGAGCCTCGGCGATTGTCTCCAGCGCGGGAGATCCGTCTGAGGACAAAGGTACGGGGATTCCGGCAGGGGATTCAAAGAAATCCTCAATCGCCGCCGTGACGCGCACACCGCCTGCGTCATCCTCGCGGGTTGCCACGATGATCGCGTTTTCGCCGAGCGCTGCGCGTACGGCCCGCATCGCCTCGCTTAACGTCGCACCAGGAAAGGATTTAAGCCGCATGGGAGAAAAGCACAACCAACTGTCGATCCCCCATCATGCAGGATCGGAGGATCTGGCGCAACGGGGGGATTCACCTCCCGTTACACCCACTCAAACCGCACCCGATTCTGAACGCCCGTCAAAAGATCATAGGCGCTGTGGGTCATTGAGGCGGCGACCTCCTCTACCGGAAGCGCCTCGCCCCATAAAATCACGCGACTGCCGACGGTAGCTGTCGGGCATGGGCGCAGATCAATCGCCGCCATATCCATGGAAACGCGCCCCGCGATCAAACAGCGCGTGCGCTTCCCTTCCATGTTTTCGACAAGCACGGGGGTTTGCTCAGTCGCCTGACGCGGATAGCCGTCTCCATAACCGACCGCCATAATTCCCACAGGCATATCTTCGGGACAAATGAACCGTGCGCCATAGCCAAGGGGCGCGCCTTGTTTCAGTTTTTTGACTGCGATCAGCTGTGTATGAAAACACATGACCGGCTTCAGCCCCAGCGCGGCGGCTGAACGCCCGTTAAGGGGCGAGGCTCCATAAAGCGCGAGCCCGGGCCGGACCCAATCTTGCTGAACTTCAGGAAAAGCAAAAACCCCAGCGGAATTGCACAGGCTTTTAGGGCCTTGATGCCCCCGCGCAACATCCTCAAAAACCTTGATTTGCTGTTGATTGAGGGGATGCTCTGGCTCATCCGCGCAAGCAAGGTGAGAGAGCAAGGTGACAGGACCCTCAACCGATGGGCTTTCGGCAAGAATCTTTAAAACCTGCGCCGCGTCTTCCGGCGCAAAGCCCAGCCGCCCCATGCCCGTATCGATTTTGACCCACGCCTCAATCGGTTTGGGCAGGAAGGTTTGCGCGAGCCACTTTAATTGAGAGGCATGGTGAAAGACGACACGAAAGCCATACGCGGCGGCGATGGTCAGTTCTTCGGGGTGAAAGACGCCTTCAATCAGAAGAAGGGGCGTTTGAACACCCGCTTGCCGCAGGGCAAGCGCCTCATCCAACGAGGCTACCCCTAGCGCATCGGCCAACCCATCGAGCCTTTGCCCGACCGCCCGCAGCCCATGCCCATAGGCATTGGCTTTGACCATCGCCAAGATTCGCGCATGGGGCGCGGCGGCACGGAGAACAGAAAGATTATGCCGCAGATGCGCCGTTGAAAGCGTACAAATAGCAGGGCGCGACAGGATTTACCCCTGCGCCGCAGCTGCAGGAGGAGGAGGAGGAGGCGTCGCGCTGCGCTTTTCGCCATGCACATAGAGAGGCTTGGCTTTGTCTTCCACGGTTTCCTTGCTGATGATAACTTTTTCGATGTCGGTCGAGCCGGGCAGCTCATACATCGAATCAAGCAACACGCCTTCCATGATCGAGCGCAGACCGCGTGCGCCTGTTTTCCTGGAAATGGCCTTGCAAGCGATGGCTTTCAGGGCATCTTCTGTGACTTCCAGCTGGATATCTTCCATCTCGAACAGGCGTTGGAACTGCTTGACCAGCGCGTTTTTGGGCGAGGTCAAAATATCGATCAACGCCGTTTCATCAAGATCGGTCAGAGTCGCAATCACCGGCAAACGGCCGATGAATTCCGGAATCAGGCCGAATTTCAGCAAATCTTCCGGCTCTGTCTCGCGTAGAATTTCACCTGTGCGCCGTTCGTCAGGTCCGCGCACATCGGCACCGAAGCCAATCGAGCTGCCCCGTCCACGAGCCGCAATGATCTTGTCCAGCCCTGCGAACGCACCGCCGCAAATGAACAAGATATTCGTCGTGTCCACCTGCAAGAATTCCTGTTGCGGATGTTTACGCCCGCCTTGCGGAGGAACCGAGGCCACCGTCCCTTCCATCAATTTCAAAAGCGCCTGTTGCACGCCTTCGCCCGACACGTCGCGCGTGATAGAGGGATTATCCGATTTACGGCTGATTTTGTCGATTTCGTCGATATAGACAATGCCGCGCTGCGCCCGTTCGACATTGTAATCGGCGGCTTGCAGAAGCTTGAGGATAATGTTCTCGACATCCTCACCCACATATCCGGCCTCTGTCAGGGTCGTGGCGTCCGCCATGGTAAAGGGCACATCGATGATTCGCGCCAAAGTCTGCGCCAGCAGCGTTTTGCCGCAGCCTGTCGGGCCGACCAGCAAAATGTTGGACTTGGCAAGTTCGACATCCCCGTTGCGCGCGCCATGAGCTAACCGCTTGTAATGATTGTGAACGGCAACGGACAAAACGCGCTTGGCGTGTTCCTGCCCGATTACATAATCATTCAAAATTGCCATGATGTCGCGCGGCGCGGGGACACCTTCTTTGGTCTTGTTCAGCGTCGTCTTGCTTTCCTCACGGATAATATCCATGCACAATTCGACGCATTCGTCACAGATAAAGACGGTTGGCCCCGCAATAAGCTTGCGTACCTCATGCTGGCTTTTGCCGCAAAAGGAGCAATAGAGGGTCGTTTTGGAGTCTGCGCTGGTCGGCTTGGTCATGGGAGATTCTTTCCGTAGAAGACGAGTCTAGTAAGACTTTAGACTCAATTTGTTTACCGAATTGTTAACAAGAGGGAAAGGGGTCAATAAAATTTTCTGGGGGATAAGATTCTAAGGAGTCCCCTGTCAATATGGGGCAACCTCAGATAATTAAGAATCGGCCTGAAAAGAAGCCTAGAAATTAGGCGTTTGTGGGGTAGGAAAGAAATAGTTTTTACCTGTTCTGTCGTTTTACTGAACCGTCCTATATTCGCCGTAAAGAAATATTTAATAAATTTGAGCTAAATAATAACGAAGCGACGTCGCGTTTTCGAATCACCCACGCGATGAATCGTCTTTGAAGGGGGAATCAAACGATTTCCATGCGAACCATCAACCAAACGCTCCCTGTTCTGTTCGAGTTAGCGCGCGATCAGTCGGACGAATCGCGCCTCTGTCTGGCCGAACGGCTCACCGATCTTTTTAACGATCCAGATGCCGCGCTCACACTAAGAGAAGAAGAGCTTGTAAGTGAGCTGATCGATCTTTTGATCCGGAACACATCCCCTGACCTCCAAGCCCGCCTGATCGAGCGTCTCCCGCCCTTGGACCGTCTTCCCCACGCCGTGCTCGTCAACTTTGCCCATCAGCCGCTTCCTGTCGCCGCGCCTGTTTTAAGCAGCAGCGCGGCGCTAACAGACGAGGATCTGATTTGCGTTGTCGAGCAAGAAGGACGTGAGCATGCGCTGACCATCGCAGCCCGATCGGAGATCAGCGAAGCTGTCGCCGATGCCCTTGTGACGACAGGGGATATCCGAATCATGAAAATCGTGGCGGAGAATCTGGGCGCGCATCTAAGCTCCAAAGCCATTGCCGTGGTGACGGAGGCAGCCCGTTACAGTGCCGCGCTCCGCAAGCCTGTCTTGCATCGCCCTGAAATGAATAAGGAAACGACGTTAAAACTGTACTGGTGGGTTGATCAGGATTTGCGGCGCTATGCGCTCAAGCGCTTTGGTCTGACTTCGGGACAAATTGATCAGGCGCTTGCGGCGACCGTTACCTCAATTTTGGAGGAAAACAGAGCCGACAAGGGAAATGACACGGCGATGAGTCAGATTGTCGACTGGCTTGAAGATCAAGATGCTCTTTCTCCCCGCATCTTTCTTCCTATTCTGCGCCTCGGGCATTTTCGCGTTTTTCATATGGTGTTAGGTCGCCTGTTGCATCTGGAGACGTCCCTTGTGGATCTTATTCTTGCGGAAACAGGCGGACGCGGGTTGGCGGCGCTATGCCGCTCTTTGGGGATCGAGAAGGCCGCTTTTATCTCAATCTTCCTTCTGTCACACAACGGCAAACCGGACGAGCCGCTTATGAATCCGCGCGACTTGACTCATGCGCTGGCGAGCTTTGACCGGATGGATACCAAAACGGCCCGGCAAGTGGTGGAAAGTTGGAGCGCGAATCCCAGGTATTTCAAGCCTTCCGAAGACACATCTCCCGATGAAGAGAGTCTTCCCTAACCGTGGGGTGCCCCCGCTCATTCTAATTCTGAGGAGGTTGGAGGCGGCGCGCACATGACCTTGTTGCGGCCCGTCTGCTTGGCCTTATAGAGAGCGGCATCAGCCCGCCCAATGAGAGAGTCCATTGATTCACCAAAGACATATTCGGCCGCGCCAATTGAAATCGTGATGGCGCCTAAAGAATCGTTTGATCCCCGCCGCCGCAGACGTTTATTGGCCAGATTGGTGCGGAGAATCCCTCCGACTCGCTCGGCATCGCGCAGAACCGTATGGGGAAGCAGAATCACAAATTCCTCGCCGCCATAACGGGCTACAATGTCCCGCCCTTTAAGGTTTTCAACCAGCGTTCGGGCGACAAGGCGCAAGACCTGATCGCCAACCAGATGCCCATGCATATCATTAAATTTTTTGAAATGATCGATGTCGATCATCAGAACAGACAACGAGGTCTTTCCATCCCCGCATTCGTCCAACAGACGGTCGATTTCGCGGTTGAAAAACTTTCTGTTCCCGACTTCCGTCAAGGGGTCAATCAGCGACTCCTTATGGGCGCGATCAAAACTATCGCGAAGATCCCTGAGTTGTTCCGTTGTTTCCGCCAAATCATTCTGCAAGCGTCCATTTTGCGCCAGAATCATCCGCGTTTCGTTGGCGATTTTCTCAACCGCGCCATGCAGAGTCTCGAGCGTGTCGCTGCTGGCCAACTGCCACGAAAATGTATCCAAATCTTTTCCGAACTGGCCCGAACCTTTCAAAGCAAGCCGAAGAATGGCTTCGATCTTTGTCAGCTCGCGTTCCAGAATAACATTGGCGGCCTGCAAGCCTGACGTATCGGATTCGGCGGCAATATAATGGGTGAAGATCTCTCTGCACTGCTCAAGCGTCAGGGTGCCCGCCGCAATATGCGCATCGATTGCCTCACTCAGCCCTGAAACGCTTCCCAAAAAATAGTAATGGAAAAGGCTGAAATTCTCCGGCGTCGCCGGCAGATTATGCACAGCGAGCTTGGCCACAACCTTTTCCGCGATGTGCGCGCGGGCGCTCAGTTTGTCGTCAGAGATCACGGAGAGACTCCCAAGGAGAGTTATTTCTTAACAAGGTGGATTCAAATTTGAAGTGCAACTTTAGTTTCAAGGTTTTGGCATGGGGCTGAAGCGAAGTAAACCTCCTCAGGGGTCAGGAATTTTAGTTTCTTTCTGGGGCGTGAGTTGAGCTTGGCGGCGATAGCGTTGAGG
>CAIJXG010000012.1 GCA_903824505.1 uncultured Pseudomonadota bacterium | reverse complement strand
CGGCGTTCAAGATGGACGAAACATCCGCCCCGTCTTCCGCCAGAGCGAGTCCTAGAACCAACGAGCCGCTCAGCCCCACCGCTTCGCTGAGGCCCGTCAGGAAAAACGACTCACGCGGTTCTAAAATTGCGCGGATTTTCTTCAGCGTTTCGGGCGCTGATCCACGGGCCGAATCCCCGCGCCTATTTGCCAAACGACCTTGTGCGTCGCGCGACTCCAGTCCAAAAAAGGAGTCCATGTTGCGTGTTGAGACAGGCGCAGCTCGTCCGGCTCCGGCGCGGTGTGGCATAACAGCTCTGTCTCGCCGTGGCGCAGAATGCCTTTCAGCACATCGGCACGATTCAGCGCAGTGATGTCGATGGCAGTCAAAGTCAGCTGCATCAGCGGCATCGTGCGCAGATCCAGCCGTTCCTCCTGCGCCGCGCATTCGGCCCCTAACCCTTCCGCCAAAGCGTGGGTCGGCACCGTCACGGGCAGAGATTTCGGAGTCTGCAGCGGCGCTTCCCCCCGATAAAGAGTGAAGCCGGAATCTTCAGGATGAATTGTGTAAAGGGGCATGAGGGTTTCTTTCACAAGAAGGACGCAAAAAGAACATGGTTATTGAGTGAACGAAGCTAAGCATAGGAGAATCCGTCATCCCCGTCCCTCCGAAGCGGGGGCGGAGATGACAGCTGTTTTTGCAGTGTGTTCTGTCGCTTTACTAAATCGCCCTAAGGCCGCGCCCTCCTACCCTTTTTTCTTCCCGCTTTTTCCTCGCGCCAAATACGGGGCAAGATACCTGCCTGTATAGCTTTCTTTCACCTGCGCGACCGCCTCCGGTGTGCCTGTGGCGACGATTTGGCCGCCGCCATCTCCCCCTTCGGGGCCGATATCGATGATATAGTCAGCTGTTTTGATAACTTCTAGATTATGTTCAATAACAATCACGGTATTGCCCTGATCCACCAGCGTATGCAGGACTTCCAAAAGTTTCCGCACATCTTCGACATGTAGACCTGTCGTGGGTTCGTCCAGAATATACAGCGTTTTACCCGTGGCACGGCGGGCGAGTTCTTTGGCCAATTTGACTCGCTGCGCCTCGCCGCCGGACAGAGTCGTCGCGGCTTGGCCGATCTTAATATAAGACAGGCCAACGCGGTTCAGCGTTTCCATTCGGTCGCGGATGCTCGGCACGGCTTTGAAAAACACCGCGCCTTCTTCCACCGTCATATCCAGAACATCCGCGATGCTTTTGTCCCGATAAAGAATTTCAAGCGTCTCGCGATTATAGCGTTTCCCGTGACATTCATCGCAGGTCACAAAAACATCCGGCAGAAAGTGCATTGCGATTTTGATCGTGCCGTCCCCTTCGCAGGCCTCGCATCGCCCGCCTTTGACGTTGAAAGAGAACCGCCCCGCCCCATAGCCGCGCGCCTTAGCGTCCGGAAGCCCCGCAAACCAATCCCGAATGGGGGTAAACGCGCCCGTATAAGTGGCCGGATTCGACCGAGGCGTGCGCCCGATGGGGGATTGGTCGATATCCACGATTTTATCAATCAAAGACAGGCCATTCAGCGCGTCATGCGGGGCCGGAATATCCCGTGCGTAATTCAATTTTTTGGCTAGACTCTTGTAAAGCGTTTCAATCACAAGGGTCGATTTGCCGCCTCCCGACACGCCCGTCACCGCTGTAAAAGTCCCCAACGGAAAACGCGCCGAGATATTCTTCAGATTATTCCCTCGCGCGCCGATGATCTCCAACCACCGCCCCTCGCGGATCGGACGGCGTTGAGGTGGAGTGGGAATAGACTTTTTGCCCGTTAGGTATTGCGCTGTGATGCTTTCGGGCACTTTTTGCACCTCAGCCGGCGTTCCGGCTGCAATCACCTGCCCCCCATGGACACCCGCGCCCGGGCCCATATCAATCAGATAATCGGCTTGACGAATGGCATCCTCGTCATGTTCGACGACGATCACGGTATTGCCGATGTCCCGCAGTCTTTTCAGAGTCGTCAAGAGCCGTTCATTGTCGCGCTGGTGCAAGCCAATGCTCGGCTCGTCCAGCACATACAAAACGCCCGTCAGCCCCGACCCGATTTGCGAGGCCAGCCGAATCCGCTGACTTTCTCCGCCCGATAACGTGCCAGAGGCACGCGAGAGGGCCAGATAATCAAGTCCGACATTATTCAAAAAGCCAAGCCTTTCATTGATTTCTTTCAAAATTCGCGCCGAGATTTCACGATGCTTGGGGGTCAGCTGGGCGGAGAGATCCTGAAACCACGCGCCCGCAGCCTTGATCGAGAAATCGCAAATCTCGCTGATATTTTTTCCGGTAATTTTTATAGCCAAAGCCTCGGGCTTCAGTCTTTGCCCATGACACACATCGCAGGGTTTGCTGAGCTGATATTTTCCCAGCTCCTCGCGCATAAAATCACTGTCGGTTTGCCGCCAACGGCGCTCAATGTTGGGGATCACCCCTTCAAAGGGTTTGTTATGCTGATAACTACGGCTCCCTTCGCGATAGGAAAAAGAAACCGCCTGTTCACCCGTGCCATACAAAAGGGCTGTGCGGAATTCCTCAGGCAATTTATTCCACGGGGCAACCATGGATTGCTTATAAGATTTGCACATGCCTTCCAGCACCGACATGTAAAAAGTCTTCCACGGCGCAATCGCCTCATCCGCCAAACAGGCGGTTTTGTCCGGCACGACCAAATCAGGATCGAAATACAGCTTCTCGCCCAGCCCGTCGCAGGCAGGGCAAGCTCCATGCGGGTTGTTAAAAGAAAATAGCCGCGGCTCGATCTCCTCAATCGTGAAGCCGCTGACGGGACACGCGAATTTCGAGGAAAAAGTCAGAATCTGGCCAAGTTTAAGATCGGAGTCTGTCATGGATGTCTCAGGATAAGATGATAGGCAATTATGCGCGCTTTCTCTGTTGATAAGAAACGATCTGATAGGTAACAAGCCCAAGGATCACGATCAGAATCCCTATATATTGAGAAGGGGAGAGAATTTCTCCAAGAAAAAGGGCGGCGAGAATCGTTGTCACGACTGTCTCCATCTTCCCAATCAGGCTATAGCGGAAGGAGCCGATCAGCGGCAGGCACAAAAACATGCCTATTGATGCAACAGAAAGCAGCCCGACAGCCAATCCCAACCACAAAAAAGCAGCGGGATCGGTCGGAAGATGGGGCGGCACGAAAAATCCATAAACGGACATTAAAACGCCGCCGATCAGAAAATTTTCAGCCCCAACAAGGATCGGATGCCGATCTTGAGTCAGGCGGCCATAGACATAGATCCGCGCGGCCGTCGTCACCATAGCCAGAAGCGCCAGTCCCACCCCTATCAGGCTCATGCTTTTCATCGGATGCCACAGATCCAAAACAAGGCTTAAACCTCCTAGAATCACAAATGTCGTGAGGATCGGAAGCGCTGTGATGGGCATCTCTTTCCGCCACAGCATAAAGCCAAGAATGCCCAGCGTATAAGATTGCAAAATGATAGAAACGACGGGGACAGGCAGATATTCCATGGCGGACAGAAAGCCAATGGCGGAAACGGCTTGGCATACTCCGCCAATCAAAGCGTCTTTAAACCCCGTCTTTCGCGCAAAGGGAATGTTTCCAAACTTCAGGCTGACGAGCGTTAAAACAAGGGCACGGCCCCACGTAACTGTAATGGCGACCAAAACGGGATCGCCGCCCAAGTGATAGACGGTTTTTCCCGCCACCGACCAAGACCCATAGGCAAGCGCCGACATGAAGGCGATAAGGACACCCAGCGTTTCAGGACGACGCCAAGAGGCTGGAAGAGAAAGAGGGTAAGCCATCGCATTTAAGAAAGGTGGTTTGTTGGGCTGCAAATCGATATTTTCTTGAATGTCGATGCTCACGTATCTCACATGCGCTCCGCTCGACATTCAAGAAAATATCGCTTTTCGTCACAACCTCCCACTACGCTGGCCCCCATTTATGAAACAGGTTTTTGGATAATTAAGAGAGAGTCTCTGTTCCCAGTTGGATTGCCTTTACACGCATGGCGTGTAGGACGGTGGCGCATTCTATCCTTTCTTTTTGTTCATGTGAACTCCTTTCGTGCTGTTATTGTGGGTCTAGCTGTGGATATGTGGTCAACGCCCTTTCTTGCGTTGTCCCCATATCCACAGGCTTCTTTTCGTGTCGTAAGAAATTCCT
>CAIJXG010000011.1 GCA_903824505.1 uncultured Pseudomonadota bacterium | reverse complement strand
GCAAAAGTCATCTAATTCGCAAAAAGTCTCGACGAGTCGGCTGAACATGGCGTGCTCCACACGTTGTTGTTGGGTCGACTCACAAGAATCCATAAATATTTACAAATGGTTAACATTCTTAAAACCCGTAACTCGGGTTATTTATGCAGACTCCGGTTTTTGGACTTAGCCTAATAGGCCCATGCCTCTATTATGGCCGCACCAGCCAAATGAATATTCATTGCCCATGCATAACGCCCGTCCGAACCATGTGGTCCCCCGTAAGGGCTGCAATTTTTAATGCAAGACTTGGGTCTTGATTGTCTTCAAGCGACCAACTGGCGCTTAATCCAGCATATGCAAATGTGAAAGCCAAAAGCCGCTCTACGTCGAGCTGAAGAATTTGGGCCAGTATTTTAGCCCTGCCTATCAGCCGGGGTTCATTGGCAACAAAATCATCCATTCCTAAAGGATTACAAAGCACGTTAGCTGCATCAAAAGTGCGATCCCCGTAAAGTCCCTTCGGGTCTATAGCCAGCCAGCCTCTTTTAGCACTATATTCTACATTTTCGTGATGCATATCCCCATGAAGAACGCATAGGTCTGTTTGTTTTGTCAAAAGCGTTTCCGCAATGCCAGCCGCTTTTGTATAGATTGAAGCTATGCCTTCGTATTTATCCTGTTCAGCTTTTTTGAAAAGTGATCGAAACCGAGTTTCTAATGGCGTCAATTGGGGCGGCACAGGCCCTTTATATGAATGGTGAATGGAATTTAAGACATTTGCAATAATGGCTGTTGCATTCTCATCCTCACCTTTCATTACAAGTGATTTAAGGTCATCTCCTTCGACATATTCGAGAAGTTGAGCATTGTCATCGTGTCGATAAAGATAAACCGCTGCATTGCCATCAAAGCATTCCAATGCAGCCGCGCTGCCTTTCTCGTCTGATATGCCCAAAGAAGTAAACAACTTTAGGACACCGGGTTTCTCATTCCATACGACTTTGGAAATATTACTGGTTGCTGTTGCCGCAAGAGGCTAGGGATCTTTAAGTGCCCATTCTTGAAAATAATCAATTTTCACGCCTATCCTCCATCCCATTTAGCTCTCAAACATATCCTGAGCAAATCCGCGTAAAAAGCCAAAGAAAGATCCAAATCACGCACAGACAGAGTGATGTGATTAATGCCTTGAATCACGCACGCCTCCTTCCCCTTTAGGTATCCAAAAAGCTCCTCAATTTCCGCGACCGCGAGGGGTGTTTTAGCTTGCGCAGGGCTTTGGCCTCGATCTGGCGGATGCGTTCGCGAGTCACGCTGAATTGCTGTCCGACTTCTTCCAGCGTGTGATCCGTGTTCATGCCAATCCCGAAGCGCATGCGCAGGACGCGCTCTTCGCGCGGCGTCAGCGTGGACAAAACCCGCGTGGTGGTTTCGCGCAAATTGCCCTGAATGGCTGAATCCAAAGGCTGCACGGCGTTTTTGTCTTCGATGAAATCGCCCAGATGCGAATCTTCTTCGTCGCCCACGGGGGTTTCGAGGCTGATCGGTTCTTTGGCGATTTTCATCACTTTGCGGATTTTCTCAAGCGGCATGTGCAGCTTTTCCGCCAGCTCCTCCGGCGTTGGTTCGCGGCCGATTTCGTGCAGCATCTGGCGGCTGGTGCGCACCAGTTTGTTGATCGTCTCAATCATATGCACGGGGATACGGATCGTGCGCGCCTGATCGGCGATCGATCGCGTGATAGCCTGACGAATCCACCAAGTCGCATAGGTCGAAAACTTATAGCCCCTCCGATATTCGAATTTTTCGACGGCTTTCATCAGGCCGATATTGCCTTCTTGAATCAGATCCAAAAACTGTAGGCCACGGTTCGTATATTTTTTGGCGATCGAGATCACAAGCCGCAGATTGGCTTCGATCATCTCTTTCTTCGCGCGGTTGGATTCACGCTCGCCTTTTTGAACCGTCATCACGATGCGTTTGAAATCGATGAGAGGCAGCCCCGCCTCATCGCAAATGGATGAGATTTCCGCGCGCAGCCTGTCGCCCTCGCCTGTGTGGCGCTCAACAAAACGGCTCCAGCCTTTCAGCGCGTTTGCGACAGCCGCCGGAGTCTTTTTGGGCGCCGCCCCCTTTGGATGAAAAACATCTTGCAGCCAGTTAGCGTCCAGCTCGTGGCCCGTATAACGGAGCAAAAACTCCTCGCGCGAAACACCGCTTTCGGTCACCAGACGCAACAAACGTCCTTCAATCCCAACCATGCGGCGGTTGAGCGTATAGAGCTGCTGCACAAGCTGTTCAAGACGATTGTTGTTCAACCGCACTGTGCGCATCAGCTCGACCAGCTCGTCTTTGATCTTGTCGAATTTCTTGTCGGAAGAGGGGGGCTCGCCCTTCTGCTGAGCGACGATCCGTGCCGTTTGAAATTTATGCAGCCGCGCATGGGTTGCAGAAATCTTGTCGAAAGTTTCCATCACCTGCGGACGAATCTTCTCCTCCAGCATCGAGAGAGAGAGATTTTCCTGATCGTCATCCTCAAAGCCCGCTTCCTCAGTTTCGGGGGCTTCGCTGTCTGGCTCTTCCTCCTCGCCGGACAACATCGCGGCCTCATTCGTCGGAGAACCGCCATAGGTGGCTTCCAGATCAATGATGTCGCGCAGAAGCATCCTGTTTTCGTTCAGCGCCTCGTGCCAACCCAAAATCGCCTGAATGGTCAGCGGCGACTCGCAGATACCGCCGATCATCATCTCGCGTCCGGCTTCGATGCGCTTGGCAATCGCGATTTCGCCTTCGCGGCTCAGAAGCTCCACCGAACCCATTTCCCTTAAATACAAGCGAACAGGATCGTCCGTACGTCCGGCTTCGTCGCTGATATTGCCGCGTTCTTCGGCTTCCTCTTTCTCGTCGCCCTCTTCGGCCCCTTCTTTTTTGGCCGGCGCTTCATCCTC
The DNA here is from genome assembly GCA_903824505.1 of uncultured Pseudomonadota bacterium. GTDB lineage: Bacteria > Pseudomonadota > Alphaproteobacteria > UBA9219 > UBA9219 > CAIXLI01. The sequence continues at coordinate 5,761 of CAIJXG010000011.1, read as the reverse complement.
GTCCCCTTCCGAGACAGTAATCCCCATTTCGGATAGCATCGCCATCGTATCTTCGATCAGATCGGAATTAATCCGGTCTTGAGGCAGGGCCGCGTTCAGCTCGTCGATTGTGATATAGCCGCGCTCCTTCCCTTTCTTGATCATTTTCTTAATAGCCTCGGCGGCCATCTCGATCACAGGGGCTTCACCTTTATCTTCCCCCCCTTTCAAAGAGGTGGCCTCCTCGACCTCAAACGGAACGGATTTGGCCGGCTTGGATTCCGGCTTAGGTGCCGGAACAGGCTTGCTCTCTATAGGCTTCACGGCGGATTTTGCCAGAAGAGGGGACGGTACCTTCATGGATTTCACGGTTGGGGCTTGTTTTTGGGGGGGGTGTTTTTGAGCACCCAGACGTGTCACGGCTTTGGAAGCCGTCTTCTTCACAGGAGGGGTGGCTTTGGCCTTTGGCTTGATAGGCGCAGCCTTGGCACGGGCGGGCTTCTTTTTAACTGGTTTCTTGCTTGTGGGCATAGGCTCTTCGTCCCTGCGGAAAATCTGTGTCATACGACCGGCCCGTCGCGAGGACGCAAAACGCCCCCCGCTCGACAAAAGCCTGTGGGCAAACTGAGCGGATAGACTCGGTTTCCTCTGAAAGCCGGAATACACTAAGTTACTCGCATGATAATGCAAGAGAAATCAACAAGAAATTCTGGAGTAGGGGATGTGGAAATAAGAAATTCAAAGTCTGAAAGTATTTTAACCAACAATAAATACTTTGCAGACCCATTACTAGTAGTTTAATATTTTAAATGTGTTGATGTGACTGTATTTCTCAGCAAGGGGAAAACTTATGAAAACCCATAGAATAGGGACCCAAAAAACAGGGAAAAAGACGCGCGCGGAGGCTTTCAAAAATGGAGTCGTCCAATTTTCGGATTTGGAAATGCGCTACGGGGTCGAAAATACCTGTGTCATTGTTCAAACATTGGAGCAATTCGAAGGGATCTCAGAGGCCCGCGTCAAGAATCTTTCCTACGCGGAACGCCTTCAGAATGTTCTGTTCGCAATGGGTGAGGGGACGCGCTATCGGACGATGCATTAAGGGGAAGAAAACGAAACGGAGGGCATCGGGGCCGGAGCATCTCTCGCAGAAAAAAGCAAGAGGCGCATCCGGCAACCAATACCCAAAAGGCGGCAGCGGGAGGTCCGCGCACCGCCTGCTCTCTACTTCAGGCAGAAGGAGCCTAGCCGAAGACGGGAGAGAAGTCAATTTGTGTTCATGCTTTGTTCTTAATTTTTTTATCTTCCCCCCAAAAAACCCTCTCTACCGCCTGCGGTAACGCTCCAGCTGATCCATCAGAGTGCGCTGAAAAAGTTGAGGATTTGAGATCAGCTCGAAGGGTGAGACATCGCCGCCCATGCCGTGAACAAGGATGGTGCCATAGCCCATGAGGCGTCCGGTGATGGTTTGATCAAAATTGGCGCCCGTGACTCGATCCATCAGCATTTCAAAAGTCGCCCGCGAGATAAAGCCATATTTGGCGATGATGCGGCGGTTGGTAATCGCCAGCTCCGTCGAGGATTGACGTATCAACGCGCCGGTCAACAAAATAAGCCCTAAAAAAGCCATGACTAAAGAAACTCCGGCCAGAAGATGCCCAACATAAGGGTTGAAACTGGACTCGCTGCCCAGCAGATAACCGGCCAGACCGTAGCTTGAAGCGCCCAGAACACCGCCGATGACGGTCAGAAGGACGCCGGGAATAAAGACGACCCAATGAATGGTGGCGACGTAGAGAAGCCTCTCATCCGGAAGAAGCATCTTTTGCAGGTAGCTCATTAAAGGGGCCTTTCAAGAGGGTGCGGAAAAGATTAAAGAGAAGTTTGCAACAAAAGGCAACGAGGCTTTCCTGTTCTTATATTCTTATTGGATGGGGGCGCGGACGGGATAGACCGAATCCTTCTGGCCATATTTTGCCAATACCGTGTCGACATATCCGCTATAAGCCATTTCCTTGGCCGCGACATCCAAGATCCCGCGCAATCGTTCCGAGCCATAGGCACATGGCCATGTATTTTCAAAAACCCGCACAGGCCGCGTCTCGGTAATATTCCGCAACGCCCCCGGATTATGCTTCATGTAATGCTGCGCCGTTGCTTTCTCTAGAAAAGTCGCATCGGCTTTACGCGTCACAACACTTTCGGCGAGCATCGAAACATCTTCGAGATCCGGCAAAGACAGAACCGAAGCGTGCGCAAAATCATTTTCCTGAATGGTCTGTGACATCTCACCATCCAGAGTCGCAAGGCGAAAGGCCGGATCGTTGAGCTTGGCAGAATTTCCGTCAAAACGATGATCGTCGGCTCGAACATAGATTCCGATTGCAGAATAGAAGGTGGGAAGAGAAAAGGCGACTTGAGAGGCGCGGCGCGCGCTGGGCCAGATTCCGGCGACGATTGTATCACATTTCCCGATTTTCAGATCCTCGGTAAAATTCGCGAAACTGGTTTCGGCCGTCCATTGGATGTCAAAGCCCGCCAGCTCCCCCATTCGCTTGGTGAGATCATAGAACAAGCCAGAGAGTTTTTTGGTATTAGGATCCACCATCAGGCTAATCCCGTTCGAAATGTAGCCGCAAGCCAGCTGGCGCGTGTCCAGCACCCGTTCTTCGCTCCGTTTGTGGGCCGTCGACTCCAAAGATGTCGTCTCCTGAGATGAGACTCGCGCAACGCGCGCCGCAATCCCCGCGCTGGCCGCCAATGTCAAAAAATCTCGCCGTTTCATAAGTGCCTCCATCGCCTTTGCTAGGACTTTAGACGGCTTTCATTCTTGTGGGAAGAACGGAATTACTTTTCAACGACGGGTTAAAAAACGCCACTTACGGGCGGCGTCTTGGCAATATTCCGCAACGCCCCCTGATTATGTGTAACAAGACTGTCGGCAGAAGAAGCGTCGCCGAAAGACTTGCTGTCCCCTTAAGGACTCGAGAGGAAATAAGCGCGTTTTTTTCCGGTGGTGAAGCAACCCTCTCCCCTTCGCTTCCACGGGCGGGAGAAGGAGTCCTAGCGGCAACGTTTGTTCTAAAATCTGGAGCAGTTATTTCCTCACGCGTCCTAATCGTAAACATTGGGGCATTGAAATCATGCGCCGAAACAAAGACATCTTTCTACACGAACATTGGTGCACCAATCGCAAGGACAACGCCCCTCATACCATGTTTGTCCTGAACAACTTGACGCTAACAATCAGTCAAAACTATCTCACCCGCGCCCACCCAAGCCCTCGACTGTTTCCAAGACAACAAAAACAGTATACTTGGGCACCGAAGGAACCCCTTAAGTTTCATCCGCGCAAAAGGCGCATCAGCTTCGCTGAGCGCGTGTTTTGCACGGAATCGCATCCTTCCGCTTTCCAAGGAAGGCGAGTATACCTTAAAATTCCGTTGATAGCCCCTTTTTCACCAAATCGCCCTGAAAAAATGGTGGTACTCCTTGCCGTGTGCCTTTGCTTGTGAAAGAGTCGGCAATGTTTTTCACACATAGGAACCAAAAATGAAGCAACGAACCATAGCCGTTACCGGTGCAACCACCATGCTGGGGCGCGAGATTCTTCAGATTCTGTCAGAGCGGCAGTTCCCGGCCACAGAGGTCCACGCTTTGGAGTCAACGCGTCTGGTGGGCGGAGAGGTCAGCTTTGGTGAAGATGATTTACTTGCCTTGCGGGACGTTGAAACGGCCGATTTTTCGAAAATTGACCTGTGTTTTATAACTCCTAAAGATCCGAAAGAGTCTGCCTTGGCGCACCGCGCCGCCAAGGCCGGATGCCTCGTGATCGCATGCGAGTCTGCTTTACATCTTGATCCCGATGTGCCGCTGATCGTGCCCGAAGTCAATCCGGACGCCCTCACTTGGACCGGAAATCGCCGGATTGCGGCCAATCCAAGCGCGGCAGCGATTGCATTAGCCATGGCCTTGAAACCCTTGCATGCGCTGGCCGGAATCCAACGGATTGTCGCCTCTGTCTTTTTTCCGGTTTCGGAAGAAAGCCAGGAAGCGATGGATGAGCTGTTTTCCCAAACCCGCGCGATTTTCGTGAATGACGCGCTGACGAAAGAAGTCTTTACCAAACAAATCGCCTTTAATCTCGCACCTCAAGTTGGTGCCTTTATGGAAGATGGCCTGACCCGCGCAGAGTGGGAGATCGGTGCTGAGCTTAAAAAGATCCTCGATCCAAAAATCCGCGTTGCGGCGACTTGCGTGCGCGTGCCTGTGTTTATCGGGCAAGCGATTTCTCTTACGGTCGAGTTTGCAAATCCAATCACGGCGGTCGAGGCACGGGCGGCCTTGAAAAAAGCCAAGGGCGTGAGCGTGATCGATCAGCAGCATGAGGATGGGTTTGTCACTCCGGTTGAATGTGTAGGAGAAGATCTCGTTTTTGTCAGCCGCATTCGCGAGGATATCTCGGTCGAAAATGGCCTCTCTTTGTGGATTGTCACGGATAACCAACGCAAAGGCTCGGCCCTGAATGCGGTGCAGATTGGGGAAATGTTGGTGCGGAAAGGGTTTTAGCGGATGCTCCCTCTATGCGGCGAATGGAGGTGCCAACGTCTTGATATTTTATTTTTCTGGTGGTGAGCGGTTTTGCTGGAGCGCCTCCCATTCGACGCAAAGATTGCCGGATCAAATTTCTAGACGGTGCGCTTGACGCAAATAATACTAACGGCCCACACTACCCTACACATAAAACAGCATTAACCATATGGTAACGAATTAAGATTCTAAAGGTGTCTCCTGATTCGCGATGGAGGCAGAGATAGATTTTATGTTTTTGACGAATATGGTGTGGGGTGCGCTGGAGCGGACGTGGAATGAGCAGCGGATCGCGTGCCTGATGGAGATGGTGCGCGGGATATTGATGTCGCAAAGTGTTAACACGGCGCGGCTTGCAGCGCGGATGGGTGGGCAAGTCCAGTTTGAAAGCCACGCGCAAAGAATTCGAAGATTATTGGCGGATCAAGTATTTGACTGGAAAATCATCGGGCGATTGATCTTGCAAATCGCGGGCGTTGCGGGAGAGAAAAAGTTCACGATCGCGGTTGATCGCACGAACTGGGACTTCGGCAAAACAGCGATCAATTTCCTTGTCATCAGCGTGGTCGTCCACGGCATCGGCATTCCGGTGATGTGGACGCAGCTTGGCAAAAAAGGCAACAGCAAAACGCCCGAGCGCGTTGATTTGCTGAAGAAATTCCTAGAGATCGTGCCTGCCCACAAGATCACAGTCTTTTTGGCAGATCGCGAATTTATCGGGAAAACATGGTTCAAGACGCTGCAAGAGCAGAAGATTCCGTATGCTATTCGCGTACGGAACAATCAGTTTGTAACCTTCAGCGATGGCCGGCGGATCAAAATCTCCGCTCTGGCGAAAGAGCTGACGAACGAAAAACCCCGCACATGGAAGAATGTCGAGCTGGATGGCGTTCCGTGCACCTTGTCGCTGAAACGTTTGAACGATGGAGATCTGTTGGCCGTCGTGAGTTTTGGCCTGAAAGCCAGTGCCGATCCTGTGGAAATTTATCGCCAGCGTTGGGCGATTGAGCTTTGTTTTGCGTGTCTTAAAACCAAGGGTTTCGACCTAGAAAGAGCGCACGAGGAAATAACCGCGTCTGTTTAAGCGGCGAGGGACGGAGAGATAGTGTAGTTCCATTCGCCGTGGAAGTCATGCTTTTTGATGTTGACGGCACGGAGTTCTTGGTTCGAGATTTTGATGCCTTTTTCGTAG
>CAIJXG010000010.1 GCA_903824505.1 uncultured Pseudomonadota bacterium | reverse complement strand
TTGTTTCGGCATCGGAGACTCCATTACAGGTGAAGAATCCGACAGTATGAATCACCTCAATGCGTTAGCCAACCCCAGTAGGGTACTATGACCTTTATCTTATTATAAATTAAATCTTTTAACTCTAATCCATGGAGATTTACATGCCAACTACCCCCCCCCCCCCCGCATCAGGGAGCAGTGTACCCACACCTTCTACAGGTGCTGTTGCAGCTGCCTTGGTTTTAGCAACAGCTATAGGAACGGCTGCGCAGGGGAGTGAAGCCCCACAAGTTCCGACCCCTGCCACTTCTGCCACAGCCTCTCCCATAGCTGATGCCCCCGTTCCCGGGACTATACTTACCTCGACGGTAGGAGATACTCTATTGGTCCTTGCAAGAGATCCTGTTACGGGCGCCGAGATCAATACTGCTTTGATAACAAGCATAGATGCATTGGGACTCGGTGGTCCCGTTCGCATAAAAGGCACTGAAGCTGATCGGGTACGTGTGCAGAATGCTTTGCTTTATGCCACGCCTGTCTCGGCACTGGAGATGGCCGATATGTGGAAAGCCGACACAGACGGAGCCTCGATCAAGGCTTTCGGCGCTAGTTCTCTCCTTGGCTCCCAAGCTCCGGGTTCCTCCGCAAATCTGCTTCCCACGAACGAATTGACCGCACCTGATCGAACCTGTCGTATTCCTGGTGAAGATCTTATAGCGGCTTCTGTTTACTCACCAGAAGGGAACGCCCTACAACAAGCAAACACTATGATTCAGGCGAATATGGATGCTGCGGCCCAAGGGCTAGAAGGCCCTTACGATGGAGCATCCTTTGCTCCGCTTGCAATGACAGTGATGAGTGCGGCTGCCTCAGCGCTTCCTACCTGTACGCAAGGAGATAGATTGTTCAGGGGAGGTAATGCAAATTACGCATATCTTCAGAATATTAATGCTAAAATTAATGGTGATACAGCCATAGTCCCCACACGAACCCTTTTCTGGGAGAATTCTAACACGGGAGGGGCAACATTAGGGGGCACACCAAATATGGTAGCACCAACCAAGGTAACAGTATCGTCTTTACCAAAACCGGTGGCTCCATCAGCGGCTCCCTAACAAACTCCTGTTTCCAAGCCCCGTTCCTATTTCGTTATGGAACGGGGCTTTATACTGCCAGACGTTAGAGGCTAAAGTTTTTGCTCGACACCACGCGCTCTGCGTCCTGAGTGCCGCTGGCCGGACTTGGTCTTTATTTTGCTTCATCTTTTCCTGTCCGGCGCGCAGTAATCCTGTCGCAACCGCTCGGGGCACAAAAGGCTAACTTATGGGGGGGTGCGGTATATCTTTTGGGGCAAACTTTTGAACTCGACTGAAGAGCCTTCTTTCTGCCCATCCCAGAACAAAACAGGAATTGCGCGACTGCAGCTTTTAGGCGAAACTTGAGCCTCCTTTTTGCTTTTTGCCCATGACCTCTCTCGCTTCTCTCTATCAGGCGCGTCTTGATGACGGAAACCTGCGGCCTGATCCCGCGCAGGCTGCAGTTTTGCCTGTGCTGCAGGCTTTTGTGTCTCAGTTGGCGCACGCAACACCTAAAGGGTTTTGGGCATGGGGTCGTCCCAAAAAACAGCCCCCCCGTGGGCTTTATCTTTATGGAGAGGTTGGGCGCGGGAAATCCATGCTGATGGATATGCTTTTCGCTGCAGCCCCTCCCCTTCCCAAACGGCGCGTTCATTTTCACGCCTTTATGCTTGAAATCCATGAAAGGCTCCATCTTCTGCATCAAGCGGAAACGCCGGATCCTTTGTCCCGCGTGGCACAAGAAGTTGCCAAAGGCGCGCACCTTCTGTGTTTCGATGAATTCCATGTCAGCAATATCGCCGATGCAATGATACTCGGGCGTTTGTTCGATGCCTTATTCGCAGCCGGCGTTGCGGTGGTCGCGACCTCGAACTGGGCGCCCGACCGTCTCTATGAAAACGGGCTGCAGCGCGACCGATTTTTGCCTTTTATCTCTCTAATCAAAGCGCAGATGGATGTTTGCAGCCTGAATGGACAGGTTGACCATCGTTTCGATCAGATCCGCGATCTGGATTCTTATTTGACCCCCTTAGGTGCTGCCAGCACGCTCGAACTCCAGCGGATCTTTTATCACCTAACTCAAAATGAGGACCCTCAACCCTTGATTCTGCCCGTTCAGGGGCGTCGGCTCAGGCTTTCCCATGTGGCGCGGGGCGTTGGGTTCTTTAATTTTTCCGAACTCTGTAGCGCGGCGCTGGGGGCGGCCGACTATCTCGCCCTTGCCGAGACTCTTCACACCGTGCTGATCGATGAGGTGCCGCGCCTCAGTGCCGAGAAACGGAACGAAACAACGCGCTTTATGACGCTTATCGACGCGCTGTATGAGGCGAAGACGCAGCTCTATCTGGCGGCCGAAACACCGCTCGCGGATCTAGGCCCCAAAGGAGACCTTGCCCTTCCATTTCAGCGAACGCTTAGCCGCCTGATGGAAATGCAGGGAGAGGGTTATAAATACCAACGGCCGTAAGAAAAGACCCGTGAAGGTGTTTTCTTATTTCCCTTCGATGTGATCGCGGAAATCAGACTGATCCCGTGCCTTGCGGCGGTCGCTTCGACGATCGGAGCCTTACCTTTCTTGCCCCACGTCTTACCTGAGTGGGGGGGAGCGAATAGGCGCATCACCAATTATGTCGGTTTATTTATGTGCTGATTAATAGCGGGGGAAACCGAAGGCTTCCGATACACATAGATCTCCTCCTGAAAGGGAGAACGGAAAGGGTGACGCTCTCCCGCGCCCCAGAAATCCTGAAGCGGAAAGGTGTGGGAGGCGACAAGGCCCCCGGGTTTCATTTCTTGAAACAGTTTCTCGCCCACGCGCAGGGCAAAAGTACCGCTGAGGTAAAACACAGCTGCGTCCAGATCCGCACATGGAATCGTGAAAAAATCCGCACGGCGATAGGACAGGTTGGGTGGGCCGAACAGGCGCTGCATCCAAACCGATTGCCAGAAGGGGATGGGGGCCAGCTCGACGCCGCGCACGTCAGCGTGGGGCAACGCGCGGGCGATGGCGCGGGTCAGCTCTCCCCGCCCCGAGCCGAAATCCATAATAGTAAAAGGCCGCTTGCCCGTATGAAGCGCGGCGGCTGCTTTCAAAATCTCGATCATTTTTGCCCGCCCCACAAAACCCGTGGCAAGAGTCGGGACTTGTTTGCGGTTCCAAGTCAGCTCGAATATAATTCGAAAGATCCCATAACCGATAAAACTCAGCGGAAACAACGCGAACCAAGTGAAGGGATGCGCCACTTGCCACCCGCCCGCCGCCAATAAAAGCACGAAAAAGAACCCTAGAATGTCGAGCTTTGTTTGTTTCGAGAGCATGACCGAATCTTTCAACCTATTGGCACCTTTCGCCCTTTTCGAAAGGGCAGAGAAGAGAGCAAATCATTGACTATTTTTGCCCCCCTGACAATCTGAATTTGAAAAGCCCTTACCCCGTTCCTGCGCCCCCGCCTGAAGTCAGGATATCTTGGAGCCAGTCCTCGATCTGAGATACCGAAAGGCCAAAAGAGTTGAGTAAAAGCAACAAGCCGAACAGGAACCCAAAACGGCCAATCCACAGACATTCCTCGCGATTCTGTCCCCGCACAGGCCGAGAGACGCGCCCAAGCCCGAGCAACGTGGCATAGACAGAAGCCGCAAGGATTAATTACTAAAGCACCAAGAAGAGTCATGGCTTACCGTCCTTATCCTTTGGGGTCAGGGTGGAAACTGTCCCACTCTGCAGGGCCGGCTCAAAGTGAAGTGCAACTTGCTAAGATCCATGCAAGGAGCACGAGATGGGCAAACGATACCGGCATATCAGCGATACGGAACGAGAACAGATTGAGCGGTGGTTGGGCGAGGGGTTGATCCGCGAGGAGATC
>CAIJXG010000009.1 GCA_903824505.1 uncultured Pseudomonadota bacterium | reverse complement strand
ATCGGTCAAAAGCCCCATGCCCGCCAAGGAATCACACTTTCCAAACCTTGTGAATCCCAAAAATCACATGCACCTTCAATATCTCCAAGTGTGTGACATTTTTGACTCACCCAAAAAACGTTACTTTTAGAATTGCTGGTGTCCTTTCCAAAGGGGAAGCTTTTCAGAAATAGCAAGAAGTTTCCCGCATTAGTTATATGAAAAATCATTGACTTCCATGGGAGGGTGGGATAAATCAATACCTGTCTCAACCCCTTTTGATGGAGAATTTCATGGCTCGCAGACGCGCTCCCGTTTCAACCGACAAAAGATTTCGCAAATGCCTTCGCGACTGCGATACAGGCACACCGGAACGTTGGCAACATTCGGGCCGGGCGCTGGAATGTACCGACACACCAGGCATTCTCGTTGCGCGCGCGACAGAAGAGCATGTGCTGGATGTGCTGGCGCTCCGCTCTCTTCTGGATGGGTTTCAACTGAAAGCAGGGATGCGCTTCAAGGCTGATTACCATGATGCGGCTTTATCGGCCCATGTAACGGGCAGCTATAGTGGCATGTCGAACATGAGGGATTTTTTCCGCATCGAACATGAGCGCAGCGACGCCCAAGAACGGGCCTATCGCCGCTGGAAAAAAGCGGTCAGGGAATTGGGCGCGCGGCATGGCAGCGTGGTGATCGATACCGTATGTTATGATGCCGCCCCCTTGCCGCGCGATATTCCTGCCCTGCAAGATGGGCTTGAAAAACTGGTGGCATGGTATGGAATGCGGCGATAGACTGATAACCGTTTTCTTTCATCAAGGCGGAGTTTTTCATGTTCTCTCTTTCCGGCAAAAACGCGCTTGTCACTGGCGCCTCTGGTGGGCTTGGTCAGGCGATTGCCCGTGCGCTCCATGCCCAAGGCGCGCGCGTTGTTCTGTCCGGCACGAAGCTTGAGGCTTTGACCAAATTGCAACAGGAATTGGGGGCGGGAACCTTTGTCGCGGCGGGGAATCTGTCGGATCCTGCCGTTCCTGCGCTTTTGATCAAAGAAGCTGAGGCGCAGCTGGGCGGGGGCATCGATATTCTTGTCAATAATGCGGGGCTGACTCGCGATGGGCTTGCGTTGCGCATGAAGGACGAGGATTGGGATACTGTTTTGAACGTGAATTTGTCCGCCGCCTTTCGGTTGTCTCGCGCCGCGCTGAAAGGCATGATGACGCGCCGCTGGGGACGGATCATCAGCATCACCTCGGTCGTTGGGGTGACGGGCAATCCCGGGCAGGCGAACTACGCGGCCTCGAAAGCCGGCCTTATCGGGATGAGCAAAGCGCTGGCGCAGGAAATTGCCTCGCGCAACGTCACGGTGAATTGCGTTGCGCCCGGATTTATCGCCTCAGCCATGACGGAAAGTCTAACCGAGGACCAAAAGTCCAAAATTCTTACGAACATTCCGGCTGGCCATATGGGTGCGCCTGCGGATATCGGCGCGGGCGTAGCGTTTCTGGCCAGCGAGGAAGCGCACTATATCACGGGACAAACGCTGCATATTAATGGCGGCATGGCGATGGTTTGACATGCGCGTTCTCTCTCTCCTCCTCTTGCTCCTCCTGCCTGCGTGCGCCGCGATGCAGCGCTCGGATGATGCGACGCTGGCCAAACATCAAATGCTCGGACTGTCACGCGAAGACGTGTTGGCCTGCATGGGCCCTCCGAAGAAAAAGGCCCATGACGGGCAAACAGAGGTCTGGTCATATCTGTCCGGCGATCGTCACGGTGAGCATTTTGGAACCTCTGTGCGGTCAACAGCCTCGTCCGGCTATGGGCTGTCCTCGGCCACGCATGACAGCAGTTTTTGCACCGTCAATGTCGTGATGAAAGACGGAATCGTCAAAAACGTGACCTATAACGGCCCCACCTCAAACCTTTTCTACGCGCCGGATTCCGAATGCGGCTATGCAGTGGCGAATTGCGTCACGCGTGGAGGCGTGAAGGAATAGATGGGTTGCCTGCGTTTTTTGGAACCCGCCTTCTCGTTTGCTTTTCCTGAAACGACAACGTGACTCTGGATCAACAAAAAGGGAGCAGGGGAACCGTGTCGTCTCTAAAAAGCGAAAAGAAAGGCTGACAACAGGCCCCTTTCCCCGCTACAACCCGCCTATGAGCCTTGAAAACCCTGAAACGATCGTCGCGCGGCGGCGGACTTTTGCCATTATTGCCCATCCGGACGCGGGAAAAACCACGCTGACCGAAAAGCTCCTGCTCTTCGGGGGCGCGATTCAGATGGCCGGCGCGGTGAAAGCGCGGGGCGATGCGCGGCGGGCGCGATCCGACTGGATGGCGGTTGAGCGCGCGCGCGGCATTTCCGTCACTGCCTCGGTCATGAGCTTTGCCTATGCCGACTGTAGTTTTAACTTGGTCGATACCCCCGGACACGAAGACTTCTCGGAAGACACCTATCGGACGTTGACAGCCGTGGACAGCGCGGTGATGGTTATCGATGCCGCCAAGGGGATTGAAAGCCAGACAAGGAAACTATTCGAAGTGTGCCGTCTGCGCGACGTGCCCATTATGACTTTCATCAACAAGATGGATCGCGAGGCGCGGGATCCCTTTGATTTGATGAGCGAGATTGAGCAAACCCTCGCGCTGGATGTCACGCCCGCCAGCTGGCCCATTGGGATGGGGCGGGAATTTAAGGGCTGTTACGATCTCTTGCGCGATCGATTGATCCTGATGGATCGCACGCGCGGCGAGAAGCTGACGGAAGGGATTGAATGCAACGGCCTCGATGATCCTAAACTGGATACGCTCTTGGGTATCGAGGACGCGAAGAAACTCCGGGAGGATGTCGCAATGGTGCGCGGCCTGTGTCCGCCTTTTGATGCGGAATCTTATTTGGCGGGGCATTTGACACCTGTTTATTTCGGCAGCGCGGTGAACACGTTCGGCGTGCGGGAATTGCTGTTGGGGTTGGCTTCTTATGCGCCTGCGCCGCGTTTGCAGAAAGCTGATACGCGCACGGTCGTACCTTCGGATGAGAAACTCACGGGTTTTGTGTTCAAGGTTCAGGCGAATATGGATCCCAATCACCGCGACCGCATCGCTTTTGTGCGGTTGTGCTCGGGCCATTTTCGGCGCGGGATGAAGCTGCTGCATGTGCGTACGGGCAAATACATTGCCGTAAACAATGCCGTTTTGTTCTTGGCCCGTGATCGCGAATTGGCCGAGGATGCGTGGGCGGGCGATATTATGGGCATTCCCAATCATGGGACGTTGCGGATCGGGGACACGCTGACGGAAGGCGAGACTTTGCGCTTTCTGGGCGTGCCCAGCTTCGCGCCCGAGCTTTTGCAGCGCGTGCATATCGGCGATCCGATGAAGGCCAAACATATCCGCCGCGCGTTGGAACATTTCGCTGAAGAAGGCGCTTCACAGGTGTTCAAGCCTCTGATCGGATCGGAATGGGTGGTGGGCGTCGTCGGGCCTTTGCAATTTGAAGTGTTGGCGGCACGGATCGAAGCTGAATACGGTTTGCCTGCCACATTCGAGAGCGCAGGGGTTGATGCGGCCCGTTGGATTGAAAGCGACAATCCCGTTGTGCTGAAGGCGTTTATGGAAACTAACCGCTCTAGCCTTGCTGAAGATCACGACGGCGCGCTGGTCTTTTTGGCCCGCAACGCGTGGCATCTAAACCGCACGCAAGAGGAAAACCAAGCGATCCGCTTTCTGAAAACGCGGGAACAAAATAAAGCGGTTGGGTGAAGAAGTCTGGAGGGGGATTGTTCTGGAGTGGGATTAGCTTTTGTTTTCCGGCTTATCCGCGCGGGTGAGATACCGAATAGAAACAATCTCTAGCCTTTCAGTGCCCGCCGGCGTCCGGACATCGACCGTATCGCCGACGTGGGCTTTCAGCAAGGCGCGGGCGATGGGCGAGATCCAGCTGATCTTGCCTTCGGAAAGCTCGGCTTCGTCAACCCCCACTAAGGTAACCGTCTGCTTATCGCCTGCAGTGCGAAGATAGGTAACGGTCGCGCCAAAGAACACCTGATCGCGCCGCGTCTGTCGCGCAGGATCAACGACCTCTGCGCTTTCAATCCGTTTTGTCAGATAACGTGCACGACGGTCAATCTCGCGTAGCCGCTTTTTTCCATAGATGTAATCGCCATTTTCAGACCGATCTCCATTCCCCGCAGCCCATGCCACGGTTTCTACAATCTTGGGCCGTTCGACGCGCAAAAGCTCACGCAGCTCCTCTTGCAGAGCAGCACAACCCTGCGGAGTCATATAGTTTGTGACGGGAAGAGGGGCGGGATCCGGCTCTTCCTCTTCCCGATCCTCTTGTTCGGTCGTAAAGGCTTTGCTCATGAGGGACAGGTTATTCTTCCGCCGTTGTCTCGCTCTCGGCTGCCCCCAGCATCGCATCCGCGACAAGCCCCGCATTGGCCCGTATTTTTTGCTCGATAGCGTCTGCAAGGTCAGGATTGCTGCGCAAATACTGTTTGGCGTTCTCCCGTCCTTGTCCGATTCGCTGCCCGTCATAGGCAAACCATGCACCGGATTTCTCGACCACACCTGCTTGAACGCCAAGGTCAATCAGCTCACCGAGTTTGGAAATTCCCTCGCCATACATAATGTCGAATTCTACCGTACGGAAGGGGGCGGCCAGCTTGTTCTTGACGACTTTGACCTTCGTTTGGTTCCCGACCACTGTTTCGCGGTCTTTGATCGCACCTATGCGGCGAATATCCAAGCGAACGGAGGCGTAGAATTTAAGCGCATTACCCCCTGTTGTGGTTTCAGGATTGCCAAACATCACGCCGATTTTCATGCGGATTTGGTTGATGAAGATCACCATGCAGCGCGAACGAGAAATGGATCCCGTCAGCTTACGCAGAGCTTGGCTCATCAACCGCGCCTGCAGCCCCATATGGCTGTCGCCCATTTCGCCTTCCAGCTCGGCGCGAGGCACGAGCGCGGCAACCGAATCGACCACCAACACATCAATCGCGCCCGAACGGACAAGCGTGTCCGTGATTTCGAGAGCCTGTTCACCGGCATCGGGCTGCGAGATGAGCAAATCATCCACCTTCACGCCCAGCTTGCGGGCATAAACGGGGTCAAGCGCGTGTTCAGCATCGACAAAGGCGCAGGTTCCGCCGAGTTTTTGCGCCTGGGCAATCACATGAAGCGCCAACGTCGTTTTGCCTGAGCTTTCCGGCCCGTAAATTTCAATAATACGTCCACGCGGCAAGCCCCCGATGCCTAGCGCGATATCCAGCCCCAAAGAACCGGTCGAGAGCGCTTCAATCTCTGCGACGCTGCCCTGCCCCCCAAGTTTCATGATCGAGCCTTTGCCGAAAGCGCGCTCGATCTGGCTGAGCGCAGCTTCCAAGGCTTTTTGTTTGTCTGAACTGGCTTCTTTGCTTTCTTTCGTGCCTTCTTTACCAATAACCTGAAGAGCTGCATTGCGGGGAGAACTCATCGGAAAACTCCTTTTTCTTAAGAAGGGAAGAGGAAGGCAGGCGCCTGTTTGTTTCTGTTTTGTTCTTTTACGACACTTTGATCCCTTCTGCAAGAGATTTTGAACGCAGATCCAAAAGGATTCTGTATCCTTCGTGCCTTTTCTCAGTTTCTGCAATTATACTCGGTTTCCTTGGAAAGCGGAAGGATGCGATTCCGTGCAAAACACGAACGCAGCGAAGCTGATGCGCCTTTTGCGCGGACAAAAAGGTCGGGGCCCGAAGGGGCCCGAGTATATTTTGGTCTTCAAGAACAAAAAGAGACACAAAAGGGCGCATAAAGATTTTTCTGTCCCAACCCCTCTTGATCCCCCCAAGGCATTTCTGCTATGGGCTTGCGTCTGCCTTGTGAATAAATCGTGCGGTCGTGGCGGAATTGGTAGACGCGCAGCGTTGAGGTCGCTGTGGGAGCAATCTCGTGGAAGTTCGAGTCTTCTCGACCGCACCATTTTTTAAGTTATATGCTCGGTTTCCTTGGAAAGCGGAAAGGATGCGATTCCGCGCAAAAAACGGACGCAGCGAAGCTGATGCGCCTTTTGCGCGGACAAAAAGGTCGGGGCCCGAAGGGGCCCGAGTATACTTGAGTGCAGCCTAAATTAGGTTTTTTTTAAAAACTCTCTCCGCTGGCGCGGCGCTGACGAGCTTTTTCATAGGGTTAGCTTCGTTCGCTCAATAGATCTAAACTTTCCAGGCTCCTCAAAGAAAGCTGAACGCCCATGTCGCTTCTTCCCGTTACCGTTCTGACCGGCTATCTGGGTGCCGGAAAAACAACACTTTTGAATCGGATTCTCTCCGAACCTCACGGTAAAAAATACGCCGTGATCGTCAATGAATATGGCGAGGAGGGCATCGACGGCGCATTGGTTGTCGGCGCGGATGAAGAAGTGTTTGAGATGAATAACGGCTGTGTGTGCTGCACCGTGCGGGGCGATTTGATTCGCGTCATCACGGGGCTTTTGAAGCGCGCCCATACTTTTGACGGGATTTTGGTTGAAACAACGGGGCTTGCGGACCCCGGGCCCGTCGCGCAGACCTTTTTCGCCGATGCCGAAATGGCAGCTAAAGCGCGGCTCGACAGCATTGTGACGGTTGTGGATGCGAAATATCTGCCGTTGCGTTTAAAAGATTCGCGTGAGGCCGAAGAGCAAATCGCCTTCGCTGATGTTATTTTGCTGAATAAGTCTGACCTTGTGAGCGCAGAGGAACGACGTGAAATCGAATCCGCGATCAGGGCCATCAACCCCTATGCCAAGCTGATTCCCACGACGCGCTGCGCGGTGCCTTTGGATCAGGTGCTAGGCCTCGGCAGTTTTGATCTGAATGAAATTCTGAAACGCGATCCGGATTTTCTGAAAACAGAATCTGAAAAAGCTCACGCGCACACCTGTACGCCTGATTGCGGTCATGACCACGCTCACCCCCACCCTCATGAAAAAAATCATGGGCATCATCACAGCGCCCTTCATGCCAGCGATATTACCAGCCTTTCTCTGACGTCCGACAAGGCTTTGGATGCCGACAAGCTAGAGGCGTGGCTCTCGGAGCTTCGCGCGACTAAGGGGCAGGATCTGTTGCGCTATAAAGGCATTTTGAATATTCAGGGCAATGATCGACAGCTTGTCATTCAGGGGGTTCATATGATGATGGACGGCACAACCCTTACGCCGTGGAAGGCGGACGAGAAACGAATGAGCCGTCTTGTCTTTATCGGCCGAAACCTTGATGATACCGCCCTGCGCGAGGCCTTTGCTCGCTGCGCCACCTAGGAGATCCCCATGCTGTCCACCGAAACCGCCTCTTACACACGCACCGCCAAATTTCTCCATTGGGTGATTGGTCTTGCCATTTTGTTTATGCTCGCCCTGGGCTGGGGCATGGGCTTTGTCCCTCGAGAGGCGCAAACGACAGGACTCATGGCGGCTTTGTTTGGCAGCGGCCCTCTTAAAGTTGTTCTGATCAATCTTCATAAATCAACGGGCATTGTCATTTTGCTTTTGAGCCTTCTTAGGATTATCTGGCGCGTTCTGCACAAAGCGCCGCCCCTTCCGGCGCATTTTTCGCCCCTTGAGCGAAGGGTGATGCATGCTGTCCACGGGCTTTTATATCTAGGCATGATCGGTCTGCCGCTGACGGGATGGGCCCTGTCTTCCACAAGCCCTTATAAGATTACGCTCTACGGCCTTTTCCCTTGGCCCAATCTGCCTTTGATCGGCAATCTTGATGCCAAAGACGCGATTCATGACGCGATGAAAGAGTCGCACGAAACAGGCGCGATTATTCTGGCGGCTCTTGTTGCCCTCCACGTCGCCGCCGCGCTTAAGCATCACTTTATCGGGAAGGACAACAGCCTTCTGAGCATCACGCCCCGCTGCTGTGCATCCTTCCTAACCCGCCTGCGCAGGGGTTGATGGGCAGATAGGGTCACAGCCCCATGTTTTCTCGCCCCCTCCCTCTTGATCGCCGGCGTGAGAAAGCCTTAAGGCAAGGAGATATCGCCCTTGACGGGCAGCTGGATCTGCATGGTCTGACGCAAGATGCCGCTTATACTGCTTTGGCTGCCTTTATGCGCCGACAGGTCAGAGAGGGTGCACGGTATCTTCTGGTCATCACCGGCAAGGGGCGTGAGGGCGAAGGCGTGTTGCGCCGAAGCTTCAAAGACTGGCTTGCAGATCTTCCAGAACGTGGATCCATCTTAGCCGTACGTCCTGCCGCCCCCAAACATGGGGGCGAGGGCGCTTTCTATGTTCTTTTGCGCCGACAAAGGGAAGAGTAATACCAACGGCCTTAAGAAAAGACCCGTGGGGGGTAACAGGTCCTACCCTGTAAGCGTATCGGATCTGCGGCGCTGCCATTCCGATATAAACGCCTCGGCATCCGTCTTTCCGCCGCGTTCTTCTAACGGCACGAAGGAACGAAGCGTGGGGCCTGTATAGAGCTGACGCGGGCGACCTATTTTTTGTTCACCTTCGCTAAACTGCTCTTGCCAGTGCGCGACCCAGCCCGCCGTGCGGGCGACCGCGAAAAGAACCGTGAACATGCTCATCGGGAATCCCATCGCGCGTAAGATGATGCCCGAGTAAAAATCCACATTCGGGTACAGTTTCTTGGCGATGAAATAATCGTCTTGCAGCGCAATGCGCTCCAACTCCATCGCCGTTTCCAGCAAAGGATCATTACGCAGGCCAAGCTCGGACAAAACCTCGCGGCAGGTTTGCTGCATGACTTTAGCGCGCGGGTCGTAGTTTTTATAAACGCGATGACCAAAGCCCATCAGGCGGAACCCGTCATCTTTATCTTTGGCGCGCTTGATGATTTCAGGAATTTTGTCTTTGCTGCCGATTTCTATCAGCATTTTCAAAACCGCCTCATTCGCCCCGCCATGCGCGGGCCCCCACAAAGAGGTGATCCCCGCCGCAATGCACGCAAACGGATTTGCACCCGATGAGCTAGCCAGCCGTACAGTCGAGGTCGAGGCGTTTTGTTCGTGATCCGCATGAAGGATGAAGATTTTCTCCATCGCCCGCGCCAAAACCGGATTAACCAGATGCGGCTCGGCAGGAACTGCATAGCACATATGCAGAAAATTCTCGGCAAAAGAGAGATCGTTGCGGGGATAGATAAAGGGCTGCCCAGTCGAATATTTAAACGCAGCAGCCGCTAGGGTTGGCATTTTGGCTATCAACCGATGACAGGCAATCTCTCGCTGACGCTCGTCATGAATATCTGTCGAATCGTGGTAAAAAGCCGAGAGAGCGCCAACTACGCCGCACATAATGGCCATCGGATGGGCGTCGCGGCGAAAGCCGTTGAAGAAAGAGCGCAACTGCTCATGCACCATCGTGTGATAGGTGATATTTTTGATCCATTCTGTCTTTTGGGTTGTGTTGGGCAGATCCCCAAATTGGAGCAAATAGGCGACTTCCAGAAAATCACTCTTCTCTGCCAATTGGTCGATCGGATAGCCACGATGCAGTAAAACTCCCTTATCTCCGTCGATAAAGGTGATTTTAGATTCACAGCTGCTGGTTGAGGTAAAGCCCGGATCATGGGTGAAATAGCCCGTGTCGGTATAAAGCTTGCGAATGTCAATGACACTAGGCCCCATCGAGCCATCGCGCACAGGAAGCTTCCAGCTTTTACCGGTCAGATCATCGATCAGCGTAACGGTGCGAAGGGTAGAGTCGGTCACGGGAATCTCGCGGCAAGAGAGAAGGGAGAAAGGCTCTTCGCTTATGCAGCATAAAAGGTTAAAACTTTGTTAAGGTTAAAACCGAGTCCATCAACTTTTGGATGCATTTTTTATGCTGGCAAACCAAGCTTCCAGCTGTTTCATCCGTTGCAGAATGGTCTCGCGGGACATTGGTTTGGTAATATAAGCCGTTACACCACTTCCGAGCGCCGTAATAACGTCTTTCTGCTCTGCGTTGGCCGTCAGCATAATGATAGCGACCTCTTCAAGATGGAAATCGTTCCGGCAGATCCTTAAGAAGGTTAACCCATCCATCTCTGGCATATTCCAGTCCAAAAAGATGACTTTGAACATGGCCCGCGTGTTAAGCCGCTCTTTCAGTTTGGTCAGAGCTTCTTGGCCATTGCAGGCTGTACAGATCTCCGTATAGCCATCGCCAACAAGGATGTTCTTGACCGTTTGCCGCATGAGAAAATGGTCATCGACGATAAGGATAGGGGTGTCTTTTGGAAGCATGCGCGCGAAAGGGGAGGCCAGGGATAAGAAAAACGAGGCAGATCATACAATCTGTGAGCGAAAAACACCACATCTTAACGCGGCTTGCAAATTGTTTGTGACTCGCTTGGGTTCTTGTCGGTCTGTCATTATACTCGGTTTCCTTGGAAAGCCGAGTATATAAAAATTAGAGCCGACCTCCAATATCTCTCCGGCAAAAGCCTTCGGGCCAATCTATGTGATCGACAGCTTCATAGGCGCGTTTTTTAGCCAGACTCAGCGTTGGCGCGGGCGCTGTCACACACAAAACACGACCTCCATTGGCCGTCAGATCGCCTGCGCTGTTGCGTGCCGTTCCCGCATGATAGACAAAAGCATCGGGCACGGTGTCCGCCGCCTCGACCCCTCGAATAATAGAGCCTTTGCCATAGGCGCCCGGATAGCCGCGTGTCGCCAGCACGACGGTCACGGCCGCGCTGTCGTGCCATTCTAGCTCAACGCCGTCCAACATGTCTTTGCTGCAGGCATAGAGCAAAGCAAGTAAATCGGATTTCAGGCGCGGCAGCATGACTTGAGTTTCGGGATCCCCAAAACGGGCGTTGAATTCTACAATTTTTGGCCCCGTTTTTGTCATCATCAAACCGGCATAAAGAACGCCCGTAAAGGGACAGCCCCGCTTTTGAAGCTCGGCAAGAGTCGGCTGGATAATCTCCCGCATCACGCGCTCTTCCATCTCTTTGTCGATTACAGGCGCGGGGGAATAGGCCCCCATGCCGCCCGTATTGGGGCCTTTATCCCCGTCATAGGCCGCTTTATGATCTTGGGCTGAGGCAAAAAACTTGGCCCCCTGCCTATCACACAGGACAAAGAAGCTGACTTCCTCGCCTTCCATAAATTCTTCGATGACCAAAGACGCACCGGACTCGCCAAAGATTCTCTCTACCAGCGCATCGTCAATGGCCGCAAGAGCCTCCGGAATCGTCCGGGCAACAGTCACACCCTTACCTGCGGCCAACCCATCGGCTTTAATCACAATCGGCGCGCCCTCGGCCTTTACATAAGCGTGCGCGGCCGAAGCATCGGTAAAACGCTGATAACGGGCGGTTGGGACACCTGCCTTTGTGCAGACATCCTTCATAAAGCTTTTGGAACTTTCGATTCGTCCTGCGGCTTGAGACGGACCAAAACAGGGGATTCCTGCTTCCGCCAATCTATCCGCGAGGCCTAAGGCAATGGTCTTATCCGGCCCAATCACCACAAAATCAATCGCCTGCTCTTGTGCTGCCGCGACGAGAGCCGGAATATCCTCGGCCCCGATGGGCAGACAGGTGGCCACAGCCGCAATCCCTGCATTCCCCGGAGCGCAGTAAAGCTTTTGGCACAAAGGAGATTTTGAAATCCCCACGCAAAGGGCGTGCTCGCGCCCTCCCCCGCCGACAACCAGAACTTTCATGGGCTTTACTCTTCAGGCTTCCATTTTCGGAGCTCTGCTTCGATAGCGGGACGCGTTAGGGGCTTGGGAATAAAGCCGTTGGCGCCGGCAGCAAAGGCATTCTTACCCGCATCCACATGCTCAATGCCTGAGCAAACAATAATCGCAGTCGCCTGATTGCCGCGCGTTTTGCGAATTTGCTGAATCAGGTCAATCCCGCTCTCGCGCCGGAGATGCCAGTCCAGAAGGATAAAATCGAACGGCTCTTTCTCGGCTGCCTCAAGACAGGCCTCAGAACTTTCAGCCTCGATGACCTGACAGCCCAGCTCTTCAAGCATAGTCCGCGCAACAAAGCGGCTGACGCCGACATCATCTACAATCAAGCATTTGATCGCCATGTTTTTCCCCTTTGTTTCTAAGATCCGAATTATTGCGCTTTCAGGCTTGAAAGGAAAGTCTCTAATTCACCCGTCACGATGTCCCCTTTAGCGGACAAATCGTCAGAGGCCTGTGAGAGAACCCGAGCCATCCGATCGGTTGATCCCGCTGCCTCGCGAATGCCGCTTGTGGCACCGGTTGTTTTCTGGACGCTGTCAGCCGCGTCTTGCATGCTGCGGAGTATTTCTCCGATCGCCATACCCTGCTCTTCCATCGCGGCGGCGATCGTGCTGGAGGCTGTATTCAGCGCGTCAATGCTGCTGCCGACATCATTCATGCTGCCGACCGCTGTGGTAATGGCGCGCAACACGTTCGAGACATAGGCGGAAATTTCGCTGGTGGCTGAAGACGTTTTATTGGCAAGCCCCTTGACTTCCGCCGCCACGACCGCAAATCCCTTCCCTGCCTCGCCCGCACGGGCCGCCTCAATCGTTGCGTTGAGAGCTAAAAGATTGGTTTGCTCGGCGATTTCCCGAATAAAACTGACGATGTCGCCGATTTTCTCCGCCCCCTCTTGAAGAGCTGTAATGGAAGCCGTCGCGGTTTGAGATTTTTCGACGGCCACCCCCGCTATTTGGCTCGAGCGAATCACTTGTTGGTTGATTTCCTGAATCGACGCAGACAATTCCGTGGTCGTCGATGAAATCACTTGAACGCTCGAGGAAGACCGTTGCGCCGAATTGTCCAGATCCGAAGATTGCATCAAACTGCGCGTTGACAGGACCATTAAGTCACTGGCTGTTTTTCTAAGAACCTCCGAGGAGGCGGCCAACTCTCTTAAGAATGTCGTAATATTTCGGTCAAAAGATTCGGTCATCTGTTTCAGATTGACCTCATAAAGCTGATCTTTGTTCTGCATCAGCCCCATGATCTGGCCGATGGCCGCGGATGTCTTGCCATAAATCCCGGGCATACCGGTCTGGATAATGTGTCGGAAGTAGATTCCTTTCGACACAGCCTCGACACAATTTTCGGTTTCCTTGAGGAAAGCTTCGGTGATGTCGAGCAAGCGATTCAGGCTTCGTTGCACCGATGCTACCTCGTTGTGCCCCCGAATATGCAACAAACGGGTGTTCAGATCACCCATGGAGGCGGCGGTTACACAGGCATGAAGCCGCTTCAGAGCTTTAACCAACGACAGAAGAAGGAAAACCGCATAAACGGCCGCTCCGGCTCCTAAAGCGGCAAAGCCATAGACCCAGCGCGAGTCGGCGTGCTCTCGCATACCCAACAGGCCCCCCAGTGCGACCGCAAAAAGGACGGAAAGGACCGTAATCTGCGTTCTAAGATGCAGGGAGACAAGACGAAACATGGCGAACTCTCCTTAGGGCGCGGGCGAATCAAAGCGAGAAAACGAAGGCGCCATATGAAACATTTTTCTGCGCAAGCGTTTGAAACAAGGCTTTTTCCGAAGCGGCAAGCCCTTCCTTGCGGCCCTTGCCCTGTTCGATGTCAAGCAGCTTGGCGTACAAAGGCTCGACCGCTTGAATGGCCGCAGGGTTGGGGGCGCGGCGGCTTGAGTGATACGCAACCAAGCGCCCACTCAAATCATGGCAGGGGGTCACATGGGCGAACACCCAATAATGATCGCCGTTTTTGCTGCGATTCAGGACATAGGCGAAGATCTCGCGGCCTGTCGCCAACGTGTCCCACAAAAGCTTGAAGACACAGCGGGGCATGTGCGGGTGGCGCACACAGGAATGAGGGGTTCCTAAAAGTTCCTCTTCGCTATAGCCGCTGATCTCGATGAACACATCATTGGCATAGGTGATGGTTCCGCTCGGATCCGTCTTGCTGACGATGGTCTTTTGCGGATCGAGGATACGTTCCCGCCCTGTGAGGAGAAGCGTATCGGCGCTGTGCGCACCGGCATAACCCGCCTTTTTTTTGGTCGGCATGAACAACATGGAACGCATTCCCGTAAGTTGGACAGAGAAGGGAATCGGGACACTAAGGGAGGAAAGCCCCTTCTGCTCTTTAAGGAACGGCAGAGCATAGGCGAATGATTAAGGATCTCCTCAACCCACGCAAGAAAAAAGTCGCCTCCGTCGCCGCCCTAGACAACAATAAATGCGCTTGTATGCGCGCTTCCGCGCTGAACATGCCAAGGAATGTGCAGGGGCTTGAATTGGCGGGGCGCACCGTTCATACTTTCCCCTTCCTTACCCCCCTCTTGCCAGCTTGGGTGTCGCCTATGTCAAAGTCCGGAAACTATCTTTTTACCTCTGAATCCGTTGGCGAAGGCCATCCGGACAAGATTTGCGACCGCGTTTCGGACTCGATCGTCGATCTTTATCTTTCGGCGGATCCCCATAGCCGCGTGGCTGTGGAAACCTTGGCGACAACCAACCGAGTCGTTTTGGCGGGCGAGATTCGGGGGCCCTCCTCGATCACACCGCAGGATATGGAACATGCGGCACGAGAGGCGATCAGGGAAATCGGCTATGCTCAGAAAGGCTTTCATTGGCAGTGGGCCGAGATTCATAACTATGTTCACCCACAATCCGTGGATATTGCGATCGGCGTCGATGCAAGCGGCGATAAGGATGAAGGCGCGGGCGATCAGGGCATTATGTTCGGCTATGCCTGCCGCGAGACTCCGACTTATATGCCTGCGCCGATCTTCTACGCCCATAAGATCCTGCGCTTGATTTCTGAAGATCGGCACGCAGGGAAGCTGCCCTTGCTTGGGCCCGATGCAAAAAGCCAAGTCACGTTGGAATATCACAATGGCACGCCTGTCCGTGCGGCGCGGATCGTTGTGTCCACCCAGCATGACGAAAAAATTGGGCAAGAGGAAGTGCGCGCCTTAGTGCGGCCCTATGTCCAAGCGGCGCTGCCCGAAAACTGGATGTGCGAGGAGAAGCATTTTTATGTCAACCCCACAGGCCGTTTTGTCATCGGCGGTCCCGACGGCGATGCAGGGCTAACAGGACGCAAGATCATCGTGGACACTTACGGCGGCGCGGCCCCTCATGGCGGCGGCGCGTTCTCGGGCAAGGATCCCACGAAGGTCGATCGCTCGGCGGCCTATATGGCGCGGTATTTGGCAAAAAATGTGGTGGCCGCAGGCATTGCCGAGCGCTGCACCATTCAGCTGGCCTATGCGATTGGCGTGTCAGAGCCTTTGGCGCTGTATGTCAACACACATGAAACGGCCGTGGTGGATGAAGAAAAATTGCCGGCTATCTTGCGCGGACTCGTGCGGCTTTCACCGCGTGGCATCCGCGAGCATTTACAGCTGAACCGCCCGATCTACAAGAAAACCTCCTCTTTCGGCCATTTTGGCCGCGAGCCGGAAGCGGATGGGCATTTCTCATGGGAACGTCTGGATCTGGTCGCGGAGCTGAAACGGGCCTTTGGGGTGTAGGCGTTTATAGTTGGGTATTAAGAACCTGAGTGGGCGAAGCGCCGCTGGCATCCCCTCCTCGCAAGGGGGAGGGGATACCGCCGGCGCTTCGGAAATTTAGGTTCACACAAGGGAGATCCCGTCATCCATGCTTTTTCACTTTTTGGCTCCCTATGCCCATGACTTCATCCTCTTTAACCTGTTCCGATACATAACGTTTCGGACGGGGGGCGCGATGGCGACCGCGCTGTTGATTTGCTTTATTTGCGGTCCCGCGATTATCCGCTGGCTGAAAAGCCGTCAAGGTGAAGGCCAACCGATACGCAGCGACGGCCCCGAGAGTCATTTAAAGAAAAAAGGGACGCCCACCATGGGAGGGCTGATGATCTTGGTTTCTATGATCATCAGCACGCTGCTTTGGGCGGATTTGTCGAACACCTATATCTGGATCACGTTGGGCGCGACAGTTGGGTTTGGCCTTGTTGGGTTTATGGATGATGATCGCAAATTGACCCGTCGGTCGCATGTGGGGCTTTCGGGCAAAACGCGCCTGATTCTTCAAATTTTGATGTCGATTTTTGCGGTTTGGGGCGTGCTTGCCGTTGCCGCGCCCTCCACCGCGCAGGGGCTTGCGATACCCTTTGTGAAAGACTGGATGCCGGATCTCGGCTGGTTTTTCCTGCCTTTTGCCGTGTTCGTGATTGTGGGGGCAAGCAACGCCGTCAATCTGACAGACGGGCTGGATGGGCTGGCGACCGTGCCCATCATCATCGCCTCTTTGTGCTTTATCGTGATTACCTATCTGGTCGGCAATCTTGTGTTTGCAAGCTATCTGCAGCTCCACCATGTGGCGGGCGCGGGGGAACTCGCCGTCTTTTGCGGCGCAATGGTGGGGGCCTGTTTGGGGTTTTTGTGGTTCAATGCGCCTCCGGCGCAGGTTTTCATGGGCGACACGGGGTCTCTGGCCCTTGGGAGCGCCCTCGGCACCATCGCGGTGATTGTCAAGCACGAGCTTGTGCTGGCCATCATCGGCGGTTTATTCGTGATGGAAACGTTATCCGTTATTATCCAAGTGGCCTCTTTCAAACTGACGGGCAAGCGAATCTTTCGGATGGCCCCGATCCACCATCACTTCGAAAAGCTTGGCTGGTCTGAACCCACCGTTGTGATCCGTTTCTGGATTATCGCATGTATTTTGGGGCTGATCGGCCTGTCCACCTTAAAGTTAAGGTAAGGGATCATGCCGTAAAATCTGTCTTTTTCCTTTATTTTTCATTGTCTTCCTTTCCGTCTTTTCGGTCGTTTCTTTTGGTGCCCTCTTTTTCAAGAGGGAAAGCCGCGCGGCTCCCAATCCGAAGCCTCTTCACAGAAAACCACCTGAGGATCTGGGCCTGTCAAGCTTCCAGCCTCCTGAGGTCTTTCTGTCGGACGGCATGCCGCCCGTTGGAAAGGTTCTTTCTGATTCCGCCAGTTTCCCGGGATAGCGGATAGAAAAAATTCCCT
>CAIJXG010000008.1 GCA_903824505.1 uncultured Pseudomonadota bacterium | reverse complement strand
CTTCAAGAGAGTGTTTCATCCCTCGATTCTAAGCCGCCTATTTCTCGCCGTGAATCCTCAAAATGTTTCCACATTGTTCTTTTCTAAAACCTGCGGCAAAATAGATTCACTTATTCCCTCATGCCTCCTTTGACTTTTCCCCCAATCTTCTTCTGTGTTCTTTGGATCAGGTCAAGCGGCTTGATTTTTAGGGAGGCGGGCGTATAGACCTTCATTGACTTGGCGGGTTTTAGGCATGAATAGCCCGTTTTTAGCGTTTTCAGGAGCCTATGGCGTGACAGCATCCAACCAAACTCCCAATCATGAGCCTTTTCGGGACGCTCTTTTCGGCTCTTGCGAAGTAGACGCCTCGCAAGTTCAAGCTTCAGGAAAGACCTCCACACCCTTGTTGGATGCCCTTTCAACGCCTGCGGATTTGCGGAAACTGAAGCCTGAGCAACTGCCTCAATTGGCGGAAGAAGTCCGGGCCGAGACGATCAATGCGGTGTCGATTACAGGGGGGCATTTGGGGGCGGGGCTAGGTGTCGTCGAGCTGACAACCGCGCTGCATTATGTTTTCAACACGCCCGATGATATTGTCATTTGGGATGTCGGGCATCAGGCCTATCCGCATAAGATTTTAACCGGACGACGCGATAGAATTCATACGCTGCGCCAAGGCAAGGGGCTTTCTGGTTTCACGAAGCGAAGCGAAAGCCCGTATGACGCTTTTGGGGCAGGGCACAGTTCGACCTCGATCTCGGCGGCGTTTGGCTATGCGGTTGGGCGGGATTTTAATGGCAAAAAGAACAATGTGATCGCGGTGATCGGCGATGGCTCGATCAGTGCAGGTATGGCCTATGAGGCGATGAACAATGCAGGCGCGTCGGAATCCCGTCTGATTGTGATTTTGAACGATAACGACATGTCGATTGCGCCCCCGACAGGCGCAATGAGCGCTTATCTCTCGCGCATTGTCTCGTCAAAAGAATATAGGGGTATTCGCCATATCGCGAAAGAATTTGCTGCGCTTTTCCCCCGCCGCATCAAGGAAGCCGCGCGGAAGGCTGAACATTACGCCCGAGGTTTGGTAACCGGCGGGACCTTGTTTGAAGAAATGGGTTTCTATTATATTGGCCCCATTGACGGGCATAATCTCGAGCATCTGATCCCCGTTTTGGAAAATGTCCGTGACGATCCGCAGGGTGGGCCTGTCCTGATCCATGTGGTGACTCAAAAAGGGCATGGCTATGCGCCAGCGGAAAGCGCCGCCGACAAGCTCCACGCGGTGCAGCCGAAATTCAATATCGTCAAAACAGAAGCGCCAAAACCGGAAAGCCCAAAACCAACCCTGCCGACTTATACCAAAGCTTTTGCGGAAGCTCTGATTCAAGAGGCTGAGCGCGATCCAAAAATTGTTGCAATTACGGCCGCCATGCCCTCGGGCACAGGCTTGGATCTTTTTGGTAAAAAGTTTCCAGACCGAACTTTTGATGTCGGGATCGCAGAACAGCATGCGGTGACCTTTGCCGCCGGATTGGCCTGCGAGGGGATCAAACCCTTTGTCACCATTTATTCGACCTTTCTGCAACGCGCCTATGACCAGCTGGTGCATGATGTCGTTTTGCAGCATCTGCCAGTGCGCTTTATCCTTGATCGCGCGGGTCTTGTCGGCGCAGATGGTGCCACCCATGCGGGGGCTTTTGATCTGGCTTATTTGTGCTGCTTGCCAGACATCGTAATTATGGCTCCGTCCGATGAGGCCGAACTGACCCATATGGTCGCCACAGCGGTGAATTTGAATGATCGGCCCAGCGCGATCCGCTTCCCGCGCGGCGAGGGCACAGGCGCCCCACGTCCCGGACGCGGCGAAGCTCTGCCCATCGGCAAAGGCCGTATGATACAAGAAGGCGCGAAAGTTGCCTTGATAAGCCTAGGCACGCGGCTGACCGAATGCCGCCGCGCGGCCGAGGCTTTAGAAGCCCACGGAATCACCCCCAGCATTGCGGATATGCGTTTTGCCAAGCCCTTGGATCGTGATCTTTTGACGCGACTAGCCTCAACGCATGAGGTGCTGATCACCATCGAAGAAGGCTCTATCGGCGGGTTTGGCAGCCATGTGGCCACGCATTTGGCCAATAGCGGCGCGTTGGATCGAGGCGTCAAGCTGCGTTGCCTAACCCTTCCGGATCGGTTCCAAGATCACGACGCTCCAGCGAAACAATATGAAGAGGCCAATCTTACCGCGCGCGCGCTTGTTGAAAAAGTGCTGGAGTGTGTGGCAATGCCAACGGCGAACGCTGAAACGAAAGCTGCTCCCTGACAAAAAAGCCCAAGACGTAAGTCTTGGGCTTTTCCGTAACGCTGGGCGAGAGGGTTATTTCTTCTCGCTCTTTTTATCTGTCATGGGGGTGCCATCGAGGTTGAACTTTTCAACCTTCGCTTTGCCTTCAAGCGCCTTCACCTCGTCATTCGTCATTTCCTGACCCAGACGGCTGGCAATTTGCTCGCGCACTTCGGCGATCGGGGGGGCTGAGGATTTACGCTTATCCTCGACCTTGATGATGTGATAGCCGAATTCGGTCTTCACAGGCTTGTCGCTGACCTCGCCCGCCTTCATGCCAAAAGCGGCATCCGCAAAGGCTTTGACCATCGCGTCATGCACGAAATAGCCCAGGTCGCCCCCTTGTTTGGCCGATCCCGTGTCCTTTGACTTTTCTTCCGCCAGTTTGGCGAAATCCGCGCCGCCCTTCAGCTGTTTCACGATATCGTTCGCTTCATCCTCCGTCTTCACCAAGATATGGCGGGCTCTGATCTCATCCTGAGGCTTGAATTTTGAAACCAAGGCCTCATAGCGCTCCTTGATCTTGGCTTCGGTGATTTTGGGTTCCACAAGCTTGTGGATATAGGCCTCGGCCACGACTTGAGCCTCCAGCTCCTTGACTCGCTGTTTGACTTCCTTGTCGTTCTGCGTCCCGTCGGCATAGCCTTTTTGCGAGACAATCCGCGTGGCGATCATCTTTTCCAGAATCTGAGGGTAGATCATCTGGGGCGGGAGCTGCTGCATCTGAGGGCCGGCCATTTGCAGTTCGCGCATGACATCAGAGCGGTGAATCTCTTCGCCATTCACCCGCGCAACGACGGGATCGTCGGTGGGCACGGCGGCCAAAGCGGGCAGAGCCAGAAGGCTGGCGATTGTGATCGTTGCAAGAAGAAGCTTTTTAGACATGGGGAATCCCTTGTGGTTTCTGGATGAGGGAAGAGCTAAACACTCTTAGCGCGAACATCAAGCCCGATAAATAAGGCGCGATTATGGCACAAAGAGTTGTTTTCTTCCCCGCAACGCCTTATCAAGAAAGAACCCTCAGCTTTTGGTATTTTGGAACCCGCCATGACTGTATCGCCTGTGAAACCTTCCCCCCTTGGACGCGGCCTGTCGGCCCTGTTTGGGGATGCGGATACGTCCTATAAAACGGGTGCGGTTCTGGCTGCGCCCACAGACGCGGCCGCCAAATCTAGCGGCTTGCAGAAAATGCCCGTGACGTGGCTGCGCTCTGGCCTCTTCCAACCGCGCCGTCATTTTGACGAGGAAGCTCTGAAAGAACTAGCCGCCTCGATTCGTGAGCGTGGAATTCTTGAACCGCTTTTAGTGCGGCGTCGGCCCAAAGGTGGCGCGAATGATTATGAAATCATCGCAGGTGAACGCCGCTGGCGTGCGGCGCAAATGGCCGGAGTGCATGAGGTTCCCGTTCTGGTGCGCGACTTAACGGATCGTGAAGCCTTGGAATTTGGTATCATTGAAAACGTCCAACGCGAGGACCTATCACCGCTGGAAGAGGGCGAAGGCTATCAGCGGCTCATCGAAGAATTTGGCCATACACAAGAAGCTTTATCGAAAATTGTGGGCAAGAGCCGCCCCCATATTACCAACACGATGCGTTTACTAGGGCTGCCCGAGCCTGTGCGGCAAATGATCGCGGAAGGGAAACTCTCGGCAGGACACGGTCGGACATTGGTTCCCGCGCGTAATCCGCTGGCTTTGGCGCAGGAAATCGTGCGTAAGGGGCTGAATGTGCGTCAGGCTGAGGTGCTGGCGAAAAAGGATCAGGAAAACCCTCAAATCCATAAGAAAAAGGCGAATGCGTCAGACAGCGCGGACGTCATCGCGCTTGAGAAAGATCTAGAACGTACAATTGGGCTAAGGGTTAAGATCGTCACGAAAGGGAAGGGAGGCACGTTGACGCTCCATTACACGGATCTGGATCAGTTGGACGGGATTATCGCAAAATTACGGATGACGTAAATGGCGGGTCGCGCGGAGGAGATCGCGGATTTTCTTGCGTCCGTGGGATGGAAGACCTCGCGGCGGCAGGCTTTTGATGCCGACTTTTCGCCGCGCCGCTATGCACGGTTGACAAAAGCCGATGGCACGACGGCGATTTTGATGGATGCGGATGCCGCGCAGAATACGCCCGCTTTTGTCGCGTTGGGTGCGCTCTTGCACGCCACGGGCGTGCGCGCGCCGGAGATTTACGCCGCGAATCCTATCAAAGGCCTTGTGTTGATGGAGGATTTTGGGGCCTATAATGTAGGTGTTTTGTTGGACAGAGGCGCGGATCCCGTCCCCTATTTTAAAAAAGCCGTTTTGATTTTGGCGCACTTGCATAAAAATTTGGATATGCCGGCGCTTCAGGCTTGTGCTGTTCCAAAGTGTGACACACCTTTTTTGATTCAAAAAGCTAGCCAGTTCGTCGATTTCTATCTTCCTTATGCGCGGGGACGTACGGCAACACCTGAAGAGCGAGCGGGATTCTCCGCCGCATGGGAAAGCGTTCTGCGTCCGCTCGAATCCCTCCCACAAACCTTATGTCTGCGCGATTTCATGGCCGATAATTTGATGGAATTAGCTGATGGATCCCTCGGTGTCTTGGATTTTCAGGATGGGGGGATTGGCTGCATCGCTTATGATCTTGCGTCTTTGTGTGAGGAAGTCCGGCGCGACGGCGGTTTTAAGCGTTTGTCAGACTGCATTACGCTTTATCGCACCACAACCGGTACGCCTCTTTCAGAAAAAGAGCTTTTAAGGGCCTGTACGATCTTTTCGGCCCAACGGCATACGCGGATTCTGGGGCTGCTCGCCAGCCGTATGTCCGATACAACAGCCCATCGAGACACGCAGGGCTTTCTGCCGCGCACCCGCGCCCATTGGCTGAAACTTTTAGAAAATCCTGCGCTTGATCCTGTACGCGCATGGGTGACGCAAGCGGGGGTTTTGTAAGTTTTAGAGATTTTCCTTGATTCCAGATTGATTCCGGCCTTCTCTTATTAACCAAAGGTTGTATTTCTATTTCCTCTCTTCTGACGCGGCGCGACAGCTGCAAAGGCTCTTCCCATGCGCGATAATGGCTTTGTGTCTGGCCGTGAGATCCCCTTTCCAGAAAATGCGGTGATCATCTCATCGACGGATCTAGGAGGCAAAATAATTTTTTATAACCAGACCTTTCTGGATATCAGCGGATATTCGGGGGAGGAGCTGATGGGGACGCCTCATAATATTCTAAGGCACCCCGATATGCCCCAAGCCGCCTTTGCGGATTTATGGCGAACAGTTAAAGCAGGACAGCCTTGGGAAGGGATCGTCAAGAATCGGACAAAAAGCGGCGACCATTACTGGGTCAAAGCGAATGTCACGCCGACTTACGAGGATGGCAAACACACGGGCTATCTTTCAATTCGTTCCAAGCCAACGCAACAAGAGGTTGCCGGGGCCGATGCGCTTTATGCCAAAATCCGCGCAGGCGAGGCCAAGCATATCCGCCTCTTTGGAGGTGAAGTCATCGATATGCGCCTTTTGCGACGGCTCCGCCGGAATCTCGGAAGCCTCATTTGGCGTTTTAATATTTCTTTCGCGATCTTGCTGTTTTTTATCCTGCTTTTGGGTGGCGCAGGGCTTTGGTTCCTCAATTATGGAGAAAAGAGCGCCAACGCCCTGTACCAAGATGGCGTTGTTGCCACGACAGAGCTTGCGCGGGTAACTTCTCTTGCGCGCGAAAATGAATCTTTTTCGACCCTACTTGCGGTGCGGCTCGCGTCCGGTGGGGACACATCAGCTCTTGTCGATAAAATCAAGACAAATGAGGAGAAAATAGACACCGCTTTTTCTTCCCTGATTCCAAGCGATGAGGAGGAAAAGCCTCTTTTAGAAGATCTGAGGCAAGCCTATCAAAAGCTAGATCAGCAAGGCGTTTCACCTGTTTTGTCTGCTGTTGCGGCCCATGATGTTTCGGGTGCCCAAGAGATTGTCTCGCACACTCTATCCCCTCTTGTCGGGGCGTTTAAACGGGCCAAGATAGAGATAGATTCCTATGAGATGCGCGTTGCGGGTCAGCGCTATGAAACGCAAAAAACCATTACGCATGGGGGCTGGATAGGGGTTCCCCTTATTTTCTTTTTGGCGCTTGTCTCGGCGCTTGTTTCCGGAAAGGTTTTGCTCGTTTCCGTGCAGCGCCCGATCCAACGGGCGGCGGATGCTTTTGAGACGATCTCGCGCCGCGATTATTTTTCTCCTTTACCGAAAGAGCCTATACTCGAAATGCGGCCCTTGCTGCGGCTTGTCTGCGCGGCGCGGGCCAAGATCGGCTATTTGGCCTATGCTGAACGAGAAAAAGATTTGGAAGTGCGCACAGAGCGCGCACGAGAAATGAATGCCTTGGCAGGAAGTTTCGAGCAAATGGTCGGACGAGTCGTTGCGGGCATTGGCACCTCGGCCGGCAAGCTTACCGAGGCTGCCCAAACCCTCTCTCGCAATGTTGACAGTACAATTCAGCAAAGCGGACAGGTGGGAACTTATACGCAAGAGGCGTCCCACAATGTTCAGGCAGTGAACTCTGCGGCACACGAGCTGTCGGCCTCGATTTCCGAAATCGCGCAGCAAGTATCTAAGGCCGCCCAGATAGCCCGCGATGCCGTTGACCAAGCGCGGGGCGCTGATCGAGTTATGGTCCATTTGAACGATGCCGGCGCGAAAATCGGCGAGATCGTGAATTTAATTTCGAGTATTGCGAGTCAGACCAATCTTTTGGCGCTCAACGCCACGATCGAGGCCGCTCGGGCGGGCGAAGCCGGTAAAGGCTTTGCGGTGGTTGCCAGCGAGGTCAAAGGGCTTGCGAATCAAACCGCGCGGGCAACGCAGGATATCGGTCAGCAAATTGCCGATATGCAGACGGAAACGCAAACGGCGGTGGAAGCGCTCAGCTCTATCTCTCAAACCATTTTGAAGATCGACGAGCTTTCAGCCGCGATTTCAGCGGCCGTTGAGGAGCAAAGCGCGGCGACATCGGCCATTACCCATAGTGTCACCTTGGCGTCTGAATCAACGGAAGCCGTAGCCTCGAGTATTGACGGAGTCAGCCGTGACGCGATGGAGTCGGGACAACTTTCAAGCATGGTCGCGGCGGCCAGTGAGCAATTGAAGACCGATGCCAAAGCCTTGGCCGAGGAAGTGGATAAATTCCTTGCCAGTGTTCGAAACGGATAAATCCCGTTACTGCGTGAATCCCAGCACTGACCACTCGCCGTCTTTTTTGTGGGCGATGAGTTTCAGCCCCTGTGCGCGGTGGGCGGCGATGACGGCGTTGGCTTGGCTCGTCAAAAGGCCGGAGAGAATCGCGCGACCCTTCGGCTTAAGATTCGCTTTCAGGGCGGCGGCCAGCTGCGCCAAAGGCCGCGCGAAGATGTTAGCCATAATCAAATCATAAGGGCTTCCCGCGCGGATCAAGGGGGGCGCGTAGCCCCTCCCTCGCGTCAAACGGATCTTAGTCAACAGACCGTTCTGCCGCGCATTTGTTCGCGCAATCGCAACCGAGTCGGAATCCATATCGACGCCACAGGCATGGAGCGTGTGCTTTGCCCCTTGCGCACAAGCCATCGCCAGAATGCCAGAGCCGCAGCCGATATCGGCCATATGGCTTGGGCGGAACCCCCCGCGCAGCCAGTGATCGAGCATCAGCAAACAACAGCGCGTTGTGGGATGTTCGCCCGTGCCAAAGGCGTTGGTCGCGTCAATTTGCAAGGCAAAAAGTCGGTTGGAAACGGCAGCGCGATGCATCGCGCCATGCATGACCCACCGCCCGATACGCAGAGGAGGAAAATCACCGGCTACTTTTTTTAGCCAATCCAAAGGCGGGGCAGGGATGAGTGTAAAAACAGGCGAGGGCAGGGGGCCTAAAGCGGCCGCCAGAACCGCCAGTCTTGTGTTGATCTCGGCCCGTTCCGGCTCAAAAGCGTAAATAATTTCGATCCGCGCTGTTTCCTGACGGGGCGGCGCGAGAACAGAGATGGCGGCCGACTCTTCACTGAATGCTTCGCCAAAGGCCTCGGCAACACGGGAGGGCACATCGAAAGAAAGAATCCAGAGAGGGGGGCTTGGCATGGGGGCACAACAAAAAAAGGGATTACGTCCCCCCTCTCTCTCCTATCTCTTCCCCCGAATCAAGATTCTTATATGCCACCGAAGGTCCTAAAATTTTTGCCAAGGCGTGAGGGAGTTGCTACGCTGCTCTCTGTAAACAGGAGATAGGCACACTATGAGCGTTTTTAAGACAATCCATGCCGCTATCCAAGCGGTGCTTGAGGAGGCCCTCGTAGCGGGAACGCTAACCCTTTCCAGCGAAATTCCCGCTTTCGTTGTCGAATTGCCGCGTGAGGCCGCGCATGGGGATCTGGCGACAAATGTCGCCATGGCTTTGGCAAAGGCGGCCGGAAAGCCCCCCCGCGTGATTGCGGAAATTGTAAAACAGGGCCTTGAACCCCCCCCCCTGATCGCCTCGGTTCAGATCGCGGGGCCGGGATTCATTAATCTGCGCCTCGCCCCGTCCGTGTGGCAAGACGAAATCCGCGAGATCCTGCGCGTTGGAACCCGCTATGGGGACAGTGACCTCGGCAAGGGCGTGAAGGTCAATGTCGAATATGTCTCAGCCAATCCTACAGGGCCGATGCATGCGGGGCATGTACGGGGCGCGGTGATTGGAGACGTTCTGGCGCATCTGATGCAAAAAGCCGGATATGACGTCACGCGCGAATATTATTTTAATGACTCAGGCGCGCAGGTCGATGTGTTGGCGCGGACGACCTATTTGCGGTACCGCGAGGCTTTAGGCGAAGAGATCGGCGCGATTCCGGCGGGGCTTTATCCGGGGGATTATCTAAAAGAAGTCGGCGCGGCCTTGGCCGAGCGTGACGGCGCGACATGGCAAGGCAAAGACGAATCTGAATGGATCGAGCCTGTTCGCACCTTTGCGGTCGCATGGATGATGCGCGTGATCCGAGACGATCTGGCGCTGATCGGCATTACGCATGATGTTTTCACCAATGAACGCGAATTGATCGAAAACGGCACGCTAGACATCGCCTTTCAGATTCTGGACTCTAAAGGCCTGATCTATGTCGGCACGCTCCCGCCCCCCAAGGGCAAGGAGATGGAGGATTGGGAACCTGTTCCTTTGACCCTTTTCCGCTCTAGTCTTTTTGGCGATAGTACCGACAGGCCTTTGAAAAAACGCGACGGCTATTGGGCCTATATCATGCCCGATATTGCCTATCATTATGACAAGATCCGGCGCGGGTTTGGCGTGATGATCAATGTGCTTGGAACAGATCACGGCGGGTATCTGGAACGGATGCGCCCGGTGGTCGCGGCCTTCAGCGATAAAAAGGCGCAGTTGACCGTCATCTTCAACAGCATCGTCAAAATCTTCAAAAATGGCGAGCCGGTGAAGCTGTCCAAGCGCTCGGGCAATTTGATCACGCTGCGTGAGATGGTCGAGCAAGTCGGCGCGGATGCGGTACGTTTTTTCATGCTGACTCGGGATCCCAAATCGCCGCTGGATTTTGATTTTGCCAAAGTCGTCGAACAAACCCGCGACAACCCTGTTTTCTATGTCCAATACGCCCATGCGCGGTGCTGTTCGGTATTGCGCCATGCGGTGGAGTTGTTTTCAGCCGAAGAGCTAACGGAAGAAGCTTTGGCAAAAGTCGCGCTGGATTCGTTGGTGTCGGAGGAAGAAATTCAGCTGGTCAAAGGCATGGCGCAATGGGCACGCACGGTTGAATCCGCCGCGCAAGCTCAAGAGCCGCACCGGATCGCCTTCTATCTGATGGAACTGGCGGGTCTTTTCCACACGCTGTGGAACAAGGGCAATGACAATGCTGCCCTGCGTTTTATCGTGGCGGACGACAAGCCCACGACCCTCGCGCGGCTCGCGCTGATTACCGCGACGCGCACGATCCTGCGCAGTGGCTTTGGAGTGATGGGCTGCACGCCGATGGATGAATTGAGGTCGGGTGGGTAAGGAATAAGAGGTTTTTATGTTTGAATGGACTGTTAGGGACAAATCTTAACTAATTCTTTGTCTTTTTGAGGTAATGTTGAAGGCGGGATATTCCCGATGACCCTTTCGCAGGAGGATGTGATGGCTAGCGATTCAGATGATTTCGATAACAACACATCGGCTCTACTCATAGAAGTGGCCGCAGGGCAAGTCGCGACTTTTGAGGAGGTGCTGAAATCGGATGGGGGGGGCAAGAGTTCCGAGATAAAGCTCATGACGGTCTGATTCAACAAATGAAATCAAATCACAGCGCTGCTTGTCTGGCTCTTGCGGATGAGGATCAAAAACCAGAAGCCCGCGTCCATGAAAAACGCATTCTCTCAGGATTGTCAGGAAACCAGACAATCGAATCTTTCTGCAGACAAAAGGGGATTGTAGCTGAAAGTTTGAGGGGGATCGATCAAAAAAAGCTGACCCAGAGTCTTTTCCCGTGGTAGGCTGCGGGTAAGACACGACAAACTCACGCGCGGAACCACTCTCCCATGCCTGAACCCCTGACTTTCGATGCTCTGCGTCGCGCGAATGTCGCGCGGATTCCTCAGTTCAAGAACCGGAAAGGCGGCGCGGCGCATAGCGAGCCGGACGGCTCTGACTGGTCGCCCGCGCAATGGCTTCAGGCCGTTGTGGGTGAAGTCGGCGAATACGCTAATCTCCGCAAGAAATTCGAACGCGGCGATATGGATGAAGCGACATTCAGAGAAGAGGCCGCGCGGGAGCTGGCCGATATTCAAGCTTATTTGGATATTCTCGCCTTCCGTTTGGGCATCGATCTGGGCGAGGCGACCCGCGATAAATTCAACGAAGTCAGCGAACGAGTCGGTTCGGATAGTCGATTGTAAAAAGCGTCCAAAACTTCCTTGTTTTTGAATCCAACCGGACGAAGCGCGGTCTTAAAACAACGCGCGAAGAAAAAAGTGTCTCTTCTTGCAGATTTGTCTTGCAACCCCCGCGAATCCGTTTACATATCGCTCTTACGAAAGCGCACGTGCCACTGGCTCGCGGACGCGAAGGCATACCACCTTTTGCGTTCCCAATGGTTTATGTAACGACGCTTTGCCCTTGACGTTTCTCCCCGCGCAGTTTTGCGGACACTAAGGAGGGGCGGCAGGACTGTGGTATATAGTGGGATTTCCTGTGTGGAAGTTTTGCTACAGGCAAAGATCTAAGGGCCAGGGTGGTCGGCGATGCCTCTTCGGGGCGGTTCCCTCCTTTCCTGCCAAAAAAACCTGAGCTTGTCCTTCTGGGATTTGTTCGGGCTTACTTTACGGTTTCGGTTTTCTTTCGGAAAGCCGAGGTCGACGACTTTTGGGGTCGTGTTAACGCGCGTTGGCGTGCGCGGATCGGGGCTTTCGGGCTTCCTTTTCGTTGCTGTCGCGCTTAATCAAAGTGGGGGCAACCATGTCTTATCTCGCTTGTCAGGCGAAGGATGCGATCCGTCAGGCTCAAGCCCTGTTTTGCGCGCGTCCTTTCTCTCTTTCTTCTGCCGAAAGAGAAGCGCCGAAGGTTTGTCCAGCTGTTGTCCTCGTATGGCGGGCGGCGGCTGATGAAATCTGCGTCTTCTTCCCTAAGGAGGAGACTCGCCGTCGCGTGTCCGAATCCGGCGAAGGCCCATGGTTCCGTCAATGGGCGCGCGTGACCTCGGAAGTCTTTTTTTGGACGAATGAGAATGTCCAACCTTCCTCTCCTCACCAAGAGCTGATCCCGTGGGTTGGTTGGCTTCGTGGGATCACGGCGAATAACCATTACTGGCTGAATTACTGGCCGGAGCTGGAAATATAGGGTGTCTCGCGCGGCAGGCGAATCCGCAATCGGCTCACGCGGCTTTGATCCATTTCCAAGACGTCAAAGGAAAGGCCGCCTTCCGCGCTGACGCTCTCGCCCACATGGGGAATATGGCCTGCCAGATGCGTGAC
Organism: uncultured Pseudomonadota bacterium; assembly: GCA_903824505.1. GTDB lineage: Bacteria > Pseudomonadota > Alphaproteobacteria > UBA9219 > UBA9219 > CAIXLI01. The sequence goes on along the minus strand of CAIJXG010000008.1, from coordinate 7,845 downwards.
GTAGCCGCCGAGCGTGTCAATCTCCTCCCCATCCAAGGGAGGCAGCGCCAGCCGCGCTTGGCTTTCAAAATCAGCGAGAGTCATCCGCGCATCGGCGAGCAGGCTGCCGTCCGGCTGCGGCCTAAAAGGCTCGAGGGTTGGCGGATCATGTTCGTCTTCAATATCGCCAACGATTTCTTCGACCAGATCTTCGATCGTTACGATCCCGTCCGTGCCGCCGAATTCGTCAATCACAATCGCCATATGATGGCGCGTCTGCCGCATCTGAAGCAAAAGCCGCGCGGCGGGCATGGACGGCGCGACATAGAGGACGGGTCTCAGAAGATCCTCAATCGCGCAGCTCTGCCCCGCTGCCAGATGGGGGACAACGTCCTTGACGTGGGCCATGCCGATGACATCGTCCAACTTATCCCGATAGACGGGAATTCGGCTGTAGCCATGGGCCGAAATTGCCTCGACCAAATCGCTGATCGAGTCGGTCAGTCCCACCGCAACGATATCCGCGCGGGGGATCATACAATCACTGACGCGGCACTTTCTTAATTTGATGATATTGGCCAACAGCATGCGCTCGGCCGAGGAAATGCCGGATTCCGATAAAGGCTCCTCGATCAGCTCTTTAACCACGTCGCGCAAGGCATCGGCATTGGCCGGAGGGCTGAGACGATGGATGACGCGCCACCAGAGGCGGGGCCAAAAACCGGAAGTCTCCTCGGCGGATTCAGTCGAGGAAGGGGCGTCAGAAGGCATCGAGGAGATCATCACAGAGCGCGTTTTCCTTCCGCATAGGGGTTCCCGATGCCAAGGCTTTTCAGGATCTTGATTTCCAGTTTTTCCATGCGTGCGGCCTTAGCGTTATCCGTATGATCATAGCCGAAAAGATGCAAAAGACCATGAATGACCAGATGGGTGGTGTGGTCGAGGAAGGGCTTGCCCTCCGTCCGAGCTTCTTTTTTTGTGTAGGCATAGGCGATGATCAGATCGCCCATCTCGACAGGGTCTTTCTGCTTTTTAAGAGAGGGGAATGCCTCGGGCGTGAATTGAGGAAAAGACAAAACATTGGTGACGTTATCCTGCCCCCGAAAATCATGATTCAGGCGGCGCACGCGCGCATCCCCAGCCAAAAGAAGCGTCGCGCGAAAGGGAAAAGAGAGGGGGCGCGGCAGATGGGCCGCCACAGCTTCCGTCGCTTGAGTCAAACGTTTCGTCAAGCCACGCACGCGCCCCCAAGAGGGGGCGATGATCTGAATATCAATCAAGACAGGCTTTAAAGGCATGATTAGCTTAAGATGCCGTTTTGCAGGCGATCCGTAAAGAGAAAAGAGCGCATGGTCTTTCCCTGTCACTCATTTTTTATCTTTGCGTTTGGCGCGTTGAGGCGTTTTTTGAGTCTCAGAAAGCAGGGCCGCCGCAGATAAAGCCCCCTTCTTCGACAGAAAAGGGGCAAGAGAAGGGGCTTCTTTAACCGCAAGCAAGGCCTTTTGAATGTCTTCGTCCGAGAAGATCCGATCCGTAAACAACCCTCTGTAAACGCGATCCCCTGCGGCGCAAAAACGATCAGAAATTTCAGCGGCAAGATTCGTATGCATGATTTTGCGAACAAATTCTAAACGATCCCGTCCTTTCAGATCTTTTTGACGCGCCGCGACGCCCATCGCGAAACACATTTTCTGGAAGGCGCTTTCTTTAATCATGTCTCCCAGCGCGATCGCGCCGGCCTTGACGAATTGTCCGGTGCGTCCCGACAAGGTCACATCTGCAATGCCATTATCGCTATTCGCGATAAAGGCCACGGGCTTGCTGTATGAATTCACGGCCGTTGAGATATAGTATTTCATCTGAAGGGGCATATTGCCATCGTCATAACCGCCGATCAGAACGCCGCTGACATCGGGATTTTCGATCAGATTTTCAAACTGCTTCGCTTCGATCCCATTCACGCATTCGAAATAAGCCACGCCACAATCGAATCCCGTAAAAAGCCCAAAGGGGCGTTTTTTAACGTGCTGCGTGATGTTATGGAGTTCGATGCGATTGCTGAGCCCACCCGCAACCGGGTGCTTTTCGACAGGCGCAAACGCATTGATACCGTGTTCATCCTCTTTGATGACGGTCGTTCCGATCATCAGCTTGTCGCCAAACGCGATTTTAACGCCCGCCTGAATGCGTGACTTTTCTGGTTGATCGAGTCGCGCAAGGATGGATTTGATGGCTTTAACAAAATTACGGTCAAAATCGGAAGATCCGTAGCCCGGCTTTTGCGAGCCCGTCAGGATAACGTCTTTCTCAATTCCCAAAAGCATATAAGAGAGACAGGCCGCCGTGTAGGCCATCGTGTCCGTTCCATGCAAAACGATAATGCCATCATAGGATTTCAGATGTTTCGCGATCGTTTTTGCCAGAATCGCCCTGTGACGATATTCAATATCCGTGCTGTCGAGATTCATCAATTCGATGTAATCCAGCGAAACCAGAGTCTCCAGCCCTTTGAATTTCTGGTTGAGAAGATCGGACAGAGGGCGCTTCGTCGGGCGCAGAGAGCCTGCAATATCCACCTCCATATAAAAAGTTCCGCCCATGCTGATCGTCAAAATCCGATAAGGAGCTTTTTGAGACCGGCAATAGGTTTTGACCTCTTCATTAAAGACAAGCTTCTGCGAGTCATGGGGAGGTGCATCGACCTTGGCAAGCGTGCCGAAGCGCGAGCGAATGAGATTAACGGCATGCCGCGAGAAATCTTCAGGGATCTCTGCCGCAACAGAGGTCAGCAAAAGACGCGCTGCGTCTTGCAACCTTTCGGCGGCATCTTGCCCCTTGGCGTTGTTAACGGCGTAGCGCGTTTTCTCGATTGCCGCCGCCTTTGTCATCGGGCCAAGCGAAATGGCTCCTGCCCGCACGGCAGCAGCCCCCACGCTGTAGAGCCCCATATCCGAGCTTCCCTTCTTGTTGTTCGTAATGACGGCAATCGCTTTTCCATGTTCGTAAACGGCTCGGTGCATTAAAGGAATCATGCCGGTCGGCACATTACCTGCGCCAAAAGCGCCGATGACGATGCCGTGAATGGTTTGATCTTCAACCAATTGGCGAAAAGCCGAAAGATGCGTCGGCGAAACGAGGTCAAAATAGGCTATATTGGTGTTCACATTGCGCGAATAGTTTAACTGCGAAGGCCTGCGAGGCTTGGTCATCGTCTCAAATTTTATCGTCCAGCCGACATCGCCCAGCTTGGGCACGCGTGGGGAAATCATCGGGTTGTTTGATCTCAAGCCGCGATTGATTGTGGCCACAGCTCTGAGCAGAGAATCATCGAACAGAATGCCAACTTCCCCAAAACTGGGCGCATTCACGTCAAGTGCGCCCATAGAAGCGACCTTGACGGCGTTGGGAAGATTAAGCCGAAAGTCCGTATCCCATTCTTCAACATTGGATCCCGCCCCGATGAAGATGATCGGAACGCCCATGCCGCGAAGGGCAAAAGCTGTGGCGGCCGAAACGTAAGGCATCGTGTCGGTGCCCGCTATAACGACAAACCCGTCATAGCTGTTTTGATACCTGTAAATGGTTTCAGCGACACAGGCGACTTCTGTTGTTGAGAGATCCGCGCTGTCTTTTTGCGCCAACCCCAAATAATCAATCAGTCCTGCAATATCGGAAAGATAGGGCGTCAGTTCCAAGGCTGTCCGAAGGTTGCCATGAAGATCTTTCTCGTCATGATTGGGGATGCCCGCGCCGCCAAGCGATAAAACAAGAACGCGCCCCTCGCGATGAGGGTTTTGAGAAAAGTTCTGAGCTTTGGCAATAAGATGGGACATAGTTCGTTGTCTCTTTCAGTAAAGGACCTTGTCCCCTGTACACGCGGGTTCTTTCGTGCAAAAGGCACCCCAGCTTCGCTGGTGCACGTGCCTTGCGCGGAGTTCGCATGCGGGGCTTTCTAAGGAGGCCAAGTATAAGTCTCAAAATTCGAGAATCAAGAGAATTTCCCTGCCTTTTCAATCAGCGCAGCCCTGCTTCAATCGCCGCGATCGATTCGGGCATAGCTGTTTCATCCGTGCCGCCCGCTTGCGCCATATCAGGGCGGCCGCCGCCGCTTTTGCCGCCAACTTTTTCGGCGCCGCGTTTGACGAGATCCACCGCGCTGAACCGCCCCGTTAAATCTTCCGTGACGGCGACAACCAACGAGACTTTGCCCTCAAAACTGGCCGCGAGCGCAACGACTCCTGATTTCATTTGCGCTTTGAAGGCATCGGCCATGGGTTTTAAATCCTTGGCCGGAACATCCGTCAGGATTCGACTGATGAAGGCCACACCGTTTATCTGACGCGGAGACGGGGCTGCGCTTGCACTGCCGCCTAGTGCGACTTGCTTCCGGAGATCCGTCACTTCTCGCTCCAGCTTCTTGCGGTCTTCGATCAATTGCGTCACGCGGGTGGGCAGGTCTGCCGTACTCGTTTTCAGCGTATCCGCCGCCGCACGTAACAGAGCATTTTGCCCGTCGATCCACGCCAAAGCTGCCGCGCCCACCACCGCTTCGATCCGCCGGACGCCCGAGGAGACCGCGCTTTCGGACACGATTTTCAAAAGCCCGATATCGCCCGTACGGCTCGCATGCGTGCCACCGCACAGCTCGACCGAGAAATGCTCTTTGCCCTTCGCGTCTTTCGGTTCCTGACCGCCCATGAACAAGACGCGCACTTCCTCGCCATATTTCTCGCCAAACAGAGCCATGGCCCCATGCGCGACGGCTTCTTGAGGAGTCATCAAGCGCGTTTCAATCGGGTCATTCAGGCGGATCCGGTGGTTAACCTCGGCTTCGATCTCGACCAGAGCTTCCAGCTGGATGGGCGTTGGTTGCGTAAAGTCGAAGCGCAAACGATTATGCGCGACTTGGGAGCCTTTTTGCGCCACATGATCCCCCATACGGCGGCGCAACGCTTCATGCAGTAAATGGGTGGCCGAGTGATGGGCGCGGAGGGCGGCCCGGCGCTCAGGATCGACTTCCAATACAGCCATGTCGCCTGTTTTGATCACGCCTGTCGTCACTTTGCCGTTATGCACCCAAACGCCGTCGGCCTCTTTCTGTGTATCCGCGATCGCAATGACCGCGCCGCTGGCCGTCGTGATGGTACCCGTGTCGCCCATTTGGCCGCCGGATTCGCCATAGAAGGGCGTTTGGTTGACGAGGATCTGGACATCCGTGCCTTCTTTGGCATCCGCCACGCGCGTGCCGTTGCGAAGCAGCGCCGTCACCTGTCCTTCGGCTTTTTCCGTGCTGTAACCCAGAAATTCTGTCGCGCCTAATTCTTCGCGCAGCTCGAACCAGATTTTTGCCGTGCCCGTTTCGCCCGATCCCGCCCAAGCCGCGCGGGCTGTCTCTTTCTGCTTGGCCATGGCGGATTCAAACCCAACCGTATCCACCTTCTTGCCTTGGCCGCGCAGGACATCCTGAGTCAAATCCAACGGAAATCCGAACGTGTCATAAAGTTTAAAGGCGACCTCACCGGGGAGCGGCTTATCGCCCCCGATCTTCTGTGTCTCTTCATCCAGCAATTTAAGGCCGCGCTCGAGCATGCTCTTAAAGCGCGTTTCTTCCAGCTTGATGGTTTCCGCAATCAAGCTCTGCGCCTGACCTAATTCGGGATAGACAACGCCCATTTGTTTGACCAATTCGGGCACAAGGCGGTAGATCATAGGCTCCCGCGCGCCCAACAAATGAGCATGGCGCATTGCGCGACGCATAATGCGGCGCAGCACATAACCGCGCCCTTCATTGCTGGGCAAGACTCCATCGGCAATCAGAAACGCAGTCGCGCGGAGATGATCGGCAATCACGCGGAAAGAAGGCTTTTGCGGCCCTTCAGGATTGACGCTGACAAGATCCGCGAGAGCGCCGATCAAGGCGCGGAATAAATCAATCTCATAATTCGACGTTACGCCCTGCAGAATGGCGGCCATTCGCTCCAGACCCATACCTGTATCGACCGATGGCTTTGGCAGAGCGATGCGCGCGCCGCCCGGTTGTTCCTCAAACTGCATAAAGACAAGATTCCAGAATTCAAGAAATCGGTCGCCGTCTTCCTCGGGGCTTCCAGGGGGGCCTCCTTGAAGTCTGTCCCCTTGGTCGATGAAAATCTCTGAGTTGTATCCGCAAGGACCAACATCGCCCATGCGCCAGAAATTATCATCGGTTTTGATTCGGATGATTTTGTCGTCCGGAAATCCCGCTATTTTTTTCCACAAAGCCGCGGCTTCTTCATCTTCGTGAAACACGGTGATCAGTAAATGGTCGCGTTTCAAGCCAAAATGTTTGTTGATAAGAGTCCACGCAAACTCAATCGCCTCCGGCTTAAAATAATCGCCGAACGAGAAATTCCCTAACATTTCAAAAAAGGTATGATGCCGCGCGGTATAGCCAACATTTTCTAAATCATTATGCTTGCCGCCCGCCCGCACGGATTTCTGCGACGAGGTCGCACGTGTATAAGGGCGAGTCTCAGCGCCCGTAAAGACATTCTTGAACTGCACCATCCCCGAATTGGCGAACATTAAAGTCGGATCGTTGCGAGGAACCAGCGGGCTGGAGTCGACCCGCGTATGGCCCTGAGACACAAAAAAATCCGTAAAGGTCGAGCGAATATCGGCAAGCGTGTGCGCAGTTGTCATCAGATCACATCCGGTTAGAGGCGGGGCAGGGATCAGATAGCACGTTTTTCAAGAGGAAAAAACTCATTTGGAAAGGAGGGGGTTGAAAGGGGCGGCTTTTTTTCATAACACACGTTGCACCATCTAAAAGCTGTTGAGGGATCGTGTCGCCGAGGGACGGGCAGAATCCCCTCCCTCCTTGCCCTCCCCTCCCATAACCCCAAGATCCCCCCATGCCTTATCTTCGCGCCTTGTGGTTTAATCTGACTTTTTACGGCGCGACTCTCGTGATGAGCGTCCTCTTGATGCCGTCTTTGCTCTTGCCGCGCAAAAGGCTGGTGCAGGCTGTTTATATTTGGCTTTGGGTCGTGGCGTGGGTTGAAAAACACGCAGGCGGTATCTCGTATCAACTGATCGGACGGGAAAACCTTCCCCAAGGCGCTTGTCTTGTTGCCTGCAAGCATCAGTCGGAGTGGGAGACGTTCAAGATTCATCTATGGGTTCACGATCCGGCCATTGTTTTGAAGCGAGAATTGCTGAATATCCCGCTGATCGGGTCGTATATGAAGCTTTCCGGCTCAATCCCCATTGATCGCAGTGGAGGCGTTCAAGCGATGGAGGGAATGATTGACGCTGCCAAGAAAGCTGCCGCCGAGTGTCGTCCCATCGTGATTTTTCCGGAAGGCACCCGCGTCGCGCTGGGGGATCGTCGCCCCTATAAAAGCGGCGTGGCGGCTTTGTATCAGGAATTGAACGTGCCTCTGGTTCCCATCGCGCTGAATTCAGGGCTTTTATGGCCCAAAAACACCTTTTTTAAGAAAAAAGGGCACATTACGGTCGAAATTCTGCCCCCCATCCCGCCCGGCCTTCCCGCGCGGAAATGATGGCGCGATTGCGAGAGTCCCTAGAAACCGCAACGGATAGGCTTGTTGCCTATAAAATCTCATAATTTTTGCGGCAAAAAGATTTTTCACATTTCTTAAAAATACTTCTTGCATTTATCCAACCAATGAGTTATATATCCCTTACGCCTCGCAAGGGGCGCGGATGGAAAGCTCTCCCCCGGTCATGTGTGGACGGCTTGTGCAAGTCAAGGTGAAAATAGGGAAGGGCAGAAGGTTGCGGTCATGTGTCCGGCCTACGTGTGTTGGTTTTGTCCCACGTGTGGGAGGAGGCCAACTGGCCCTGATGGAATCCGCGAACGAG
>CAIJXG010000007.1 GCA_903824505.1 uncultured Pseudomonadota bacterium | reverse complement strand
CTCCTGAGGTCTTTCTGTCGGACGGCATGCCGCCCGTTGGAAAGGTTCTTTCTGATTCCGCCAGTTTCCCGGGATAGCGGATAGAAAAAATTCCCTCCTCACGCTTCCCTTTCAAGAAGCGTGAGGGATATATAACGCATGCATTGGATAAATGCAAGCACTTTTTTCAAAAAATGTGAAAAATAATTATGCGCGTAGTTTTGCCCCTCTTTTTAAACCCCTCTTTTCTATTTCCTTCTCTGCCCTAATCTGTTTATTCTTCCGTCCTATGACCTCACCTCTTTCGACAAAAGTCCTGATTATCGGCGCGGGGCCGGCGGGCTATACGGCCGCCCTCTATGCCGCGCGGGCTGCTCTTTCTCCTGTGCTTGTGCAGGGCATGCAGCCCGGTGGGCAGCTGACCATCACGACGGAAGTTGAAAACTTCCCGGGCTTTGCCGAACCGATCCAAGGCCCGTGGCTGATGGAGCAAATGCAGGCTCAGGCCGCCCGTGTCGGCACACAGATTTTATTCGATGTCATCAGCGCGGTGGATTTCACGGCCCGTCCCTTCCGGTGCGAAGCCTTATCCGGCGCCGTGATCTTGGCCGAAAGCGTGATTATCGCGACGGGCGCTCAGGCGCGGTGGCTGGGTTTGCCCAGTGAGAAAAAGTTTCAAGGTTTCGGCGTTTCGGGTTGCGCGACCTGCGACGGGTTTTTCTTTCGGGGTAAGGAAGTCTGCGTGATCGGCGGCGGCAATACGGCGTTGGAAGAAGCGCTTTATTTGACCCATCATGCCAGCAAAGTCACGCTTATCCATCGGCGCGACAGTTTTCGGGGCGAGAAAATTCTCCATGACCGCGTCTTTGCGCATCCGAAAATTTCCCTGCTTTTGGACAGCGTGGTTGAGGAGATTTTAGGGGAAGAGACACCCGCGCTGACAGTAACCGGTCTGCGGGTGCGGCATGTGAAGACCCATCAGGAAAGCGTCATCCAAACCTCGGGCGTTTTCGTCGCGATTGGGCATGATCCCGCGACGAAAATCTTTAAAGATAGACTGCCCATGGATGCAGAAGGCTATCTTTTGACAAAGCCCGATAGCACGGCAACCGAAATCCCGGGCGTTTTCGCGGCGGGCGATGTGAAAGACAAGGTGTATCGCCAAGCCGTTACGGCCGCCGGCATGGGCTGTATGGCGGCGCTGGAGGCGGAGCGGTTTTTGGCGGGGGTGGTTTAGAAGACGGGAGGTTCTTTCCGCAGCTTCTATACTCGGTTTCCTTGGAAAGCGGAAAGGATGCAATTCCGTGCAAAACACGGACGCAGCGAAGCTGATGCGCCTTTTGCGCGGATGAAAAGGTCGGGGCCCGAGTATATACGGGCCCTTAACTCTTAACTTTGTTCTCTTGCTGCGCTCCCCCACCCTGACTCTGCCCACAGAGGGGAAGGGAATACCGTCGGCTCTTCGGCACCTTGGTCTCTTTTCCCTTTCAAGAATCTGTTTGCGATCGTTTTGAGTTCCTGCCCATGAAAATCCTCGTCACCGTCAAACGCGTCATTGACTACAACGTCAAAATCCGCCTGAAGGCGGATGCCAGCGGCGTTGAAACCGCCAATGTCAAAATGTCCATGAATCCGTTCGACGAAATCGCGGTTGAAGAAGCCGTGCGCCTGAAGGAAAAAGGCGTCGCGCGCGAAACGCTTGCCGTGACTTTCGGCCCGTCTCAAGCCCAAGAAACGCTCCGCACGGCTATGGCGATGGGGATCGATCGCGCGCTTTATGTGCCCGTTGACACCGAAACCCAATCCTTGGGTGTCGCCCACGCCTTGAAAAAAATCATCGACAGGGAAAAGCCGGATTTGGTGATTATGGGCAAACAAGCCATTGATAATGACAGCAGCCAAACGGGGCCTATCTTGGCGGCGCAATTGGGCTGGCCGCAGGGGACTTTCGCGTCGAAGCTCGACATCAAAGACGGCAAGGCCTATGTAACGCGTGAGATTGACGGCGGGCTGGAAACGCTGGCTTTGACTCTGCCTGCGGTGATCACAACGGATCTGCGCTTGAACACACCGCGCTATGCCTCTTTGCCAAACATCATGAAGGCCAAGAAAAAGCCGATTGAAGTGCTGACTCCAGATGAATTGGGCGTTGATTTCACGCCAACACTTCAGATTCTGAAAGTTGCGCCGCCGCCGCCCCGCAAAGGCGGCATCAAAGTTCCTGACGTAGCAACGCTGATCGATCGCCTAACGAACGAAGCAAAAATAAAGCTTTCTTGAGGGTTTTAGATGCAGCTGCGCCCCCTTCTTGCTCTGACCCTGTGCGTCCTTCTGGCCGCCTGCGCAAGTGAGCCTTCCGTCCCATCCGCGTCCAAAGAAGGCGGCGCCTACAAAATCGGCAAGCCCTATCAAATCAAGGGCACATGGTATTACCCGCACGAAGATTACGCTTATGACGAGACGGGCATCGCCTCTTGGTATGGGGCGGAAAATGACGGTCTGCCAACCTCGAACGGCGAAATTTTCAGCAAGAATGAACTGACGGCGGCGCATAAGACTCTGCCGTTGCCGACTCTTGCGCGAGTCACAAATCTGGAAAACGGACGTTCGATCGTTGTGCGGATTAATGATCGTGGACCTTTCGCAGGCACCCGCATTATTGATCTCTCGCAACGTGCGGCTCAGTTATTGGGGTTCGAGGGGGTTGGCACGGCCAAAGTTCGGGTTCAAGTTCTGGCCGATGAAAGCAAGGCGATTGCCGATGCCATGCGTCATTATGGGCGCTCGGCGCCTGTCGAAACAGCCTCTGCCGTGCAGAGCGCCGCGATGCCCGCTTCGGTTGAAAGCCAGAATCTTGACGCGATCCGAACGACGCCCGAGATCCATCGTCAGCTTCTTGAAACCAAGCCCGTCGCCCAAGCTATTCAGCTGCCTGTTGTCGGGGCGACGCGGCTCTATATCCAAGCGGGCGCGTTCAGCGTCCAAGGAAACGCTCAAAGATTGAAAGAAAGCCTATCTTCTTTGAGTGAGACCTCCATCACCCAAGTCCAAATCGGCGGCAAAACCTTCTATCGAGTCCGGCTCGGCCCTGTTGCTAGCGTCGCGCAGGCGGATTCCCTTCTGACAAAAGTAAGGCAAGCGGGTGTGCCGACAGCCCGAACCGTTGTGGATTGACAACCAGACATTCTTAACGCACGGAAATTTAGGCGTTTTCCTGCATGCTCATGATACGGAGGTTTCCTTTGTCTCTCTTTTCTTCTTGGGGCGCGCGCGGCGTTCTGACGGTCTGCCTCTTGCTCTGTGGGGCTGCGTCTTCTTTTGCTGAAACCGCGCAAGAAGGCATCGCGTTGCATGGGGAGGTGAAATACTCTGCCCATTTCACGCATTTTGATTATGTGAATCCCACCGCGCCCAAGGGCGGGGATTTGCATCTTTCGGCACTGGGGACGTTCGACACGATTAACCCCTATACCCTGAAAGGGGTCAGTGCGGATGGCGCGGGGCTTGTGTTCGAAACGCTTATGGCCGCCTCGTTGGATGAGCCGTTGAGCCAGTATGGCTGGGTTGCGGAAAGCGTTGCCGTTGCCAAAGATCGTCAGTGGGTTGCGTATAAACTCCGCCCTCAGGCGCGGTTCCAAGATGGCGCGCCGATCACGCCGGAGGATGTTCTTTTCTCATTTGAGACTCTGCGCGACAAAGGCCACCCCTCTTATCGCAGCTATTACCGCGATGTCGTGAAGGCCGAGAAAATCGGCATCGACAGTGTGCGCTTTACGTTCCGCGACACAACGAATGCGGAATTGCCTTTGATTATGGGGCAGTTGCCCATCTTTGAGAAAAAAGACTGGCAGGGCAAGGATTTCGCGGCGACGGTTCTGACCTCGATGGTTGGCAGCGGGCCGTACAAAATTGAAAATCTGACTCAAGGCCGTTCGATTTCTTATGTCCGCGATCCCCATTGGTGGGCGAAGGATTTGCCCGTCAATAAGGGCCGGTTTAATTTCGATCACATCACTTATGATTATTACCGCGACACGACGGTCGCGCTCGAAGCCTTCTTTGCGGGGCGGTATGATTTCCGGCTTGAAAATGTCGCTAAGAATTGGGCGCTGAGCTACGACACGCCAGCCGTTAAACAAGGGCAAATCAAGAAACAAGAGGTGAAGAATGAGCTTCCGGCGGGCATGCAAGGCTTTATCTTCAACACGCGCCGCCCGATTTTCGCGGATCCTCGGGTGCGGCAAGCTTTGGGCTATGCCTTTGACTTTGAATGGTCGAACAAGAATTTCGCCTATAACGCCTATACCCGTACCGCGAGTTATTTCGAAAATTCGGAACTAGCGGCGCGGGGCCTTCCCTCGCCCGAGGAGCTGAAGTTGCTGGAGCCTTACCGCGCCCAACTGCCGCCCGCCCTTTTTACGACTCCCTTTACCTTGCCGAAAACAGATGGCAGCGGGGATAATCGTGAAAATCTGCGAAAAGCGGCGGATTTGTTGCGCGAGGCGGGATGGGTCATCAAAAAGGGGAGTCTGACAAACGCGCAAGGACAGGCCTTCACCTTTGAAATCATTGATGCCGAGCCGATGTTTGAGCGTTGGATTCAGCCCTTTTTACGAAATCTGGAAAGGCTTGGGATTCACGCGACCTTCCGCATCGTGGATTCGGCTCAGTTTCAGAATCGGCTGAATGATTTTGATTTCGATATGACGATTCGTGTTTTTGGACAGTCTCTTTCCCCGGGGAATGAGGAACGGGATATGTGGGAATCGGATAAAGCCTCGGTGAAGGGCAGTAATAATTTGATCGGCGTTCAGGATCCCATTGTGGATGCGCTGCTGCAAAAATTGGTGCATGCCGAAAGCCGCGAGGATTTGGTGACGGCCTGTCGCGCCCTCGACCGCGTTTTACTGGCCCAATATTATGTCATCCCCCATTGGCATATCGGCAGCTACCGTATCGCCTATTGGGACAAATTCGGCCAGCCTGCGGTGACGCCCAAATACGGGCTGGCAGTGACGGATACATGGTGGACGAATCGGTAATAGGTCTTTACGGTGAATACCCTGCGAGGCAGTTTAAAAGTTAATTTCAGCAACAAATCCACATCTTCAAGACACATCCTGTCTTATCGTGAGGACATCATGACCCCAGAGGAAAAAGCGATAGCGTTGAGCTATTATCAACCGGGAACTGGGAGTTGGTATTTCGAAATTGAGAAAAAAGATAATCCTTTTCAACAGGGGCTTCCCGACGATTTTAAACGCAATGTTGAGACTCTTCTTCAGGTGCTGAAGGAATGGACTGAAGCGTGGGAGCAGGTTGGCCATCCCGCATATAAAAAGAAACATAACAACGGAAGTACACATGAGCAGGTGGGGCGATACAAGAAAGCCAAAAAAAGAGGAAACCCAAGCTTTTTAATTGAAGAGTTTGATTTTAGGATAGCATCTGTGTGTCATTACACGACAACCCATCCAATCGACGGTGTCGTTCTTGATGGTGTTGGGCTGCAAGTTGCCTACGCCGTTAAATTTCCGTATGGTGGCATGCTTGAGAGTGACTATCGCGAAGTAGCAATTTATCATAAGACACGTATCGATTATTTCGCGAGTTACTTTAACGACGGCGGCGTGCCTTGTAGCCCCATTATCACAACATTCAATCCATGGGATAGTGGGGAAAAGAGCCCAGGTTATCGCCCACAAAATTATCTAGGAGTTGTGTTTAAGCTTGATCTTCTGACGCTCAAAGAGCTGGAAAAAGCACTCCGGCCCATCTGGACAAAAGTTGCAGCACGTTATATTATGCACGAGCATGAAGAATACGCTGCAGATATCCGCTCAGAAAATCCGGAGACGCTTGGTGCAGCGGTAAAATTTTTTGTAGCCAACAGATTGGCACAACTTCTGCAACCCTTGGCAGAAACCGATCCTTTTGGTCAGCGCTTCTCTACAGAGGCCGAACGCCAAGAAGCGTTAAAATTTGTGCTTCAGTCATGTGATGACTATCGCATTGAATGTCCCAATCGAAACAGCGTAGAGGGGGTGCTTTCTGCTCTACACGAGCAGCAGCAGCATGTGCCGACGTGAACGCTCAGATTGCAAGAATGGGTTCTGGGTGTCACACCCAAATACGAGCTGGCGGTGACGGATACATGGTGGACAAATCGGTAATAGGTCTTTACAGGGATTGTTGTGTCTGGTGCCAGTGAATCAGCCTTGGGTTTTGTGCAAAAATGTTGTGCTGAAAAACAACTAACCCACGTGCAGTCCTGTGTGAGCAAGAAAAAGGAGAGGGCATTTATGTCAGACAATTCCAAAACCGGATCGTTCAATAAGAATAAAGAACGCTTCGCTGTCTTTTTACGCAACACAGATCAAAAGAAAGTGCAGGTAGAAGCTACATTGACCGGTCTTCGGCAGAACGCGCCGAAACTGTGGGAAAGGTTTTTGTTGCCCAATCAAGACATCAGAATCCTGTCCGTAGGTGCGGGAAACGGTGGTTTTGAAATACCCTTAGTAAAAACCCTTCTTGACATGCACGGAAGCAAGAAAGGATTTAAACTTTCCTGTGAAGACATATCTCCAACGATGAAGAGGGAGTTTATAAAAAACGCTGAAAAAGCGGAATTACTTGACGTTCTAGATGAATATAAAATTGCTCCATTTGATGACGATTCATATGTCCCGCCAACTGCGAACTTCGTTCTTTCATCTCATGTTTGGTATTACATCAAAAACTGGAGTGGGATTGAACCTTCAAAGAACACCTTAACTAAATTCCATTCTGCCATATCCAAAGAAGGTATCGGACTTATTATTCTCCACTCGGAGAAAAGTGATAGGTACACATTATTAAAACATTCACATGACATTACAGGTAACGAAGAACCGGAACGGCATGGTGAACAGGTAATAGCTGAATTGCGGTCTCAAAATATAAAAAATCATTCTGAAACTACTGTCGCTCACACCAACGTGTCTTCTTGCTTTCTCAACGGAAGCTTCGCCCCTTCGGATGAAGGAAAACTTCTGCTCTCTTTTATATTAAGAACCGATTGGAAAGAAATCCCTGTTTCGACCCAAAAAGCTGTAGGCATGAAGCTAGAAGAGATTGTCCAGAAAAATGGAAAATATGAAATGGCCTTTCGGGATCTATGTATATGGATATTTCCTTGACCCTTTCATACTAATAATAATCAATTCAAGTTGTTTAAGGTTGCTTTCAGGTTGAGAATCTACGCTTGCCTTATATGATCGCTTCGGCATTGTCCGAATCGAGACAGCGTAGAGGGGGTCCTTTCTGCTCTACGCGAGCAGCAGCATGTGCCGACGTGAACGCTCAGATTGCAAGAATGGGTTCTGGGTGTCACGCCCAAATACGAGCTGGCGGTGACGGATACATGGTCGACAAATCGGTAATCTCTGTCATTCAGTTTCCTCAAAATATCAGGGTTTGATGTGTCTTTTCGGTTGCTTGTTTCGAACAAGCCCTTTGTGATTTTCTGGGTCGGGCGCGTTGCCATCCGGATCGCGGCGACGATGAGAGGCGTTGCGCTGGGCTGGACAATTTATGTCCTTGCGCGCCAAACGCATGACATCAAGGAAAGCCTTTTTCTGGTCGGCATGATCGGCCTGACTCAGTTTTTGCCGATGCTGGGGTTTGCCCTTCCGGCGGCGCGTGCAGGCGGATCGCGTCGATAAGCGGATCATTCTTTTGATCTGCGGGGTTGTGCAGCTTCTGTGCGTGCTGGCTTTCGCGTTTTTGGCGCTGGCTCCTCCCCCCGTCCTTTGGCCCTTCTTTGTCGTGGTCAGCCTATGGGGCGCTGCGCAGGCTTTTTCAGCGCCCGCCAACATAGCTTTTCTTTCGGCGCTTGTGCCAGAAAATCTTCTGCCTCGCGCTGTCGCATGGAATATGCTGGCGCTTCAGGGGGGGAATATCCTCGGCCCTTGGCTTGGCGGGGTGTTGTGCGCTGCAAGTTTGTTTGTGCCTTATCTGGTCAGCGCGTTTTTTCTTGCTGTTTCCATTTTCTGCGGTTTTTGGCTTCTGCGCTTGCCATTGATCGCCAAACCGAAAAGCAAGGATGTGTTTCGCCTGACCATGCTGTACGAGGGATTCGTGTATCTTCGGCATAATAGGTTGATCTTGGGCACCATGACGCTGGACTTGGTCGCGACTTTTCTGGGCGGCGTAGCGGCGCTGCTGCCCGCTTATGCCAAGGATGTTTTGCAAGCGGGGCCAGAGGCTTTCGGCTATCTGCGTGCCGCCGTTCCTTTGGGGCGCGGGATCGGCGTGCTCTTTTTCGCTTTGAATCCTCTTTTGACTCATGTCGGCCCAAAATTGCTGGGAAGCGTTTTGGTCTATGGGCTCGCGACTCTTGTTTTCGCCTTTTCGGGAAGCTTTGCCCTTTCTTTGGTGGCTTTGATGGTCACGGGGGCGGCCGATGCCGTTTCGGTTTTCCTTCGGCAAAGTCTGTTGCAAATCTCGGTGCCCAACGGCATGCGGGGGCGAGTCTCTGCCCTCTCTAGCCTGTCCGTAAGCGCGTCGGACGGGCTGGGCGAATTCGAAAGCGGCGTCACCGCACGCTTGATGGGACTTGTCGGCGCGGCGGCCTTCGGCGGCGCGGGGTCTGTGGTTGTGACGTTGCTCTGGGCCAAGCTTTTCCCCGAATTACGCAAGGTCGATCGGTTGAACGCGCCCCAAGACCAACGTCTGGAAAAGCAGACACCAAAGTAAACCCTTCCTTTACCCTGACTGAAGGGACGCAGGTCTTTCTTGTTCCTTCACCCACTCGGCAAACAAAGCCAAACTTCCTTTTTCGGCCGGATCTGATCTTAACACAGCCAGTTCTTCTGCGGATAAGGCGCTGAGAGTCTTACCCAAACGGATGACCTCGCAGATTTGCCAATAAGGCGACCATGCGAAAGGCGAAGAGATGCCTGACGCGTGATGCGCGAGGCGGTAGCCCCCCCCCAAACGGTTAAAGGGGTGAAGAGACCCTGCCGAATCGACGTAAGTTGCCGTGCCAACCCAGCCGCATTTTCGGTTTTTTTCGCCTTCCATCAGTTTTAAGATTCCCTGAATCCCGATGGTTTCTAAAACATATTTTGAAAAAGGCCCGGGAAATCCCTTCAGCGCATCAATCACAAACCCGCTATCCTCAACGATCAAGGGACGCTGAAGCGTGGCAAAAGCCTGCAGGGCCTTGGCACGCGAAACTTCTTGCACGCTCCATAGTACCCGACTCATTCAGAAATGGCGAATCTGGGCAAGGGGTTATGGGGAGTGTAGGGGGATAGGAGAGTGCGGATGAGGGCCAATATTTGGTAGCTGGAAGAGGTGGCGAAGATGCGGCGTAGCGTGTCGAGGCCTAGGGCGAAGAGGGATCTGGCGGGGCGGCCGTGTTTTTTGATCGGGATGGGCGTTCGTCGTCGCGCGTAAAGACCGAGTTTGATGACCATCGCCGCGGCAATGGCGAGGATGCCAAATAGCATCGATAAACGGGCTTTATCTTTCATGTGCGTGTCTTCTAAATTGAAGCCCTTCGTTTTCAACAAGCCGAATAACGTCTCTATTTTCCAACGCAACTTGTACGTCGCCAAAGCCTTTTTGGCCGAAAAGGACGAGGCGATGATCAGCAAACTGCCGTCTTTTTCCAAACGCTTGATCGCTAGAAAGACAGGCGGCGAAGCCTCTTCTTTGTTTTTGCCGACTCGCCAACCCCCTTTCAGATTCAGCGTTTTGCCGCATTTGAGATTGCTCGCCAGCCAGCTAAGTTGCACAGGCTCCTCGCCGTCGCGAAAAACATACATGTTTTCCTTGTGCCGCATGGCGAAAGGAATGCCGTTCATGTCCATCCATTCCAACCATTTGTGGCCGACAAACTCGCGATCGCCCGCAAGAGACGCAATCGGCTGATCCGGAAAAACATCGCGCACTTTCTGCAGCAAATCGCATCGTTCCGACGTGTCCGAGTTGCCTTCTTTATCCAGCATGATGCGAAACAACGGCACCGCGACGCCGTTCCACAAAACGCTGAGCGTCAAGATGTTGTGCGTTACGTTGCCGCAGTCCCAGTTCGTGCGGTCAAGCTGCAAGTTCCAGCCTTCCTTGCCGCACAGCCCCAGCTGATCTGCAATCAGCCTCGCCTCGGCACTTTCGTCCAGCGTCACGTGCTCGAAAAACCGCCGGAACCGTTGCCGCGTCGATTCAATTTTCGCCCGCGTCGCCACGTCCGCCGCCAGTCGATGCAGGCACACAGACCCCTTATGTGTCACAAGCCGGATCAAACACGCCAGCGTTTGAGCCCTTGATGGCCATAGGTCAAATCGTGTAATCAGGTCTTCGGTTAAAGCATTGTCCCGTTTCAGCATCGTCGGATCCTTCTTCTCACAGGTTGAAGAACCCTCTT
This sequence comes from uncultured Pseudomonadota bacterium, assembly GCA_903824505.1. GTDB lineage: Bacteria > Pseudomonadota > Alphaproteobacteria > UBA9219 > UBA9219 > CAIXLI01. The sequence goes on along the minus strand of CAIJXG010000007.1, from coordinate 2,862 downwards.
TATGAATCACCTCAGTGCTTTAGCCAACCCTAGCTCAATCAGTAGGGTACTATGTGCACGCTCATACATTGGGGTTCGACAAGATCAAGCCCTACAGGCTCAACGCGCCAATTTAGCCCTTGAGACTCCAAAGCCGCCTGCAGCGTTTGCACTTTCTTGGGGTTTGTCGTGACGAAAGCGAGGCTGTTCATCGTTCTTTCCTTCGGAAGCGCGAGGTGTCAAAATCTTACGCGACGGCGCTGGCTTTCAGCGCGCGTTCCAGCCTGTCCAATCTTGCTTTGACCGAGGCATCCATAAAAAGATCGCCGAGCCGCACGGTCAGCCCGCCGAGAAGCGTCGGATCCTCCACCACCGTCACGTGGGTTTTACCCCCCGCGACCCGTGTCAGAGCCGCAGCTAACGCCTCATACTGCGCGGGGGATAGAGGCGCGGCCACATGCGCTTCCGCGCGATGTTCGCCGCGCCGTTTTTCCGCCTCATGCAAAAACCCTTCGGCCAAGGCGGAAGTCAGGCTTAACCGATGATTTTTGGCAAGAACAAAAAGAAATTTCTGAGTAAGGTCGGAAAATCCCACCAGACGTGTGGTTTCCTCAACCGCCCGCCGCCGCGCGGCGCGGCCTAAGCGGGGATCTTGCCCGATCATGCGCCATTCAGGGCTTTCGGCCCCCAAACGATCCAACGCGCACATATCGGCTTCGACTATGGAGACAACGCCCCCTTCTTCGGCCAGCGCGTAAAGCGCGGCGATATACCGCGTCACCAAGGTGGCCGGCGCCCCAACAAGGCGAGAGGAAGAGGCTGAAGAAGACATGGGTGACCCTGAAGAAGCAGAAAAGAGAAAACGCGCCCCTCAGATAGCAAAGCCTTCCGCTAGACACAAGGCGCAGACGCGCCACACCTTAGTTTCGCGTCTCCTACCCCCCCTCCTTACTTACGCTCTGGGCTTAAAACGCGTAGCTGACGCCCATGCCGCCATGGAAGGAGGTTCCAAGCGCGTCGCCGCCTGTGGTGCCATTCACGTCGAAGTCGAGGCTGAGATTCTTTGTCAGTTCCGCCGAAAGCCGTCCGCCAAATTCACCCCATGTTTCCGCCGTGTTCGCTGACGAGGCTGTGTCTCCGATCGCCGAAACCGCATGCAGCCCCGAGTGAACCGCAAAGGATCTTGCCACATCGCCCGCAAAAGTCACGGCCACAGGCACTTTGCCGAACGTGTCGGACAATGTGTCGATCTTATGAGTCCACGAACTGCCAACACGCGCCACGCCCATATTCAGCAAGCCTCCATTGACCGAAGCCGGAAAGGGATTCGTCCCACCCGCCTGTTCGCTATACGCGCCAAACGCCATCGCCTGTTGCCCGACTTCGCCATAGCCCGTCAAACGATCGGCCGATGTGATATCCCAGATCAACCCACCGCGCCCATAATCAGCCCAGCTGGTCGTCTCTGTATTGCCGACTCCCGTCGACAAACCGTAGCTATAGCTGCGGTGCATGGTCATGGTCGCTTGCGGGGTCGTCCAGCCGCCGATTTCTCCATAAGGGTGAAGGGCATTGCCTTCATCGCCAAACGGATCGTCAAAAGTGTAACGCGCCGCAAGGGCAATCGTCGGTGCGCCTTGTTCCGAAATATGCGTGTAATCCTGAGTCCCGTAGCCAATGCCGCCCAAAACAGTGACTCCGCGGGCGGAATATTGACCGCCCGTATAGGCCACCGCGCTGCCCAACATCGCGCCAGCGTAAACATAATTTGACGAATCAACAGGCCGTGTCATGCCTAGCATCTCGCTGGCCGTCGCGCGGCTCTCGATCAACGCCGCCCGCTGATCATCCGCGAGTTGTTGGATCGAGCTGCGCAGGCTAGAGGCCGTGGTGATGCTGGCACAGCCATTGGCGGAGGAGTAACAAACAAGATAAGGTTCCGTCGTGCCAGTGAAATTCCCTGAACCAATAATGTACTGGCCATTGCCTGAAATGCCCGTGGCATCGGTGAGCACAATTCCGGACATATTCACGCCGGCATTGCCCAGCAATGTGTTTAAATTCTGCATGCCTGTCGCCGAGGTCCAACGAAAGGCGTTAGTGTCGGCCTGTGCGGGCACACTCGCATTCCCCACAATGATACTGCCATCTGCAGAAACAGCATGAGCCGCAGAGTATCCTCCGCCTAGCCCCCCGAGTCCAACCATGCCCGTTGACGTTGTCCAGCGAAAGGCCTGAGAAGATCCTGCATTGGTGAAGGCCGATCCTACAATCACACTCCCGTTAGAAGAAACGCCAGAGGCTTGCGATGCGGCACCGGGAAGCGCAGCAAAGGAAGAACCGATCATTAAATCAACGGGCGCCTTCGTCCCTGTCCAGCTCACAGCATGATCAAAATAACCGTATGCAGCAGATCGAGAATATCCAACGGCTACAGTTCCATCCGCAGAAACGGCCGTAGCCCCAGAGTCTCCGCCTAACGTGCCGAGCCCAACCATACCCGTTGCCGCTGTCCAACGAAAAGCCTGATATGTACTAACGAGAGGGAGTGAAACAGCGTTTGTTGATTCTCCAACAACGACTTTGCCATCCGCAGAAACACCAAAAGCGTAAGAACTAAATCCTCCCGCTAAGGTTCCAAGAGACACGGCCGTCGAGAAAGATGTTTTTAAAGGATTCGCCCACAAAAAGGCAACACCTTGATTATCCCCTGCAACCACAGTGCCATCCCCCGAAATAGCAGGGTGGATTCAAATTTGAAGTGCAACTTTAGTTTCAAGGTTTTGGCATGGGGCTGAAGCGAAGTAAACCTCCTCAGGGGTCAGGAATTTTAGTTTCTTTCTGGGGCGTGAGTTGAGCTTGGCGGCGATAGCGTTGAGGTCG
>CAIJXG010000006.1 GCA_903824505.1 uncultured Pseudomonadota bacterium | reverse complement strand
GGCCTCGATTACCTGCGCCGATTGTTCTCAAATTCAAGCCTCCCCAAAATAATAACCACACTCGCCCGTTTAATATTACCCGGAACGAGCGTTAACATATTGGTATTGCTGAATGTTAAAAAATGAGTCCGGTACTATGGTAAAATTCATGTTTTATCAGAAAGCCGGGATAGAAGCGTTCATGCATACGTTCGATAGCCGCGGCATCCAAATCGACGTAGGAATAAATTATATCCGGGTCAAATGCTTGCAACCAAGTGCTGTAATTGTCCTTCGGGCCTGCTGACGTCGAGGGAACAAGCAGGCTAAACCGGCCACCCCAGCGGCCCATGCAGCTTTCGAAAATCGCATCAAGCATTGCGCCTGAATGCGCATGATCCTCAACAAGGAACGCGACGCGAACAGGTCTTGGACGTGAATAGGCTTTTGTCTGCATGAAAATCCAATCGCGATGTCGAGGCTCACAAAATCCCACCCATTCTACTGGACTTCTTCCGAACGTGAAACATTCATGCCGACAGAGGTTTTTCTAACCCAGCTACAGCTTGGCCAATGTTGGTATTGCGTGTGCCAGCCTGAAGCTGTGCGTGTCCGCGTGGTGCGGCAAATAGTATGGTCTGCTGTATGGATTGTTTTTGCCGATAAGCGACTATCTATTTGATAATAAACATAAATATCGCATAAAATGGCGTCCCCTACGGGATTCGAACCCGTGTTACTACCGTGAAAGGGTGAAGAGACGCATGTAGGCTTACAGCCACAAACCAATAAAAACATATACAATATGCGCTTTTATCCTTGCCTATTCGCCCATGTTTGTCTACATATTTTTGGGAAATCTTTGGGAATTTTGGGAAACCGCAAATGGCACGCACCGCACGAAACGCTAAAATCGACACGCCCAGCGCCCGTGAGAAATGCGCGCAAAACAAAAGCGGGTATTGGGTTGCCATCACCAAGGGTCATGCCTTCGGCTATCGCAAGGGGGCAAAGGGTGGGCGGTGGGTAGCCCGCCTGATACAGGACGACAAACGCATAGAACATATGATCGGCGCGGCGGATGATGTCTTGGATGCCGATGGCACCAACATCTTGTCATACGGTCAGGCTCAGGAAAAAGCCCGTGCTTGGTTCCAAACCGCTGCCCAGAATACCGATGGATATGTCAATGCCGCTGAGATTACCGTCCGTCAGGCATGTGATTTCTATCTGGCAACCTACAAGGCCGGAAAGACCAAAGGCGGCGGCAAAGGACTGCGAGAAACGCAAAGCACAATCAACGCGCACATCCTGCCGGAACTTGGCAATCTTAAGGTTATAAAGCTGGACAGGCGCGGCCTTGAAAAATGGAAAGAAAAGATTGCCTGTTCGCCGCCGCGCATACGATCAAAGAAGGGAGCCGCGCCGCAGTACCGCAAGGCCGATGAGAGCGAAAACGGGGTCAGGCGGCGGCGTAGCACAGCGAACAGAAATCTAACGGTTCTGAAAGCCATCCTCAACCATGTTCACGATCTCCACGGTGCTGGCAATAAGGATACTTGGGCGAGTGTCAAACCTTACCGCGAAGTCGATGCGCCTAAAGTCCGGTGGCTTAACGACGATGAGGCGCGGCGGATCACCAACGCAAGTCCCGATGATCTACGAAAGCTGGTAATCGCTGCGCTCCTTACGGGGGCGCGTTACAGCGAACTTACGGCGCTTAAGGTTAGCGATTTTACTCCGCAGGGCGGAAGTATTTATATCTCAAAAAGTAAAAGCGGAAAGGCGCGGCACATCCACCTCACCGACGAAGGGATAAACTTTTTTCAGTCCGCTGTACACGGCAAGCAGCACGATGATCTGATTTTCAGGCGCGAGACAGGCGCAGACTGGAAACATTCCGACCAGTACCGTCCCATCCAAGCCGCCAGCGCAGCAGCGCGTATAAAGCCAGCGATTGGGTTTCATATTCTCCGCCACTCATATGCTTCGCGCCTTGCGATGAAGGGCGTTCCAATGGCCGTTATTGCGGCGCAGTTGGGTCACTCGGACACCCGCATGACAGAGAGGCATTACGCCCATCTTGGGCCGAGTTACGTTGCCAAAACCGTGCGGGATGCGTTCGAAAATCTTGATCTTGTTGGATCGTCAAACATTACGCCGCTTGCTAAGGTAAAAAAAGGTGCGAAATGAGCAACCAGAAAGCTGCAACCAACCATCACAAAAAGAGAAGCCCCAAGCAATATAAACGACAGCATGAACCTGCCGACTATGAATTATTGAAATCGTATTTAGCAGATTTTGACCATGCACGTCTGGACTACAGCAAGGCGGTCAGGTCAGGAAAAGGGGGGAACTCTGCGGCACGGAAACTTATGGATGCGTCAATGCACATGATTGACCTTTGCTTACATGAGTTAAAAATAAATCTACGGGGTAATGATGTTAAGCCAATGAACGCTGAGTTGTACCAATTCCTGCGTGAGGCCTTGGAAAGCATCATCGGTAGCCCCGACCCAACAAAAGCCGCAGCAGGAGCGTTTCACTTACACCCTGGGCGTGGGCGGTATACTAATCCGAAAACGGATGAGCGAGACATGCGGATTGCTGAAGGGTTCCGTCAAAAACGAATTGGTGCCAAAATCGGAAATAAAAAAGGGCGGCGCTTCGACATCAGGGAGCGCAGCACCTATAGCCGCACCACACAGGCGATTGCCGATAGGCACGGGGTCAGCAAAGGGACTGTGAAGGCGGTATATGCCAAGAAGCGTGAAGAAGTAGAAACAAACGCAGCAATCAAAAATTCTCCGGCGGTAAAACCGCTGGCGGCAAAAAAACAGATTGAGCGATTTCTTAAACCAGTCAGCAGGTTGCGCATTAATGAGGCGAATACGAAATAAATTCACTTGAATTTGTTAGACGGAAATATAAGCAATATCAATGCTTTAGTCTTTTACGCGTACCTATAAGCCGTTATACATACTGCCAGTTCCCACAGATGGAGGCAGTATATGCAAACACTCAAACAGAAAATCGCAGACAAGGCTCAGGCGGCCTTGCTGCATAGCGTCACCGAGGCGCGGCAGCTTCTCGGCATCTCTCATACAACCTTCTACGATCTCCTGCGTGACGGGCGATTAAAGGCAATCAAGATCGGTTCAAGAACGTTCGTTTCAGACGAAGCGTTACGGGCTTTTATCCGCACCTGCTCCGCCTACCAGCCAAAGGGGGCGGAAAATGCTTAGTAGCAATCATTCGCTTGGGACATGCTGCATGTGCGGTCAGTCCGGTGCCATTCAAGATATTCCCAAAATGAACATTTATGGCGCTTGTGATACCTGCCTCAAAGCGTATGCCCAAATCATTGAGGTGATTATCGACGGGGGCATGACGCGGGATGAAACCGAGCATCAGGTTTTGTTGCGGCTTTTACACTGGAAGCGCGGACTGACCGAACCGACGATAGTGCTGGTTCTTGAGGACAACGAAATTGTAGACCTAATGCCGCAGGTCAAAAAGCTCTGCGATCAATACTGGCACATGCGGAAACAAACGCCATGACCATAGAGCTTTCGTTATTTGATTTTCTTGGCCTAGCTCTGCCGCCGGATGGTGAGGGATTCCGGTGCGCGGTTGCGATTAGGGGTAAGAAGATCAAGTCCCAAAAATTTTATCCAACAAATGCCGCGCTGGAAGCAGCCCTTCGGGAGATCGACCAGCAAGGGGCGGCGGACGCTTATTTCGCTTGCTCGACGTTCAAAGACCCCGCCATCAACCAACCCCGTTCGCAACGCAACGTCCAATCTGTCAAAAGTTTTTGGCTTGATGTTGACGCTGGACAGGGCAAACCCTACACCGACGCGGATGCCGCGCTTGCCTCCTTAAAAGATTTTCTCGCCAAAACCGGCCTTCCGGCACCCATGATTGTTTGCTCCGGCCACGGCCTTCACTGTTATTTTCTCCTTTCTGAACCAATCCCTGCGAAGCGATGGAAACCCTTGGGCGAAAGACTTAAGTCTCTCTGCGCGGCGCATGGGTTCCACGCCGATCCGATGCGTACCGCCGACCACGCCTCAATACTCAGGCCAATTGGGACAATGAACCGAAAATTTCCCGACGCGCCCCGCCCCGTCACGCTTTTGTCGTCCGCTGTTCCCGTTGCGATAGATGAAATTGAAACCATCTTAAAAGCCCCCAAAGGCAGCGCCGACTTGGGAGCGATGCCTCCCCACCTGCTCAATATGGCTAATCTGCCGCACGGCCTTGATCTTGGCTCCTTCACCGCGCCACAAGCCCCGATCCTGTATACACCGGACAACCTTGACCAGCTAAATTCGATGTTGGGGCGTATTGAGGCAAACTGTGACCGTCCGCCTTGGTTCTCAATTCTCTGCGGTATTAAAAATCTGCATTTCGATCACGGTTGGCCGAAGGAAGCTCTGGAAAAGGCGGCGCATGATTGGTCTAAGCGCGGGACTGGCAAGGGCAAATACAGCGAGGAAGAATTTTCAACGGCTTGGAACTCTATCAACCCGCGTGACGAGAGCCAACCAAAGTCGAAAATCGGGACAGTCATTCATCACGCCCGACAAGGCGGCTGGAATGGACATTTCAGCCAGACAACCGATGCACCCGCCGCGCAAAATTTGCAATTCAAAAACACCGACATGGGTAATGCCGAGCGCCTTGTGGCGCGGCACGGCGAAAACATCCGCTTCATCCCCGAGATGAAAAGTTGGATGATCTGGGACGGGCAACGCTGGATGATCGACAAAGACGGGTGGATTGATCGCCTTGCGAAGGCGACTGTGAAGGCGATGCACCAAGCGGCGCTTGACGCTGGCGACGAAACTCAGATGAAATTCGCTCTTGGAAGTCAAAAAGCTGACCGCCTTGCGGCCATGATCCGGCTCGCACAAACCGAAGCGCCTGTGATCCTGTCTGTAGCCACGCTGGACGCTGACCCGCTTCTGTTGGGCGTTAAAAACGGGGTTGTTGATCTTCGGACGGGACAATTCCGCGCTGGACGAAAAGAGGATTTTATCACCATGACAGCGGGTGCCGAATATGTCCCAAATGCCGCTTGTCCTCATTGGCTGTCCTTTATCAAGAAGCTCTGCGCTGACGATAGAGACTTAATCGACTATATACAGAAGGCGCACGGGTACATGCTCACGGGCTTGGTCGTTGAAGAGGCTGTTTTCCTCGAATGTGGCGGTGGGTCGAACGGGAAAACCACCAAGCGCGAAATCATGCGCGAGGTTATGGGCGCGTATGCCACCACCGCCGATGCTTCGCTTTTAATGGAGCGCAAACAGGGCGGCGCGACGCCGGAACTTGCCCGACTTCGGGGCAAGCGTCTTGTCCTGCTAAGTGAAACGGCGGAGGACGGGCGACTGAACGAGCAGCGCGTCAAAACTCTATGCAGCAACGAGACGATCAGCGCACGGGAACTTTACAAAGGCTTTTTCGATTTTCAACCGACCCACAAAGAGCGCACGAGGAAATAACCGCGTCTGTTTAAGCGGCGAGGGACGGAGAGATGGTGTAGTTCCATTCGCCGTGGAAGTCATGCTTTTTGATGTTGACGGCACGGAGTTCTTGGTTCGAGATTTTGATGCCTTTTTCGT
>CAIJXG010000005.1 GCA_903824505.1 uncultured Pseudomonadota bacterium | reverse complement strand
TACGAAAAAGGCATCAAAATCTCGAACCAAGAACTCCGTGCCGTCAACATCAAAAAGCATGACTTCCACGGCGAATGGAACTACACTATCTCTCCGTCCCTCGCCGCTTAAACAGACGCGGTTATTTCCTCGTGCGCTCTAAGACACGGAGATACACGGATCGGATCATTCTTTAAGCTGTTCAGATGCAGCCCCTGTCCAAGAACCGCCACATAGACCTTTTGGCTTTCGGGACTGTCGAGCGCGGTCAAATCAGGTTCCAGAAGAAAACCCATGATCGGCGTGCGTTGATAAACCAACGCCACAAGCATCGAAAAACCTTCGATGCTTTCTTTGAAACGGCGAGTCCCATCCAAGGGATCAAGAACCCAAACCAAGGAATCGCTATCCAACAAATCTAAAACTTTGGAATCCCGATAGACGGACTCTTCACCCAAAACCAAAGAGTTTGGCACTAAAAGAGGGAGCCTTTCGGTCAAAACCCGCTCGGCTTCCGTATCCGCCTTGGTCACGAAATCCTGTGCGTAGCTTTTGATCGCGATATCGCCCTCTTTCAAGTGGCGAAAACGGCTCAGAATCTCCTGAACCGCGACTTCGCGCATAAGGGCAACGACGGCTTCGGGGTCAACAGAAGCCAACAAAGCATGGATTTCTGGGGGCATAAAACTCTCCTTCTCTACGCATCAATATTCGTCACATTCAACGCGTTCGCTTGAATGAACTCTTTGCGCGGTTCGACGACATCGCCCATAAGGGTCGAAAAGACTTCCTCGGCTACGTCGGCCTGATGGACTTTGACCTGCAGCAGCGTGCGGATCGTAGGGTCTAGGGTCGTCTCCCACAATTGTTCGGGGTTCATTTCACCAAGACCTTTGTAGCGCTGCACGGTCAGCCCTTGTTTACCATGTTCCCAGATCGCGTCGATCAGCGCGACGGGCGCGGGGATCAGCGTTGTTTTATCCTTGATCGTCAGACGCGCGGGCGCGGCGAATCCCGCCTGTAACGCGCTTGCCATGCCGTCCAACCGCCGCGCTTCGACCGAGCGCAAGGTATCCGCGTCAATTGTAAAACGATGCACAACCCCGTGGCGCGTGCGGCTGAGGAGAATCCCGCCCGCAGACCCCGCTTCCCCCTTCCAGCCGCGTTCTTTGGTGGGTAATAACGAATCCAGACGTTCGGCAACTTGGGCCGCAACTTGGGCGGCTTGTTCCGCGCTGTTCCCAAGGGCAGGCGCCAACGCCCCTGCAATGGCGGCTTGTTCGATGACCGCTTGAGAGCCGACTTTGCGGGCCAGAGACAAAACGGATCCCTTCGCTGTGCGGAGTTTTTCGATCAAAGCGCGCAGCGCGTCGCCTTGCAGCACCGTGCCGTCATGCAAAGTCAGGGTAACGGCTTCCGTCCCCGCTTCCGTCAAATAATCCTCCATCGCCGCTTCGTTTTTCAGATAGCGCTCTTTCGCATTGCCCTTTTTGATGCGGTAGAGAGGCGGCTGCGCGATATAGATATAGCCTCGTTCGATTAATTGAGGCATTTGGCGAAAGAAGAAGGTCAAAAGGAGCGTGCGGATATGGCTGCCATCCACATCGGCGTCGGTCATGATGATGATTTTATGATACCGCGCTTTGTCGGCGTTGAATTCCTCGCGCCCGATGCCGCAGCCGATCGCGGTGATCAGCGTGCCGATTTCGGCCGAGGACAACATTTTGTCGAACCGCGCCCGTTCGACATTCAAGATTTTGCCGCGCAAGGGCAAGATCGCCTGATACTGCCGCGCACGGCCTTGTTTGGCTGAACCGCCTGCCGAATCGCCCTCCACAATGAAGATCTCGGACTTCGCGGGATCGCGTTCCTGACAATCCGCCAATTTGCCGGGCAGAGAGGTCGGATCCAGCGCGCTTTTGCGGCGGGTCAGCTCGCGCGCTTTTCGGGCCGCTTCCCTTGCCGCCGCAGCTTCCGCGACTTTACCGACGATTTTCTTGGCGTCCGCCGGATGTTCCTCGAACCACGTCGCCAGCATCGCGCTGATAATGGACTCGACAACGGGTTTGACTTCGCTGGAGACCAGCTTTTCCTTCGTCTGAGACGAAAATTTTGGATCCGGCACTTTCACGGACAAAACGCAGGTCAGGCCTTCGCGCATATCCTCGCCCGATAGCGAGACTTTTTCTTTTTTCAGCAAGCCGGATGTCTCGGCATATTGGTTGACGGTGCGAGTCAGCGCCGCGCGGAAGCCCGCCAAATGCGTGCCGCCGTCTTTTTGCGGAATGTTGTTCGTGAAGCACAGCATATTTTCGTGATAGCTGTCGTTCCACTGTAGGGCGCATTCCACGCCGATTTCGTCTTGCTCCTTCCGCGTAAAGACGGTCGAATGGACGGGCTGCTTGGCCTTATCCAGCCATTTGGCAAATTCCTGCAAACCGCCCTCATAGCATAGATGCGCGATCTTCGGTTCAACGCCTCGCGCATCGGTCAAATTCAGATTCACGCCGGAATTCAAAAAAGCCAATTCGCGCAACCGGTGCTCGAGCGTTGCGAAATCGAAAACTGTCTTGGTAAAAGTTCCCGTCGACGGCAAAAAGGTGACTTCCGTTCCTGTTTTGTCGGAAGGGCCTATTTGCTTCAGCGGCGCTTCGGCCACGCCATGACAAAAACGCATGCTCCATTCGAAGCCTTGCCGCCAAATGCGTAAATCCAGAAATTCGGACAAGGCATTCACAACAGAAACGCCTACGCCGTGCAAACCGCCCGAGACTTTATAGGAATTCTGGTTAAATTTTCCGCCCGCATGGAGCTGTGTCATCACGACTTCGGCGGCCGAAACGCCTTCCTCGGTATGAATGTCTGTCGGAATCCCGCGCCCATTGTCGTGCACGGTGCATGACCCATCGGCGTTCAAAATCACATCAATCCGTGTGCAATGCCCCGCGAGCGACTCGTCCACGGCATTATCCACGACCTCATAGACCATATGATGCAGGCCGGACCCGTCATCCGTGTCCCCTATATACATGCCAGGGCGTTTGCGCACGGCATCCAGCCCACGCAAAACGGTGATGGAATCCGCGCCATATTCGGGGGTAGGCGGAACGGGAAGATCGGCGGCGGCTTGACTCATGGAAATCCTGACGGAAATGAAGCGGTTAACCCTTGGACCCTTCTGGTAAAAAAGGCGTCTTTAGCATGGGGTGAGCCTAGCCAAAAGGGGGGGGAAGCGCAAATTGATTCGCGCTCTTTGTCAGCTCTGTGTTTTTGACATAGAATTTTTAAACATCTCCCCCTATGATCGGGGCTGCTTTTTTGTTCGGGAGATTTTTCCGATGCTTTGTCCCGTTAAGATGGGTTGCTTCAACGGCACGCAGTTGCGTCTTCGCTGCCTTTCGGTGGCCTTGATCGCGCCCGTGATCCTCTTGGCCGTTTTCCTCGGCAGCGTCGTCTATGGCGCGTTGGTCGTGGCTGCTGCGACTTTTGGCACCTATGAATGGTTGCGGCTTGTCGCGCCTCAAACGCGGCCGCGCACGGTCGGGTTTGCGTGCGTCTTTGTGGCCGCGACGTTGATTGCCGCGACGTTGGGGTCGATGGATATTGGCCTGTCCACAGGGTGTTTTTCGGCCTTCTTCCTTTATATCCTTGCGCGACGCGAGGGCGAGGAAAAGCCCGGCTGGATCGTTTCAAGCTTCCCCTATATGGGCGGCTTTGGTCTTGCGCTTCTCTTTTTGCGGGAAACGCCGGATATCGGCATGGGCGTGACTTTTTATCTGCTTTTGACGGTCTGGGCGATTGATATCGGAGCCTTCTTTGTGGGGCGCGGCATTGGGGGCCCGCGACTGGCCCCTGCGATCAGCCCAAACAAAACATGGGCGGGTCTTGTCGGCGGCATTGGCGGGGCGGCTCTTGTTGGTTTCTATGTAGCGTCTTTCTTGGGGGCAAAACACCCGTGCGTTACGCTGCTTTTTGCCCCTGTGCTGGGAGTCGTCGCGCAAGCGGGCGATTTATTCGAATCTTTCTTCAAACGTCAGGCAGGGGTCAAGGAAAGCGGTGACGTCATCCCGGGCCATGGCGGCGTTTTAGATCGTGTTGACGGGTTGATTTTCGCCGCTGTTTGCGCCGCGCTTGTTCAAGGCGCCGTCCCCTCTCTTATCCTCTGGTTCTGGAAAGGCTAATCTCCATGTCTCGTCCCGCTTTGTCTTCTAAACCTGTCGCAAATCCACGCCGAATCACCATTCTTGGTTCGACCGGATCGGTAGGACGTCAAACCTTTGATTTGATCGACCGCGCGCGGGACTCTTTCGACGTTGTCGCCCTGACCGCAAACCGCAATATCGACGAGCTGGTGCGGCAGGCGAAGCTCCTAAAGCCTCGATTGGCCGTCGTTGGAGATGACACGCAATACGCAGCGTTGAAAGAGGCTTTGGCTGGAACGGGCATTCAAGCCGCTGCTGGCGCTCAGGCGGTGGTTGAGGCCGCGCAGATGGACAGCGACTGGGTCATGTCGGCGATCGTTGGTGCAGCAGGCTTGCCCGGGACTCTGGCGGCTGCAAGGCGCGGGGCAACGATTGCTTTTGCGAACAAAGAAACCCTTGTTTGCGCGGGGCCTTTGATGATGCGTCTCGTTGCCGAATGTGGCGCGACGCTGTTGCCTGTGGACAGCGAGCATAACGCGATTTATCAGGTCTTTGACTTTGATCATCGCGAGGGGATCGCGCGGTTGATCTTGACCGCCTCGGGCGGGCCATTCCGCACCTTGTCGCGCGCGGAAATGGAAAAAATGACAGCGGAACAAGCTGTCAAGCATCCCGTTTGGAGTATGGGAGCCAAAATCTCGGTCGATAGCGCGAGTCTGATGAACAAGGCATTAGAAGTCATCGAAGCCCACTTTCTTTTCCAAATGCCGCGCGAGAAAATCGATGTTCTGGTTCATCCGCAATCCGTCATTCACAGTATGGTGGAATATAAAGACGGCTCTGTGCTGGCGCAGCTTGGCTCGCCCGATATGCGCACGCCTATCGGCTATTGTCTGGCATGGCCCGAGCGTATGGAAACGCCCGTTCAGAGGTTGGATTTAGCAAAAATCGGGCAATTGACCTTTGAAAGTCCGGACCCCGTAAAATTTCCTGCTCTGCGTTTCGCGCAAGAAGCGATGATCAAAGGCGGTACAGCGCCCGCCGTTCTGTCGGCCGCAAACGAGGTCGCCGTCCAAGCCTTCCTTGATAAGCGGATTGGCTTTTTGGATATTGAACGCATCAACGAAACTGTTTTGAACGCGATTCCCGTTTCAGCTTTGACGGATCTGGACGTTCTGGCCGAAGCCGATGCCGCAGCCCGCACGAAGGCAGGAGAGCTGATTGTATGAGAGCCGGCTGACTCTAAAAGATGGATTAATAAGCCGGATTGTCGCATCGTGCCGGACAGGAAAAGATGAAGCAAAAAAACGCCTCAGTCCGGCCAGCGGTCCTCAGGACGCAGAGCGCGTGTTGTTAAGCAAAAAGGTCAACCTGTAACGTCTCGCAGTATAGTCTTTGTCGAGACTGTCCTTCTGGGAGAGGGGGAACACCACGCCTCACCCCTCCTCCATATGCAGTAAGACCGTATTACTCAGCGCCAGCGCGATAACGGGAATCGCCCATGCCGCCAGCACCACAGGCAGAGTTTGGTTGCTGCCCAGTGCCTTGATCAAATTGTTCAGCAGATAAAATCCGCTCCCCAGCAAACCGCCCGAGACAATCATCCGCGCGACGCCGCCGTTTCTGTTCATCCGTAACGCGAAACTCGCGGCGAAAAAGACCATGGAAGCCAAAAGAAAGGGCTGCGCAAGCTGGCTCTGGAATTCCAAGGCGTGCCGCGTCTCGGGCAGTCCGATGGCGCGTAGGGCGCGGATGAAGCGCGGCAATTCCCAAAAAGAGATCGTATCCGGAGGGGCCATGCTTTCCTGAATCTTATTCAAGGTCAGATGCGTCGGCAATTTCCAGTCCGGCAGAAAGGACGCTTGTTTTTTGTCCTCATTCTGCCACGCGTTCGGCACATCCCACGCGCCGTTGGTCAAAACGGCTTGCGGGGCGTCCAATCGACCCTGATACTTCCCTTGGGAGTCATAAATTAAAATCATGGCAGGAGAAAGCGTCAGCGGATTCATCGCGATATGATCGGCATGCAGCAGATAGCGGTTTTTCCCGTCGCTTTGCCGCAGCCACAGCCCCGCCCCCGTCAATTCCAGCGTTGGCATATGATCTAGATACCGCGCCTCCAAAGCCTTGTACCGCCCATTCAGCGTCGCGCCCAACGGATTGAGGCAAAAAAGGTTCAAAAGCCCAAAAGCGAACGTCACGACCAAAGCCGGGGCCATGAATTGCCAAGCCGAAACGCCAACCGATCGCGCGACGATCAGCTCCTGAGAGCGTGTCAGGCGCCAAAAGGTAAAAAGCCCCGCAAAAAGGACAACAAAGGGCAGAATATGCTCAATCGTCTCGGGCAGTTTCGTCAGCCCCATTTCAAGGACGATTGCAAAGCCGACATCGTGATGTCCGGCAGCGCGGCGCATCAATTCGGCGATTTCAAATAGAAACACGATGCCCGAGAGGCCGAACAGAAACACCAGAAGCCATAGCCCGTACTGCCGCCCGAAATAAAAAGGCATCACCAAACGTTTCGTCATGGGCGAACGCTCCACGGTTTTCGGATGGACTGATCCGGTGCGAGATCTTCATTCAACAGAGCCAAAGATGCGGTACCGGAAAAGAGAGAAATAAGGTAAAGCAAAGGAATCAGTGTGTTATCTTGAGCCGCCGCGCCGGTGAGAGTCATAAAAGCGGCTTGAAGGCCGAGCATCGCTCCTGCGCCCAGCCCTACACGGCCGCTCATCCCCCGACGTCTGAAAGAGCCAACCAAAATAGCGGTTACACCGATCAATCCATAGGCAAAGGAAAGAAGCGGGGCTGAGAGTCGCGCGTGGAATTCCCCCACAAAACGGGATAAGGGCCCGCGCGCGTGCACCAAAGCCTCGGACGGATGCCGCAATTCGGACAGAGACTGTTCACGCGGATCCGGCCAACGGGCCGCGTGCGTCGCACGCAACGACTCTAAATCCAGCACATACTGATCAAACAGCAATTCAGACACTTGCCCCGTGGCAGGGTCTAACTCTTGCCGCCGCCCGTTGAAAATGACCAAATTCGGCTGCCCTTTGTCTACGCCCACCTGTCCTGATTCCGCCATCGTCGTAACGGGACGGTCAGGCTCACGCGCATCTTGAATTAAAATCCCCTGCAACGAGCCGTTTGCGCCCCGTTTGTCAGCGTAAAAGGTTAGTCCTTCCGCCAAATCATTGAAACTGCCGGGGTGCGACAAAAAGACGGCCGTGCTGTTGCGGATTGCGCCCTGAATGTCGGCCAACATGCGGTTGGCCATGGGCGCAACCCACAAAGTCAACCCAAAGCCGAGCACCGTCACCACCCCCGCCAGAATCAAAACCGGCTTGATCAGCTGCCGCGCGTTAAGCCCCGCCGCGCGCATCACCGTCAATTCGCTGTCGGTTCCAAGTCTGTGATAAACAAAAAGGACAGCGACTCCAACGCCAAGCGGCATAATAAGGGGCAGAACCGTAAGTCCCGACAGGCCCATAAGCTGAAAGAAAACGAGCAATGTCGCGGCATTTTCGACCACCAAGGAGAGGAGCCGAAAAGACTGCGCGAAAAGCACGACAAAAGTCACGGCTCCCGTGGCAAAGGCAAAGGCCCCGGCCAATTGCCGCAACAAATAAAAAGTGAGCACTCTGCCCATACCTTAAGCCCCCGCCGTCTCTCTTTCCTCTAGCTTTTCCGGCAGGGAAAGGCAAATCAGCTCCGCGTCTGCGCGTATGTTTCGCGCGGCGCAGAATCCTTCCTCTTTCCAAAGAAGCCGCGTATACTCGGTTTCCTTGGAAAGCCGAGTATTCGATTCCGTGCAAAACACGCGCGAGGGCGAAGCTGATGCGCCTTTTGCCCGGATAAAACGTGAGGGGGCCCGAAGGGGCCCGATTATATATATGGTTTCCATCCATCCATCGTGGACATCGGCATGGCCGAACAGGAACAAGACCAAAAAACCGAACAACCGACCGGCAAGCGGTTAGACGAAGCGCGTGAGCAAGGACAAATTCCTGTCAGCCGCGAGGCGTCCTTATGGGTTTCAATGCTCGGGCTTTTGGTCATCGTGGCATGGGTTCTGCCTTCCGCGATGCGGGATCTTTTGAGTTTTTTGCGCGGTTTTTTAGAAACACCGGATGCCATACGGATTGACGAAGCCGCTTTGCACCCCCTGTTTTTCTCGATCTACCTCCATGTCGCCCGCGCAACCGGGTTGATTTTCGCGCTGATGCTGGGCGCGATTGTTGGCGGCGTCATGCTTCAAACGGGGTTTTTCTTCGCATTGGATCTTTTGAAAATCGATCTGATGCGTCTGGATCCCTCGCGCGGATTGAAGCGCCTGTTCTCGATCACCGCGTTGGAGGAACTGGGCAAAGGATTCCTAAAGCTTTGCTTTCTGGGCGGTGTTGCGCTTGTGGTGCTGGTGCCCGTGGGGCTTGAAGTGCCCCATCTGGCAGGACAGCCTCTGCCGATCCTTTTGTCTTATCTCAATCACCAAACGGTGCATCTGATCACGATTCTGATCCTGCCTTTCACATTGATCGCAGCGGCGGATTTATTCTTTCAACGCTATCAGTACATCAAAAATCTGCGTATGACGAAGGCGGAAATTAAGGACGAGCATAAGCAGCAAGAAGGCGACCCGATGATCAAGGCGCGGGTGCGGCAAATGCGGCTTGATCGCGCGCGCAAGCGCATGATGGCGCAGGTGCCCAAAGCCGATGTCGTCATCACCAACCCAACCCATTATGCTGTTGCGCTCCGTTATGACAGCGGCCAGATGGCCGCGCCGGTCGTTCTGGCCAAAGGGATTAATTTGATCGCCGAACGCATCCGCGCGGTGGCGGAGGAAAACAAGATTCCGCTGGTCAGTAACCCACCTTTGGCGCGCGCACTGTATGAGTCTGTGGAGATCGACACGCCCATCCCCGCGCAGCATTACCGCGCGGTGGCGGAAGTGATTTCCTATGTCTATAAGCTTCGAAAGAAGAGAGGCGGGATATAACGATAAAGAACGGCATGAAAAATCTCTTTACAATCAACCCTGACGCCCCTTTTCTGGATGTCTTGGCGGCCGAGATGTGGCGGCAGGCAGAGGGCGATGGGTTTCGTTTGTCCCGCACGCTTGTGTTCCTGCCGACGCGCCGGGCGTGTCGGCAGTTAGGGCTGGCCTTCGCCCGCGTTGCTAAAGGAAAGCCTGTGCTTTTGCCCCGTCTGCGCCCTTTAGGCGATATAGACGAGGAGGAAATAGGTTTTGCCGCTGAGGGCGCGTTTGATCTCCCCCACGCCATCGCGCCCTTGAAACGGCTCATGCTTTTGGCTCAGCTGGTGCGCAAACGCGACCCGAGTTTATCATGGGATCAGGCCGCCGAAGGCGCCGCTGCGCTCGCGCGGTTTCTGGATCAAGTTCAGATTGAGCAATGCGATGTCAGTGCCCTTCCGACTTTGGTTGAAGAGCGCGAACTCGCCGCCCATTGGCAAGAAATCATTGCCTTTCTGGATATTGTGACGCGCACATGGCCCTTAGTTTTGAAGGAAGAGGGCTGTCTGGATCCCGCCCTGCGCCGCAATTTAATCCTGAATGAACAAGCGCGTTTATGGCGCGAAACGCCGCCTGATTTCCCCGTGATCGCCGCTGGATCAACCGGATCGGTTCCGGCAACGGCAGCCTTGTTGGATGTCATCGCAGGGTTGGATTGGGGGGCTGTCATCCTGCCAGGCCTTGACCGCGCGATGGAAGAAGACGCGTGGGATGCCGTAGATGACACACATCCGCAATATGGCATGAAGCGCCTCTTGGCGCGTATGGGTGTTTCAAGAAACGCTGTGCGAGATTGGGGGGAAGCGCAGCCTCTTTCTCCCCGCGCGCAGCTTTTGACTGAAACCATGCGGCCAGCTTCTGTAACCGAGAGCTGGCGGAATTTACGGGGCAAGTTAGATAGGGCTTCGGTTGCGGGGCTGAGCCGCTTGACGCTCGCGCATCCGCAAGAGGAAGCCCAAGTTATCGCCCTGCGACTCCGCGCCTGTCTGGAAACGCCCGACAAGACCGCCACCTTTGTCACGCCCGACAGGGGCTTGGCCATGCGCGTGGCGTCTTTGCTGCGCCGCTGGGGGATCGAAGCCGATGATTCGGGCGGGACCCCTCTTTCTTTCCTGCCGATAGGCGCGTTCTGCGCGCTTCTTTTGAAGGCGGCTGCGCCTCATGCCGGAGCCGTCGATGCGCTTGCCCTCTTGAAACATCCGCTCGCTGCGTGTGGGCAGAGTCCTGCCGCTTGCCGCGTTCAAGCCCGCAAGGCGGAACTCCGCGCCCGAAAAGGAAAAGAAACCGAAGATTTCGCTTTTCTGCAGGATCTTTTGAAACCTCTGAGCGAGATCTGGTCAACGGAACAGACTCTGGAAGTCTGGATTGCCACCCATATCCGTGTCGCGGAAACCATCGCCGCGACAGACCTTGAAACGGGGGCGGTGCGTTTGTGGTGCGGTGCGGCGGGCGAGGCTCTGGCGGAATGGTTGACCACATGGCGCGAAACAGCTCCCTCCTTTCCCCTTTTGAAGGGCCAAGATTACGCGGCTTTGTTCCATTTTCTGATAGGGCTTGAAACGATACGGCCTCCTCTGCCAACGCATCCCCGCTTGACCATCTTGGGCGCGATGGAGGCACGGCTTTGCGCCGCCGATCTTGTGATTCTGGGAGGGCTTAATGAAGGTCTATGGCCCCCCGATCCCGGCTTTGATCCATGGATGTCCCGCGCGATGCGCGAGAAATTCAGTCTGCCCGCTCCCGAATATCGGATCGGGCTTTCGGCGCATGATTTTGCGCAAATGGCCTGCGCCAAAGAAGTGATGATGACTCGCGCCCTTCGCGCGGGGGGCACCCCCACCGTACCCTCGCGCTTTTGGTTGCGGCTTGAGGCCGTTCTGAGCGCGGCGGGTCTCTCGGATACCTTGACCTCGGATCAACAGTGGCAGGCTTGGGCGCAGGCCTTGGATCGCCCCCCATCTCTCATGCCTTGCGCAAGGCCGGCCCCTCTGCCGCCCGTTGCGTTGCGTCCGAAAGCCCTGTCGGTAACCGAAATCACGACATGGCTGCGCAACCCCTACGCTATCTATGCCAAGCATGTGTTGAAACTCCGCAAGCTGGATCCTCTGGATGCGGAATTGGACGCAGGAGACAAAGGCGACATCATCCATCTGGCTTTTGAGAAATTTACCAAAGCGTTTCCCAATCCCTGCGGGTCGGATGCGATGGAGACTCTGCTGACCTATGGGCGGGATGTTTTTAATCAGGCGGAGCCAAACCCCCGCGCGCGGGTTTTTTGGTGGGCACGCTTTACGGATATGGCCGCATGGTTTCTTGAAACACAGCGCAAAAGATATGCAAGCGGCATCCGGTTGGCGGGCGCGGAGCTGGAGGGGATCATCACGTTAAACGGCGATTTTAGACTGAAAGGCCGTGCGGATCGGATCGACTTTTTAGAAGAGGGTGGGCTTGCTGTTGTGGATTACAAAACCGGCGGTGTGCCAGCCAAGGGAGAAATGCGCGCGGGTCTCGAGCCTCAACTCCAGCTTTTGGCCTTGATCGCGCAGCAAGGCGGCTTTGGAGAATTTCCAGCGACGCCGAGCGGCTCTTTAGAATATTGGATTCTGAAAGGCGGCGCGAGCGGCTGTAAAATTCAAACAGAAACTCAAAATCTTGACTCCCTTGTCGCGCAGGCTGAAGCGGGGCTCGAAAATTTAATCGCTACTTTTAACAATCCCCATATTCCCTACACGGCGATTCCCCGAGCCCGCTTTGCGCCTGATTTCGACGATTACGCCCACCTCGCCCGTCTGGCAGAATGGGGGCAAAGCGAGAGCTGAATTTCTCCTACTTCGTCATGATAGGGATAAAGATTGGAGAGCTTTGCTGAACGGAAATGGGGGTTACCGCTGTGCTGGAAGCCTCTTGCCCTGTTGAGGCATCTTGAATCCAAAGTTGCAGATGGCCCGGAGGATCCCAAAAGCTTGAAACAGTCCGGTGGCCTATCGTGTATTGCCCTTTGGGTGCCGCGACAAAAGGCAGCGTGATGTGGGCATAGGTATGGCCCTGTTCAAATTTTATCCCCAGAACATGCGATCCCGGGTCAAGGAACACAGGGTCCGTTGGATTCTTGTGACGATCATTGACCACACGCCCATCAATGTTCTCAACGTAGCACAGCTCATCTGCAAGGAAAAAGGACGTATCCTCCTTAACCCCAATAAGAACCGCAGGATTTTGAATAGATTGCTCCGTCTTGCTGTAGATAAGCTCGGGCGGCATGGGGGGCGGTAGCGAAACACACCCTGCCAGCAAACAAAGAAGGCCAGTCATCAGAGCCGCCTTTATTTTATTCATAAGAGTTTCTCCTCTTTGGGGGCAAACACGAAGAAGTCTTAGCACAGAAAGTTGTGGATAAGCGAATCCAGTGAACCAAAAAAGCATGTCTTGAGTCCCTGTTTGGTTAACGAATTCTTTACCTTTTTCATAAGGTTAAGAATCAATCCGTTGTCCCTACCCACAATTTGTCCACAAGAGAAGAGAGGGCTAGCCTCTTTCCACAGCCTGTGGTACATATGCTGAAGATAAGCCACTAGATATAGTGGTTTTAGTGATTGTCTTGCCTTCCCACCCCCTTGTGACATACCTATTTTGGGTATGTCGCCGCCCCCATCATCAGCCCAGAGGACTCCGCATGACATGGACCGACCAGAAAATCGAAATGCTCAAAGACCTGTGGGGACAACACAGCGCCAGTGAAATCGCTGAAATGATCGGCGGATTGACACGCAATGCGGTCATCGGCAAGGCCAATCGCATGAAGCTTTCCGCTCAGAAAGACAAGGCAGTTGCCATTATGGCACGGACATCCGGCGCGTCGAAAGGCATTGGCCGCAAGCGGATGATGTTGCGGCCCCTTCCTTCCGTTCCCGTTCCTGCCACGCCCCTTCGGGCTCTGCCCCAGCCGCAGCGCGAAGCCCAAAACCGCGATATGTTCCGCTCGTTGGAGGGAATCGGCACCGGACGAATCGAGGGAATCCCGGTTACCAAGGCGGGCGAGCGTCATTGCCGCTGGCCTGTCGGCGATCCACGATCGGCTGATTTCCGTTTTTGCGGCTGCACGGCCAGCGAGGGGCTTCCTTATTGCGTCGATCACGCTCGGATCGCCTATCAAAGCGTTGGGCGTCGCATGCGCAACAAGACGACGCTGATGGAAGAAGCCGCGCGCGCGCATTAAACCCCATGCGCCGATATGTTCCGTAAGGGTTTTCTTAACCTTTTGACTGCTAACTCAACCTATGGGCGAACTCTCAAAAACACAAGAATGCCTTAACGCGGCTTTAGGCATTCGCCATCGGATCCGCGGCTTTCGGCAGTTGGCCGCGGCGCTGAACCATGTCTCGTTGAACGCGCAAATCGCCTCGGCCCGAATTGGGGCCGAGAGCAAGGCTTTCTCGGTTTTTACAAGCGAGACTTTGGTCATCGCGGTTTCTCTGGGAGAGACGGTCGAGCGGATTCGCGCCCTGACTCGCCAATGGACCTGCATGATCGCTAAGACTTTGTTGGATGAAAGTCGCCTCTCTATGCTGCGTCGGGCGCGAGCGAAATCCGGTGACAAGAACCAAGAATCTCTTGTGCAGGCGGAAGGTGTTTTCTTTCGCAGCCTTCAGGAGTTTGAGCGCACCAATGCCCATTTTATTTCCGATCTGATCCAAATTATCGAAGATATGGGCAAATCTTTGCGCCTCATTAATTATGTGAAATCCGGCCTCATGATCGAAACCTCGCGTCTGCAGGGTGATAAATGGGGAACCGCGTCTTTTCGGCATCTGGCGCTCGAAATGCAAAACGCGGCAGACAATATCCGTAAGGTCGCGACTGAGGTCGTTTCTCAACTTCACACCCTTTCCTATCGGGAGATTGCTCATGCTGTCTGAAGTCCTTTATGAAGACAAGGACGTCAAATGGATCGTGTTTGCGCGGGATCCTGATAAGGCGGCCTCGGTCATCGACACGAATGAGTATCTTCTTATCTCGGGTGAGCAGGGCATGTTGTTGGATCCCGGCGGTGTCGAGATTTTTCCCGAAGTCGTCTCGGCCATCAGCGACTATATCCCCTTGGAAAACATCACAACTCTGTTTGGCTCGCACCAAGATCCGGATATTATTTCCTCGCTCTCTCTGTGGCTGGGAACCTGTCCCCGTGCCCGAGTCTATGTCCCTTGGGTCTGGTCCAGCTTTATCCCGCATTTCGGCTGCGATACCTCGCAGCTGGTTCCCGTTCCGGATGAGGGGATGCGCGTGGAAGTCTCTCCCACCCATGCGGTTGAGCTGGTGCCCGCTCACTACCTACATTCGTCGGGTAATCTCCACGTTTATGACCCGAAGGCGAAGATTTTGTTTTCAGGCGATGTGGGTGCCGCGCTCTTGCCGCCTGATAAACAGGATCTATACGTTGAAGATTTCGACGCCCACGCCCGCTATATGGACGGGTTCCATCGCCGCTGGATGCCGTCCGAAGCCGCCCGTGACGCGTGGATCGAGCGCGTGTCCCATCTGGATATCGAGCTGATGGTTCCTCAGCATGGGGCCATCTTCCGGCGCAAAGAAGCCAAGCGTTTTCTGGATTGGTTTGGCGGACTTCGACTCGCCAGTGCGCTTCAAGGAAGCAAGCGAAGTGATCGGGCCGCGTGAGCGCTGTATCGCTCTGTTTTATCCTTTTCTGTTGGGCATTCCTTTCTGCCTCGACAGCTTCGTCTCTTGGCTATTGAGCTGTCCGCGCTGTCATCCGCGCTGTCGTGCTTGACAAATGGCCGTTGGCGCCCGATCAGTTAAGGGAAGTTCTCTTTTGAGTCCAAGGGTCGGGACAGAATGGCCGCGCAAGCGAAAGACAAAAGCCTAACGGGCGATATTTTAGTCGTGGATGACGAGGCGGATATCCGCGCCCTCATCAAAGGCATTCTCAACGATGAAGGCCTGTCCGTGCGCGAGGCCGCGCAGTCGGACGAAACGATTCAAGCCATGGCGCACCGCAAGCCCGGGCTAGTCATTTTGGATATCTGGCTTAAAGACAGCGCGCTGGATGGCTTGCAAATTTTGGAGCATATTCGTCACGATACGCCGGATGTCCCCGTGATTATGATCAGCGGGCATGGGAATATCGACACGGCCGTCTCGGCGATCAAAATGGGCGCCTATGATTTTATCGAAAAGCCCTTCAAAGCTGACCGGTTGATCTTACAGGTGCAAAACGCGTTAAACGCGGCGCGGTTGAAGCGCGAGAATACGGAGCTGAAATTTCGAATCGGCGCAGAAACGGAAATCATCGGCCAATGCGCGGCCCTCGTTCAAATTCGGCAAGTCGTGGAACGCGTTGCGCCCACCCAAAGCCGTGTTTTGATTTCCGGCCCGTCGGGGTCAGGGAAAGAATTCGTTGCCCGCGCCTTGCATCGTCAGTCGAAACGGGCGGGCGAGCCTTTTGTAATTGTCAATTGCGGGGCGATTGATCCGGCCTTTTTTGAACAGGACTTATTCGGCGCGGAGCGCGGCGGGCCGGAAGGCGGACGCAAAACGGGATTCTTTGAACAAGCGCATGGGGGGACTCTTTATTTCGATGAGATCGCCGACATGCCGCTGGACATTCAGGGCAAAGTCGTGCGCGTCTTGCAAGAACAGGCCTTTACCCGCGTTGGCGGCAGTGTGCGGGTCGAAGTCGATGTGCGCGTGATTGCAGGGAGCAGCAGCGATTTGCAGCGCGAGATGCAAGCGGGAACCGTTCGACAAGATCTTTTCTACCGTCTGAGCGTTGTGCCGATCCGCATGCCCGCGCTGATCGACAGGCGCGAAGATATCCCTGTTCTGGCGAATTATTTTCTCACCCGTGCCGCCGAGGCGGCGGGTGTCCCACCCCGTTTGCTGGGCGAGGATGCCCGTGCCGCCCTTCAATCCTATGACTGGCCGGGCAATGTGCGGCAGCTGCGGAACGCGATGGAATGGGTGCTGATTATGCAGCCCGAGGAATCGGAGGAGACGATCCGCGCTGATCGGCTGCCGCCGGAAATCACCTCGGCCGCACCCGGCGTGCTGCGCTGGGAAAAAGGGGGCGAGATTATGTCGCTTCCGCTGCGCGATGCGCGGGAAATGTTCGAACGCGAATATCTGATCGCCCAAGTCACACGGTTCGGCGGCAATGTCGCGCGCACAGCGGGCTTTGTGGGTATGGAACGCTCGGCCTTGCATCGGAAGCTGAAATTGCTTGGCGTGCACGGAAGCGGAACCGAGAACACACCAACGGAAGGCGCAGCATGAAACCCCTCTGTTTTCCTCGCGCGGTTATTTTCGACTGGGATAATACGTTGGTGGATAGCTGGGGGTCTATTGGCTCTGCGTTGAATCGTGTGCGTGGCCATTTCGGACAGGACCCATGGAATACAGAAGAGGTCCGCCGCAACAGCACCCGTTCGGCGCGTGAGATTTTTCCTGACTGGTACGGAGACCGGTGTCAGGAGGCTATGGACCTCTTCCGTTCTTATTACAGAGAGATTCATATGCAGGATCTCCGGCCCTTAGACGGCGCGGAAGATCTTCTGTGCTGGTTACAGGGGAAAAAAATCCCCATGATGGTGGTGAGCAACAAAACAAATTTTTCTTTGAGTCGCGAATCCGCCGCTTTGGGATGGGATCCTTATTTCGCTTCGTTGGTTGGGTCAAACGATGCGCCGCGCGATAAGCCCGCCCGCGACCCTGCCGATCATGCGCTCTGGCTGGCGGGGTTAGAGGCCGATCCAAGCATCTGGTTGGTCGGCGACAGCGAAACGGATATCGCCTGCGCGCGCAATGCCACCTGCACCCCCGTTCTGATCGGCACGGAAGAAGAAGCCGCTAAATTCGGCGCAGATCTTTTCGCCTCTGATTGTCGGGTGTTCCTTGATCTTTTGAAAGGATACGGTATCCCATGATCGAAGATTCTTTTCTTGCGACTCTCTGCGCTGATAAAAGCCCCGTCACCGTTTTTCTTCTGAACGGCATCAAGCTGCAGGGAATCTTGACGAGCCTCGATTCCGTAGCGCTTTTATTGCGCCGTGAAGATCACGTTCAGCTTGTCTATAAGCATGCAATTGCCACCATCGTGCCCCAAGCATCGGTTCGTTTTGACCAAGCTCCAACGGTTTCCGCGTGACAGAAGGCTCCCCCACCGATTTGGACGGCATGCGACAGGGTGAGCGCGCGCTGGTTATCAATCCTGTCCTGAAATCTGAGCGGTTTCGCGCAACGGATGGTGCGCTTGAAGAAACCATCGGCCTTGCCCGCGCGATTAATCTGCACGTGGTTCAAGCTCTGACGCAGCCGCTCGCTCAAACAGTTTCTGCAACCTTATTTGGCAAAGGGCAGGTGCAAAATCTGGCGGCCCTTGTCGCCGAAACAGAAAGCCTCCTCGTTATCGTTAACCATGCGCTGACTCCCATTCAACAGCGCAATCTGGAACGCGATTTAAAGGCCAAGGTGATTGACAGAACGGGGCTAATTCTTGAGATTTTTGGTGCCCGCGCCCGCACGCATGAAGGGCGCCTACAAGTCGAATTGGCGGCGCTCTCTTATCAAAAGTCGCGTCTGGTGCGGTCATGGACACATCTGGAGCGGCAGCGCGGCGGTTTCGGCTTTCTGGGAGGCCCGGGTGAATCTCAGCTTGAAATCGACCGCCGTTTGATCACCGCCCGTATCGCGCGGCTGAAAGAGGAGCTTGAAAATGTCCGCCGCACACGCGGACTTCAACGTTCCGCCCGAAGCCGCGCAGGCCACCCGACCCTCGCGCTGGTCGGTTATACGAATGCCGGAAAATCGACGCTCTTCAACCGTTTGACGGGTTCGGAAGTCTTGGCCAAGGATATGCTCTTCGCGACGCTTGATCCCACCATGCGCGGGATCAAACTGCCCTCGGGGCGCGAGGCGATTGTCTCCGACACGGTGGGGTTTATCTCGGATTTACCTACACATCTGGTTGAGGCTTTCCGCGCGACGTTAGAGGAAGTGCAGCTGGCGGATGTGATCCTTCATGTGCGCGACATTGCTCATCCCGACACGCGGGCACAACGCGATTCGGTGCTGGAGATTTTAGCCGATCTTGGCATTAGGGGATCTGACGAGCGGTTGATCGAGGTTCAAAACAAGATCGATTTATTGCCGCCTGAAGATCGCATGATCCATGCGGATTACGATGCGCGTCTGACGGCAGAGGCCGCCCAAACCGTTCCACTTGATGGATTAAGGCAAGAAGCCAAAGGGGGGATGATCGGGGTTTCCTCTTTGACCGGAGAGGGGATTCCGCAGCTTTTAAACCTTATTGATCAACGCCTCGCCGCACGACGGCAGATTTATTCTCTGACTCTTTCGGTTACCGATGGCGCGGCGCTCTCTTGGCTCCACGCGCATGGGAAAATCATCGAACAGAAGGAAGCGCGCAGCAAAATCAATCTGAAAGTCGATATGGAAGCCGCTGATTACGGGCGCTTCACCCGCCGTTTTCTGGATCTGTTTCCGAAAGATCTATGATTTCAAAAAGGCAGGAGAAAAACAGGGCGTTCCCCCTCGGTTCTTCCCCTTTTTTCTAAAAACCCCTCCCCTTTTCTGGGTAAACACGTCAGAATGAGAAGATGAAACGCGCCGTTCGATTCTGTCTGTTGCTCTCCGTCGCGGCCTGCGCGGTGGGGCCGGACTATGAAAAACCTCCAGTTTCCACGCCAACAGCCTTTAAGGAGAGCGGAGACTGGAAGCGGGCCACACCGCAAGATGAGGGACAGCGCGGCCCGTGGTGGACACTCTATGGCGATCCGGTTTTGAATCGTTTGGAAGGGCACATTGATCTGTCCAGCCAAACCCTGAAACAAGCCGAAAGCACCTATCGAGAGGCGTTAGCTGCCGTCGATCTTGCGCGTGCGTCTTTGTTTCCGACGCTTGCACTGGACAAATCTGCCATCCGCAGCGGCGCGGGAGCGCATCAAGCCGCAACTCTCTATGATATTGGCGCAAACGCCAGTTGGAGCCCTGATCTATGGGGGCGCGTGCGCCACACCATCGACTCGCAAGAGGCCTCGGCTCAAGGGAGCGCAGCCGATCTAGCTTCCGTCCGTTTGGCGCTGCAGGCGGCTTTGGCGACCGATTATTTCGCCCTTCGCACGCAAGATTCTTTGAGTCAAATTTTGGATCAAATCGCAACGGATCGCGCAAAAATTGAAAGTTTGACGGCGACTCAGTACCAAGAAGGCGTTGCGGCGCAAGCCGATCTTTTGGCCGCCCAAACGCAAACTGAAAATGCCAAGGCGGCTCTCGCGGCCGCACGGATCAATCGCGCCCAGCTTGAGCATGCGCTTGCGGTTCTTTTGGGACATTCCCCGGCCGATTTCACGCTTGAGCCCGCAGCGCTTCCCTCTCAAATTCCGATCACCCCTGCGTCTCTTCCGGCCACGCTTTTGGAACGACGCCCGGATATCGCGAGCGCCGAACGGCAAATGGCGGCGGCCAATGCCCAAATTGGAATCGCTCAAGCGGCCTATTACCCGAACATCACCCTTTCAGCCTCTTACGGCTTTAGCGGATCCGTCATCAGCAGCTTGCTCAGCACGGCGCATAGTCTTTGGTCTCTGGGGGGCAGTGCAAGCGAAACAGTTCTTGATTTTGGTGCGCGCGGTGCCGCCACCGAGGAAGCGCGCGCATTTTACGACAAAAGCGTTGCCACCTATCGCCAAACAGTCTTAACCGCGTTTCAGGAAGTCGAAGATAGCCTCGCGGCGCAACGGATCTTGGTGGAGCAAGAAACAGCTCAACAGCAAGCGGCCGCCGATCAGCGCCGAATCGAACAGATCACGCACAACCAGTACGAAGAAGGCGTTGCGCCCCTCAGCACCCTTCTTTCCGCCCAAATCTCCCGCCTCACGGCAGAACAGATGGCCCTTGCCGTCACCAGCAGCCGTTGGGCCGCCAGTGTTTCCCTTATCCAGTCTCTGGGGGGCGGGTGGCGGCGCACGGCAGATGGTGGATCTTTCTAGAAGACGCCATCCGTTTTCTCTTAACGTGCCCGCGCGGCTCGGCTACAAAGGAAGAACGAATCAGTTGGGGACAAGAACGCGACTCCCGATCTTAACGTTTTGATTCCCTTCCCGTTCAACCCACCTGTGACTCCTGTGGATAAATCAGCGTGACCCACCGAGCTGCCAATGCGAATATCAGACCCGTTTCAAGGAGGGAGGGGGACGTGTGCACCCATCCCCGCTTGCTGAAATGGCTGTCGCGTTTTGCCTCGTCTCATCTTTCTCTTGTGGAGACGGCGTCTACGGCAGAGGCCTCTCCCCCTTCCACAGCAGCGAAATCCCCTGATGATTGGGAAGCCGTCAGCTATATTTGCGGCCATACGCTGCCTGTTCTAAGGGGCACAGGCCCCATCGCGCCTCTGACAACGGGAGAAATCGATTTTTTCCGCCGCAATCACCGAGGCACCGAAAACCATGTCAACCGCGATTTTCTAAGCGCGCAGACCGATTTGCCTTCGCCTTTGGCTGAATTTTACGGCCTTTATCGTCATCGCGCGCGGCTGGACGCGGAAGCGGCTCTCTGTCTGGCTCAATCGACAGGATCGACACGTGTTCCGCGCATCATGGCTGATCTTTTGGCAATCGGCGCCTTTGCAAGCGGGCATGAAAATCTGTCTTACTTGGGCAGAGTCTATGCCATTCCTGCCGCCTTTGACTCTTCCGCCAGCATTGACCGCGCTAATCGGGAGGCGCTGCATAGGCTTGCGCTGCCCGTTGACGATCCGGATCATTTACTGCGCCTGTCTCCGGACGAGATCGGCGTATTGGCCGCCACGCTTGAAGAAGAAGCGGCGCTCGTGTCGGATCCCTTTTTGGAAAAAGCGTATGGGCTGTCCATTGCGCGCCAAGACGTCCAGCGCTTACCTGAATCCCAACATTTTGTGCACGCTGTGCTCACGCGCGATGTGCCGATGAACTGTGCATGGGGGCAGCGTCTTGTGGTCGCCTATGCGCGGCTTTTTCCGGCCTTGGTGGCGGATCTTCCCGAAGCGCAGCCCCTTCTTAAACAGGAGCGTATCCATGACAAGTGACCCCCAACTTTTTATCGTCAGCTGGGATGAAATGCACCGCGAGGCCAAGGTGCTTGCCGGAAAATTGGCCGAGGGAGGGCCATGGAAAGGCCTGATCGCCGTCACGCGGGGGGGGCTTGTGCCGGCCGCCATTGTGGCACGGGAGCTGAATATCCGCGTCATCGAAACCGTCTCTCCCGTAAGGTACGGTTCCGGAGACGGATCGCCTTCCGAAGCGAAGGGGCTTGAGCTTGTGAAATTCCCTACCGAGGCGGGCGACGGGGACGGATGGGTCGTTGTCGATGATCTGGTAGATACGGGCGAGACAATCAAAGCCTTGCGCGTCCTTTTGCCCCGCGCCCATTTTGGGGCTGTTTTTACCAAGCCCATAGGGAAGCCGTTGGTTGACAGCTTCGCGACCGAGGTGGGGCAAAGCACGTGGATTTATTTCCCGTGGGATCTGGCGCTTCAATTCTCGACCCCCATCGGGACGCAGAGAAAAGAAAAGGCGTGAGGGGTAAAAAGAATCCTGTTTCAGGGTTCTTTTTGTTCACGCATAAGCGCATCGGTCAAAACATGAAGAGCGGCATCCAGCGCGATGCGTTTTTCAAGATCACTTTGCCAGATCTCCATGCGCTGCCGCACCTCTTCAGGCAAGGCGTGAAAGGCCTCGCGCGCCCCTAGGGCATTCCCTTCGGCGAGTGAGTCTTCCACCACCTTCAGCCGGGGATCGCGCAGGGGGCGGATTGTCAATAAGGGAGTCAAAAGCTTCTGCACGCGCTGTTCCCAAGAAGGAGAGTCTGAAGGGATTGGCACAGGCAAGGTTGGCTCCAGATCCATCAGGTTTTCTCGCAAACGCGCAAGCGTCGGAGGCGGCGATTCTGCATAGGGCGTAAGCCGTTCAACAGAAGCGGCAAGGGCGGGATCCGCCCCAAGATTGGCGCGAAGTAATGCCAGAGGGGCGGTAAAAGCTTCACCATTGCGGATAGAAGCGCGCAGATCGTCAAAAGCGATTGCGACGGCCAAGATTTTGCGGTTGGCTTGTTCTTGAGATCCTCCATCGCTTTGGAGGTGGGCGAGTTGAGCTTCTAACGCGTGAATCGACCCCTGAATTTCGGTAATCTCCTGCGCTGTTTCAGGTTGGGAAGACACGTTCTGACTTGTATGAAACTGTGCCTCAAGTCGTGTCACGCGTGATTCCAGCGCGACATGATCTTGCGTGATTTTTGACAGAAGAAGGTGCGCCGCTAATACGCCTGCCGCCCCACATAGGACAAATCCGACGATGACCCAAGGCCAAACAAGGCGTTTCTTGGGGGCGGAAAGGGCAGGGAAGTCGCTCATGGGAGTTCTCTCTGTATATAGGCAAGCATGGATTCGCTTGAGGGCTGCGCCGCAATAACAAGGCGGTTCCACGGCATATCTTCTAGCACAGCTCCAACCGCTTGGCTAAGCCCAAGGGCGAGGATTGAACGGCACGATGAGGTGAGGCCCCGCTGTGCGATCAATTCAACCAAGATTCGGGCACTGCGCGGCGAAAAAACAGGGACGGCGGCAATCTTGCATTGTTCCAATGCGGCCACAACTTCTGAAGGAAGGTCAAGAGAAGCTTCGGCGCGATAGGTCACCCACGGCACCGTTCGTATGGTGTGACTGTCAAACGCGGCTTCTGTTTCAAAGGCGATTTCTGTCCCCGCCAGATGAAGAAGGAACATATTGGGCGTGTACGTGTCTGACTGCGTGATCGCAGAGACCAAAGCCGCCCCGCCACTCGTGCCGACATGGATATTTTTAAACCTCCGCCGCCGCGCGGCTTCCGCTGTCGCCTGACCGACACAAAAACAGGGCAAGTCCTTTAGATCTTCAAGGGGAAGCGACTCATCCCTTAACGCATGGGCCGAGGTCATCATAACCAAATGAAACCTACCGGAGGGGCGGGGCGCGCCCGTCGGCACAATTGTCAAAAGAGGCGCAATCAACGAGTCAAAACCACACGCATCAAGCCTCTGCGCCCAACGCTGGCTTGCGACAAGAGGGCGCGTCAGGAGGATAAGGGGCCTCATAGAGAAAGACCCAAAAGGGAAAGGAGCTGTGTAGGCGCGGCAGGGTCGTCAAACACAAGCCTCACGGGCAAGACAAAAACATTTTTGCGGAAAGAGTCTGGCAAACGAACGGCGTCTTTTTCGGTTGTAAGCAAAAGCGCATTATGAACAAGCGCCATATGCTGCATCTTTTTTAGATCTTTCTCAGAAAAAACATGGTGATCCGGAAAATCAACGGTTTCGATCAGATCAAGCCCCAGATCCCGAGCGGTTGTATAGAGTTTCTGAGGCCGCGCTAACCCGGCAAAAGCGATAAAAGACCCCCCATGTGGAAAATTGGACGGCAGCACGGGCACAAGCTGTGCGCGAAAAACGGGAATCCCCAAAAGGGGGGCCAGATTCTGACGATCTTTCTGTCCAATAATCACGGCCGCTTTGGCCCGCGCCATGGCTTGAGACAAAGGCTCGCGCAAGGGGCCTGCCGGGATCATCCGTCCGTTTCCGATCCCTGTTTCCCCATCCAAAACCAGAAGCGAGGCGGAAGGGCGCAAAGAAGGATTTTGAAGCCCATCATCCATAATCAGGATATCGGCATGTTTTTCGGCTTCCCGTACAACGGCTGCGCGGTCGCGTCCGATCCATGTCGGGGCAAGAGCCGCCAAAAGCAACGCTTCGTCCCCAACCTCTTGCACTGTATGTCGGGATGGATCCACGCGGATCACGCCGCTCAGCCGTCCCCCATAACCGCGTGTGACAAAGGCGGGGTGATGCCCCTGATCGATTAAAAGACGGGCAATGGCGAGGGAAGTGGGTGTTTTTCCAGCTCCACCCGCCACAACATTCCCGATGCACAAAAGAGGAATCCGTGACGCATAAGCCCGTATGCCAAGGAGCCTCAGGCGCGTGCCCCAGCGAAACAAAAGAGATGCGGGCGACAAAAGCCGCGCCATCCAAAGGCTGCGCTTGTTTTGCGGATCCGGATACCAATAAGCAGGTGTTTTCATGGGCGAAGCATAGGCTTTTTTCGGCTTTTCGTCAGCTTTGTTCTTCACGATCTCGCTTATTTATACTCGGGCCCCTTCGGGCCCCGACCTTTTTGTCCGCGCAAAAGGCGCATCAGCTTCGCTGCGTCCGTGTTTTGCACGGAATCGCATCCTTCCGCTTTCCAAGGAAAGCGAGTATATTTTTGAACAAGGGGGCAAACAGTTATGGCAAAAGCGGGCAAGACAACGGATCTCAAAACGATCGGATCGCGGCGGACAGCGGCCGTGCGGGTACGCGCGAAAAAACAACGAAGCGAATCCTCGCGCCAATGGCTGCAACGTCAATTGAACGATCCGTATGTCGCGGCGGCCAAGGAGTCTGGCTATCGTTCCCGCGCGGCGTTCAAGTTGCTTCAACTGGACCAGAAATTCAGCCTTCTGCGCCCGGGCCTTCGCACCGTTGATTTAGGCGCGGCCCCAGGGGGATGGAGCCAAATTGTTGCGGAGAAAATGGGAAGCGCCAAAGGAGGATCTTTGGTCGCCCTTGACATTCTGCCGATGGATCCGATCGAAGGAGTGTCCATTCTGCAAATGGATTTTCTGTTGGAGGACGCGCCGGCAGGGCTGAAAGCGGTGATGGGCGGCGGGGCGAATTTGGTTTTGTCCGATATGGCCCCCCCAACCACCGGTCATGCGGGGACGGATCATATCCGCATCATGGTGATGGCCGAACTTGCCGCCCATTTCGCCGTGGATGTTTTGGAGCCCAACGGAGCCTTTGTGTGCAAATTTTTCCAAGGGGGCGCGGAGAAAGAGATTCTCACACTCCTGAAAAAGCACTTTGCCAAGGTCCGGCATGCAAAACCTGCAGCCTCCCGCGCGGAATCCTCTGAAACTTACCTCGTCGCACAGGGGTTCCGGCGATGATAAGTCATTGACACCTGCAGGTAGCCTGTTCCCCCGTATGATTTTCCTTATTCTGATCAAAACGTTTGGGTTCCGAAGGGGCCCGAGTATACTTTGCTGAATGCCGCAAGTGAAGCGCTTCACGGGCTCAAGCCGCAATTCCTCTCCAAAAAGAGGAAGTTTCTACTAAGGGGAAGAAAAGAACCATTTTTTACTCAAACAAAAGTTGTTTTTCCCATTGACCTCTGCGATTCAATGCGCTAGATAGGGTTCCGTGATGACAAAAAAAGAAACGCCCCTTCAGCCCCAACAGTGGGTTAAAAACCTCCTTCGCTTGATGGATGAGCAGGGATTCAATCCCCGCAGCCTGTCCCTACGCGCGGGGTTGAATGCCACCGCCGTCCGCGACATGATCGAAGGTCGGTCGCGTTTTCCCCGTTACGATACCGTTGAATCCTTGGCGCAGACTCTGGGCACCTCGCCCGCTCTTTTGATGAGCACGCCGGAGACGGTCGGCGGGGCGCAAGGCGAAGTTTTTGGCCGCGATGTCGAACTGTTAACCGAGATTATTGCGCGTCTTCAGGAAACCGCCGCCGAAATGGGGCGGGAACTGTCGCCGCGTGAATTTGCCGCGATGTCGGCAACATTATACCGCCGCATGCAGGAAGGCGGTGAGGGGGGGCGCGGAAAAACCCGTCCCTCCATTAAGCCCCAGATCCATGATCTGCTTGAAT
Organism: uncultured Pseudomonadota bacterium; assembly: GCA_903824505.1. Lineage (GTDB taxonomy): Bacteria > Pseudomonadota > Alphaproteobacteria > UBA9219 > UBA9219 > CAIXLI01. Next base: position 8,038 of record CAIJXG010000005.1, on the reverse strand, counting down.
ATGAAGGGCTGCGCCACAAGCGAGGGCGCTAGAAAACTCGCTTAAAAGCAACCGGCGCGGGGGAGGATCCTGCCGCGAGATGTCTCATTGCGCCTTTAGACGAAGGGAGGCAAGGCATGGATGATCGGGGCGAGAAGATCGTTTTTCTAGCACGAGCGATGCTGGAGGCGGAACCGCCTGCAGGGACGGTGGAGAAAAAACCCGTTTACCTGACCGTGACGTTTAAAGTTCTGTGTCTGCTCGCAACTCTTGCGATGGGCGGGGGCGCGTTGGCGGCGGGATTTTCGTATAAACCCGCGCAACCTCTGGATCGCTATCAAAAGCTCGAAGTCCGCGCGCTTCTTTTCTATGTCGCCCAACACAAAGGGCTGGACGAGGAGGCCCTGCGCGAAGAAGTTGAGCAAACGGCCCGTGTCGATGACCTTGATGATCTGACCCGCGACTCTCTTCCGGTTGTTCAACGCTATTTGCAAGAAAAATGGCGCGACACCCCTGCGCCGGCATCCCAACGGAAGGCGCATAAATCCTGACCCGTTTGGGGAGGCTTTAAAAAACGGGGTCTGTCATAAACATCCTGTGGAGAAAACGGGCAAATTTTGCGAATTGCCTTCAGCGTCCAGAGTCTTTAGATAGAAGAAGAGATTCTTTAAAGATGGATCGCGTTTTTGCCATGTCTTGCTGCCGCTTCCCTAGGCTTTGTTTCGGGCTTGGCCCGTTGCTGTTGATCCTCAGTCTTGGCTTGAGCGGCCCTGCGGAGGCGGCAAGCCCTGCTGTGTCCAATTCTTCGGTTCAGAATTACGCGCCCGATCTTTTTCCTACGCCCCCTGTTGAAAAAGAAAGCGGCCCCCTTCCGGCGGGCAGTCTGACGCTGGAAGATGTTTTGGCCGCGCATAACCAAAAAGCACCCGTGACGGGCGCCGTGCTTTCTGTGCCTGAAAAGGCGCTGTCTACCGCCCAGCCTCCCCTCATTCCCACCAATCCAAAAGCCGAGTCCAGTTCAACGGGGCTTATGCTTACGCAGGGGATGAAGACAGCGCTTCAGGAAAATGAGGCCGTGACTGTTGCTCCTATCCATGTCCGCGTTCCCCCTCCGATCAAACGCGTGACCAGTGTTTTCCCGACCGAGACTGTTCCTCCAACAACGTCCCAGACAGCGGCCCCTGAGCCATCGAAACAGAGCGAGCCAACGCCCCACTCACCTGTCTCTTATGAACCAGGGCAGGAGCCTAAGAACCTTGCTGCGGCCAGTTTGACATCTCCCCCTCCGGCTCCCCCCTCTTTAGCCCCTGTTTCGATTCCGCCTGAGCCGACGCCCCCCTCCTGTCATGAAAAAGCTGAAAAGTGGGAAAAGAGCTGCGGCGAGGTTGGCTATCCCGCCGATTTCACGGGGCATATTCTGGGCGAAACCCGCACAAGCTGCGCGGATGGATCTTTGCATGATATTTGGGTGACCAATACCTGTGCGCCGCCTCAGCCTGTGGGGGCGGTCCCGTCAACCCCAGCCCCAACTCCAACTCCAACTCCAGCCCCAACGTCTGTCCCCGTTTCCGTTTCCGTTAAAGGGCAATGCGGGACAGCTGTCGATCAAGCGAGCGCAAAAGCGCCGATCGACAATCTATGCGCCCGTGGAACACCAACATCGGTTACAGGCGGCGGGCCGTGGCATTGGATCTGTGAGGGAACAGGGGATGAAAGCGCTATGCCCTGTGAAGCCGCTCTTTTGACGCCTCCACCGGAAGCCGATTCTCCGCCGCCTGATGTGAAAACGCCTGAAAAAGCCCCAGAAGAGAAAACCTCGCCCCTGCCTGAAAAGGAAGATCTCTGCGGCGCTGCGGCTGAAACTTTGGCCTATCAGGCCCCTGATAAAGATTTGTGCCGCATCGGCACGGCCAGCCCTGTTCAGGGGAAAGGCCCGTGGCACTGGGTCTGTACGGACAAGGGCGATAAACGCTCGACATGTCAAACGCTTTCCTTGGTGGGCGAGGGAGAGTCGAGTTCCGCCTCTTCGCTTTCCTCTCATGCGACAGAAAATACCCTTCCCCCTCCCGCGGCAGATCCCGCAACGCCGGTTGCGGCAACGGCTCTGGGGGATTCTCATCCGGTTGAGACGCCACATCTAAAGGCGCCACCTAAAGTTGAGGCTCCTGCATCCCCCACTTGTGGGGGGGCCTCAGGCACACCGACGCGCAGCGCCCCTGACGCGCAGCTCTGCGCCGTTGGCACCTCGACCAAAGTCACCCGCAGCGAGGCCGATTGGGCATGGCATTGTAAATTTAAGACAGCACAGACTCTTTGCGCGGCCCCCAGAATCAGGGATGCCGTTTGTGGATCTGCCAACGGCCAGATTCTTGCCAATACACCGACACAAAATCTTTGTGCATGGGGTGTGGCGGGAGACCTTAAAGGGGATGGCCCGTGGGCGTGGGTCTGCGCAGATGCCAAAGGAGGCACAAGCGCTGCCTGTTCCGCGAATAAGAAAATACCCTCCACAACCAGCTCTTTTCTCAAGCCGCCGATGAGCGTGCCTGCGCCGCCTGTTATCCCTCCCGTGGCTCTGCCGAAACAAGGGAAGACCTTTGCGGAGACATCCCATATGCCGACCCTCTTAACGCCTGAGATTCCATCCAGCCCTGTCGCCACCCTGTCCGGAGATAAAGCGCCGGAAACGCCGCCGGAACTCCCTGAATCTGTCGCGTCCCTGACGCCGCCCTCCCTGCATGAAAAACCCGCTCAAGCCGACGCGGTGCCGGAGGAGACAGAACCATCTGTTTCTGTGAGCCTCTCACGGGGCGAGACGACTCTTCCGCCCGACCTATCAACCCTTGTATTTGAGAAAAGAGCCACCGCGCTTGGGCTTGACTCTGCCGCGCGCGTTGAAAAACTTTCGGTGTTTCTTTTGAAGAATCCCGAGCTTCGGATTGCGCTTTACGCTTATGCCGAGAATGAGGGATCAACCCCTCGCGATGCGCGGATTCTCTCGCTTGGACGGGCCTTGGTTGTTCGGGACGCGCTGTCCCACAAGGGGGTCGCCGAAAGCCGTTTGGACATTCATGCTCAAGGGGCGAACACAACCCAAACGCCGATGGATCGCATCGACCTCAAACTTGTGGGCGCGAAATAGGCACAGGCGATCAACTATTCTGTAGGACACGCCCGATGCCCCTTCTGTCTGTTGCAAATCTTTCCATTGCTTTTGGGCGCGGCGCGGAAGTGTCGCGCGTTGTGGACGAGGTTTCTTTCACGATTGAACGGGGCGAGACTCTGGCGCTGGTTGGGGAATCCGGATCGGGGAAATCTCTGACGGCTCTTGCGCTGCTGCAGCTTTTGCCGCCTCAGGCATGGCATCCGTCGGGGTGCATAACTTTTGATGGGCAAGAGATTGTGGGCGCGCCGGAGTCTGTCCTGCGCAAAATACGGGGTCATCGCATCGGCATGGTGTTTCAGGAACCCATGACCTCGCTGAATCCCTTACACACAATCGGCAAGCAAATCGCAGAAATGCTTTGGGTCCATAAGGGGATGGAGGGCCAGCAAGCCCAAACGCGCGTGGTCGAGCTGCTGCGCCTCGTTGCGCTGCCAGAGCCGGAAAAGCGGCTGAGCGCCTATCCGCACGAATTGTCGGGGGGGCAGAGGCAGCGGGTGATGATCGCGATGGCTCTGGCCAACAATCCTGATCTTTTGATTGCCGATGAACCGACCACCGCGCTGGATGTCACCATTCAGGCGCAGATCCTTGGGCTTTTGAAGGATCTTCAGCAACGGCTGGGTATGGCGCTGTTACTGATTACCCATGATTTGGGGATCGTGCGCAAAGTCGCGGATCGGGTTTGTGTCATGCAGCGCGGTGTAATCGTCGAACAGGCCCCAACGGCCCAGTTGTTCAAAGCCCCGCAGCATGCCTATACGCAAATGCTTTTGGCATCCGAACCGAAAGGCGAAGCGCCGCCTTTGCCGGAAGGGACTGAAGAAATTCTGCGCGTTGATAAACTCAGCGTGCATTTCCCCATCAAAAAGGGATTATGGCGGCGCACGGTTGATTATGTGCGGGCGGTCGATGACATCTCATTCACGTTACGGGCGGGCGAGACGTTGGGAATCGTCGGCGAATCAGGATCCGGAAAAACGACTCTGGGACTTGGGCTGCTGCGTCTTTTAAAGGCGCAGGGACGTGTCGTATTTCTGGGTGAGTCTCTTTTGGATCTGCCCCGCGCACGGCTCCGCGCGATGCGTCGGTCGCTTCAAATTGTGTTTCAAGATCCGTTTGGCAGTTTAAACCCCCGTTTCTCGGCGGGCGATATTGTCGCCGAAGGTCTGGACATCAACCATATCCCTAAAACACCGGAAGAACGTGATGCGCGAATCTGCGCGGCGTTTCAGGAAGTCGGCTTGGATCCTGAGATGCACCGGCGCTATCCCCATGAATTTTCCGGCGGCCAAAGACAGCGTATCTCTATTGCGCGGGCCCTGATTTTGCAGCCGCGTTTAATTATCTTGGACGAGCCAACCTCCGCTTTGGATATGTCTGTGCAGACTCAAATTGTCGACCTTTTGCGGATGCTTCAACGTAAATACGGGCTTGCCTATATCTTTATCAGCCATGACCTCAGGACCGTGCGTGCGCTCGCGCATCGGGTATTGGTGATGAAAGCAGGAAAAGAAGTCGAACAAGGCATGACCTCTGAGATTTTTATGAACCCCCAACAAGACTATACGCAAAAACTCCTCGCCGCCGCGCTGCGGCTTGAAGGATAGAGTCTTTGAAAGGACAATGTGTGCAAGACGTTTCTCCCCCCCTCTCTCACCGTCCTCCCGATGGGGCTTTATGGTTTTTGCCTTTGGGTGGAACGGGTGAATTTGGAATCAATATCAGTCTCTATGGCACGGCCGGAAAATGGCTGATGGTCGATTGCGGCGTGATGATTGCCGATGATACGACCCCGGGGGTCGAGGTTATTCTGCCGGATCCCACTTTTATTGTGGAGCGCAAAGCGGATCTTGTGGGGCTTGTGCTGACCCACGGGCATGACGACCATATTGGCGCGATTGAATATCTCTGGCCGCTTTTGGAATGCCCGATTTATGCGACGCCCTATACGGCAGCGCTGGTGCGCAGTAAATTGTCCCCGCATCTGCAACGCCAAATTAAGATCCAAGAGATTCCGCCCGGCGGTTCTTTCGATCTCGCGCCCTTTGCGTGCCGCTATATTCCCGTCACGCACTCAATTCCCGAAGCCCAGATGCTGGTGATCGAGACCCCGCAGGGGCGCGTGCTGCATACGGGCGATTGGCGTTTCGACGCGGATCCTCTGATAGGATCCGTGAGCGATGAAGCGGCGCTTCAGGCCTTAGGCGATGCAGGGCTTTTGGCGCTTGTCGGCAATTCAACAAATGCGACCGTGTCGGATGCCTCAAAACCGGAACGATCTGTTCTAGAGGGACTCATTGCGCTTTTTCCCCAGATCAAACAGCGCATTATCCTGACTTGTGTGTCCAGCCAAATCGCCCGCCTTCATTCCGTTGCGGCTGCTGCCCGAGACTGTGGGCGGCAAGTCGGGCTTGTCGGCCGCTCTTTATGGCGCAATGCCAGCGTGGCCGCTTCTTTTGGCTATTTGCCCGAATATGAGAGCTTCCTTGACGAGGATGAGGTGCGGCATCTGCCGCAGGATCGTGTCGTTCTGGTGGTTACAGGATCGCAAGCGGAAAGGCGGGCCGCCCTTTCCCGCATTGCAACAGGCAGCCACCCTTCTGTTAGCTTGCGAGAAGGCGACACCGTTCTCTTTTCTTCACGGGACAACATCCCTTCACGGCAAGCGCCCCTTGCCGCGCTTCAGAATATTCTTTGTGCCAAAGGGGTGAAGGTGCTCACGCGCCGCGATGTGCCGATTCATGTTTCAGGGCATCCGCCACAAGAAGATTTGCGGCATCTCTTTAGTCTGACTCGCCCTCGTTTGGTTCTGCCTGTGCATGGTGAGGCGCGGCATCAAGAGGCGCATGCAAAGCTCGCGCGGGACTGTGGTGTCGGACATACGTTGGTTCCCAAAGACGGCACGATTCTTCGGCTTGCACCCGAGCCTTATGAAGGTATTGCGGAAGTCCCGCATGGACGGTGGGCGCTCGATGGAAAGATTATGCGTCCTCTTAACCACGCCGCTGCGAAAGATCGCCGGAAAATGGCCGAAAGCGGCGCGGTGGTTGTGACGGTGGTGATGGATGAAAAAGGGCGGATCTGCGACACGCCCCGTCTTTCTTTGCTCGGTCTTGTGGAAAACGGACCCAACGAAGAAAGCTTCAGCGAGACTCTCGCTACTATCGTCCAAGGAGCCGTTGATCGGATGCCCAAATCCGCCCGTCTGGATCCTGTCGCCGTGCGCCACGCCGTTTCTTTAGCCGTCCGGCGCTATGTGACAGAGACCCAAGGCAAAAAACCCGTGACGGATGTGCATGTGGTGAGGGTGTAATCCAAACGGCCGCCGAAGATCCTAAATTTTCTTCTGATTTTGTCATCTTTTTGTCTCGGGAACTACCCTTCATCACAGGTGAGACTCTGTCGGTCAATGGCGGCCAACGGATGCCGTAAGGGGTTCAAAAAGCCTAACGCCCCCCCCTCTTTCGTCCAAAAGCGGGGGTTGCATGGCTATGTTAGAAAGAGGATAAAGGTTTTCATGCGTCTTTATCTGTCATCTTTTCGTCTTGGGAACTACCCTGAAGAACTTGTCGCTTTAACGGGAAGGGGCAAGCGCGTGGCGGTTATTTTGAACGCTTTGGACAATCGGCAAGAGGCAAGAGATCGCTACCGCGTTACTCAAGTTGAGGCTCTGAACGCTCTTGGTTTTCAAGCTGAGGAGCTTGATCTTCGAAATAAAAAGCTGCGTGATGGGGACGTGATTGTCATCAATGGCCGTGAGATGCGCCTGTTAGCCGGGAACAGACATGACTCACCACCCCCCGCATCTCATTGACTCCGACGAAGACGGGATTCGCCTTGACCGATGGTTCAAGCGGCATTTTCCGTCTTTGACGCATGGAGAGCTGCAAAAGCTTTTGCGCACGGGACAGGTCCGGCTGGATGGGAAGCGCGCCGAGGCCTCGGATCGGGTCGCCACGGGACAAAGCGTGCGGGTGCCGCCGCAGCTTGAGGACAATTCAACGGGGGGAACGCATCCAAAAAGTCAGCGCGATGCGCGGGATCTGAAAAAGTTGATCTTGTTCGAAGATGCCGATGTGTTGGTACTGAACAAACCCGCAGGGCTTGCGGTGCAGGGAGGGACGGGACTGCGCGAGAGCGTGGATTCGATGTTGGACGCCTTGGCGGATAGCAAGCACGGCAAACCGAAGCTTGTGCATCGTTTGGATCGGGATACCAGCGGGGTTTTGTTGATTGCCCGCACGCCCTTGGCCGCAACGCGCTTGGCCGAGGCTTTTCGCGCCCGAGATACGCAAAAAATCTATTGGGGCGTGACGTTAGGCGTGGCGAAACCTGAAAAGGGTCAGATCGAGACTCTTTTAGTCAAGCGCGGGGAGATTATGGTTCTCGCAACCCCTGCGGATACGGATTCGAAAAAAGCCGTCTCCCTCTATCATGTGGTCGAGAAAGTGAAGGATCGCGCCGCCTTTGTGGAGCTGTCGCCTGTGACGGGCCGCACACATCAGCTGCGCGTTCATATGGCGCATCTCGGCACGCCGTTGCTGGGGGATCGGCTTTATGGAAAACCGTTGCCGGACTCTTTTCCTGCCGAGGACATAGGAAAAGGGCTTCATCTCCATGCCAGCCGCCTTGTGATCCCCCATCCGCGCAAAGGCGTGATCGATGTCACAGCGCCCCTAAGCGCCGCGTTAAAGAAAACATGGACATATTTCGGGTTTGGGCTTTAGGCGAAATCCGTGCCACAGTATAGTGGAGCACCGAAGGAACCCGAGTGGTTTATCCGGGATCTTAATTTTTTGGCAAGGAGTTTTAGTTAAAATGGGAGGATTCTTGAATTTGGGGAGGGGTCATGGCAAGCGCGGCAGACAAAATCCAACCGTCAGAACTTATTTC
>CAIJXG010000004.1 GCA_903824505.1 uncultured Pseudomonadota bacterium | reverse complement strand
TACGAAAAAGGCATCAAAATCTCGAACCAAGAACTCCGTGCCGTCAACATCAAAAAGCATGACTTCCACGGCGAATGGAACTACACTATCTCTCCGTCCCTCGCCGCTTAAACAGACGCGGTTATTTCCTCGTGCGCTCTATAGTCCGACCTGACCATTCGTCCGGGAACAAACTTTTCCCGACAAGCTCTAAAGCTTCTCTTAAGGGAACTTCCTTGCTTTGATGCGCTGGGAGTTCTTTTTGTTTTTTCTCTTGTGTCATAGGCTATTCTCGCGGCTGTTACTGTTGTGCATGGGCTTGAGGCGCAGGGAACTTTCCCTGAATAACATCGCCGCCAGTTGCTGCCTTATCGAGAAAATCCGCCCAATCCTGCATCATCTTCATGCGTTCAAGCCGGTATTCGGCGCGATTGTAGGCGCTGCGGATTTTGTCGTCGTCCTGATGCGCTAGCTGGCGCTCAATAACGTCCGGCGAGAATTTCTTTTCGTTTAAGATGGTGCTGGCGAGACTGCGGAAGCCGTGACCCGTCATTCTGCCTTGGTAGCCCATGCGCCGGAGTGCCATGAGGATCGCGCCGTTGCTGATATGCTTGGCCTTCTTTCCGCGCTGGCTGTGGAATAGATGCTCTTTCGCGCCTGTCAGTGTGTGCAGAGTTTTGAGAATTTCAATCGCCTGTTTTGACAAGGGGACAAAATGAGGGCGGCGCATTTTCATTCGCTCTTTCGGGATATTCCATTCTGCCCGATCAAAATCTATCTCGTTCCATTTCGCGCCGATCAATTCGTTGGTGCGAACAAAAGTTAGAGCCATGAGTTTGATTGCCGACATGGTTACATCGTCGCCTTTACAGGCTTCAATTGCCTTAAGAAGTTCCGGCAATTCGCTTGGAGGAATACAGGCATGATGCTTTTCTTCGGCCTTCGGTAATAGATCGCGCATATCTGCCGCCGGATTAAACTCGCAGAGGCCGCGCTGAGAGGCGTAGCGGAAAACTTGGCTGATAGCTTGCTTAACCCATTTGGCGGTTACCACAGTCCCGCGCTCGGCAACCGTTTCGACTACCCGCACAACATCGGGGATTTTTATCTCCGAAATTGGTAGATCGCCGATCATCGGGAAAACATGCTTTTCCAGCCGGACAAGGCTTTGCTTGTGATATTTTTTATTAAGCTGTTCGCTTTTCACCGCCATCCATTTGCGGGTGATCGCCTCAAATGTATTCATGCTGACAACTTGCTGACGAACCTTTTCGGCTTTTCTTTCCTTTGATGGACTTTTGCCCTCCAACAGTAACTTTCTGGCTTGATCACGCTTGATCCGCGCCTGTTCAAGGCTAACGAACGGATATTTACCCAGCGATAGCATTTGCTCTTTGCCATTAAGCTGATAGCGCCACCGCCACAACTTGCTGCCCTTATTATTTCGTATGGATTTGGGCGCGACCTCAATACAAAGTCCCCCGCCATCACTGACTTTATAAGGCTTGGCGGCGGGTTTTAGGTTCCTGATTGCGAGGTCTGTAAGGGGCATCATTGCCTCCGTGTGTGGGTAGAAATTTTATCTACCCGAAATTCTACCCATATTTTCTCTGAATTGCAATGGATGATGCTGGATGTAGATGAATGAATTTCCCTTATTTTACTGTATATTTTTTATTATTTGGACACAGCAGGATCATGCTGGATATATTATTGGCGGATGGGGTGGGATTCGAACCCACGAGAGGCGCGAACCTCTGCCGGTTTTCAAGACCGGTGCCTTCAACCGCTCGGCCACCCATCCGGATCGAGCGGTCTGTAGCATAAAAACAAGAGGCCTGTCTTGGGTAAAATCTTACGTGTAGTTTTTGCTTCTGCGCCAAAATCTTTTCGATCTCTTCAACTGAACCTCCTTCACGGACACATCCCCATGAAAAAACACACCTCTTTCCCTTCCCTTTCCGCCGCGTCGATGCGGCAGGCGCAGCGCGAGGCGGCTTCGTTGGCGCGTGAGATGGCGCGGCTGCGAGACTCCGGCGCGGGGCTGCATGGGAAAATCCACGCGCCTGTGGCGAAGCCCTTGCGCGGCAAGACGAAGCGCACCGTCACGCAAGCGCCGTCCTTTTTGGGCATGGGGATTGGCGGCTGGGCGGGAATGGCCGCCAGCGAGGTGCTGGGCACGGGCTATCTCAGCTCGGCCCAGCAAATGGGCAACCTGCTCGCGACCCTCGCGCTGGGGCAACGGGTGCGGTAGGATAGGCAAAAAAGAGAGACTCCATAGGGCCGCGGGTGATCGGCAAAATTAAGCCTTACGCCCCTGCGCAGGCGGGGGGCTGCGCGGTATAAGAGTCTCTGAAAGGGCAACGATATAATAAAACGTTCGGGGCCCGAAGGAACCCGAATATAACAAAGCCCTAGATGATATGCCGATCCCATCGGCATATGGTCCTGATATGCCGATAAAAGGCAAAAAAATCGGCCTATCCTTTTGGGGGGCTCTTTTTGGGTAGGGTCTCGTATGTCCGAGCCGGACTCGCCCGAGCTTTCGCTCACGCGAAGCCACACAAGAATTCTAAAAAAACGCCGCATCCTCCAACCATAAAGGGATTTACTCATGTCTTTCGATGAAGTTGTTTTGCCGCTGCGGGTTGGGTTTGGCTCGAAGGGCGGGCCGAGTTTTTCGACCGAGATTGTCGTGATCGACAACGGGTATGAACGGCGGAATCAGAATTGGGCGCAAGCGCGGCGCGTGTTCGATGCGCGGGTTGGCGTGCGTTCGGCCTCTGATGCCGCCACGTTGTTGGCGTTTTTCCATGCGCGGGCGGGGCGCGCGCGTGGCTTTCGTGTGCGGGATTGGAGCGACTATTCCAGCGCGCCGGATAATAGCAGCGCGCCCGGTTTCGCGGATCAAACTCTGGCGGTGGGCGACGGCGCAACGTCCGTCTTCCAGCTTGTCAAAAGTTACACGAGCGGCCCCACGACCCATACGCGCACGATCCTGAAACCCGTCAGCGGATCGGTTGGGGTGGGGGTCGGCGGCGCCTTGCAACCAACAGGCTGGAGCGTGGACACGACCACGGGGCTGGTCACTTTAGCAACGCCCCCGGCCGCAGGGCAGGCGGTCACAGCAGGCTTTCTGTTCGACGTGCCCGTCCGGTTCGACACGGATACGCTCAGCCTCACGGCCGAGAATGTCATAGCCTACCAAGCGGACATCCCGCTGGTGGAGGTAAGGGGGTAGAAAAGGGATTCAGCATCTCTAACAAGTGAGAGTCTGCGGAGAACCCATGGGCTTTCTTGGAAGAGTTCCCCCTTGCGCTAGCTTCGCCGGAGCGGGGGGGGAGGCGGTCGCCGCTATTGTTTTGGCTGGGGCCTGAGACTCGTGCCGCGCTAGAAGGTTTTTATGCGTATGTCCGGCATGGGCCAGCGATAGAGCCTTATGATTTAAGTGCTTACCGTGTTTATACCCTTGAGCGTAGTCCTGCCCGCCCGTTCTGTGACCGGCTTGCGGATGATGGCGAGGCTCCCCTTCCGCCTGATCGTAGGCCGTATGTGCCGCAGGGGCTCCGCCAACATCCGCTTTAGCTGAGGCCAGGTGTTTTGTGTCATCAAGCTGGGAGCGAGGTTCGTCCTTGCCGTACTTTTCTTCAAGTTTTTGAAAGGTATTGTTTTGCCGAAAGTAAGTTTCAAGTTTCTGTAGAACGCCCGGCTGCTCTAACTCTTTGACGTCGAAGGAAAAATAATTTCCATCTCTGGGGCCTCCAACGCCCAATTTGTCTGGTGTCAGCCCTGCTGCATTTCGTGCCTCGACTACAGCATCCAAATAGTCTTTTTGACGACCTGCATCTATAACGCTTTGAGGGAGAGAGATGAATATCTTTCCTCGAGTGCCAAGTGCTCCAATGTCCACAAAAGAAACAGCTAGCCCTGTTAGATCTTCCATTTTTGAGATGAGCGCGTTTGGTGTCCGGTTGTCAGTCCTTGTCGCCTCTTTCCTCAATTCGGTAGCCCTCAATTTTTCATGAGAGCTTGTTTCCTTTGTAACGCCTATGCCATTGATAACGCTAGAAGCCAGTTTCAGATTTTGGGTTTGATTAAAAGCATCTATAAATTTTTGGGCAACAGGGAGAATGTCATCATAAGTATCAGGCATAAAGCGAGCTGAGTCATTGTTCAATGCCAATATATTCAGGATCTTCTTCATGTCCTGTTCACCCGGATTGCCTGGGTTTCCGGACGCCGTGATTTTAAGTGTGCCGTCTGCCTGAATATGCGCTTCCGCCGAGTGAAAGCCATCACTCAGCTGCAAGTAGGGACCGTCTTTATCTTTTTTAACATAGAAATCAAGGGCGGAGACATTGTTGTTGCTTGTTCCGGTCATGGACGGCTCCTTTAAATACAGGGGTTTGGGTTACGCATAATTTCAACCTTATAGCATAATCCTAAAGAATGGGTAAATAACGGCCAAAAAGTGTGGTTTGTTTTTCGTCTTGATGTTTTATGACGTTACGTCCTCACTGAGGAAAGGAAGGACAAACCTGCCATGGCCTCAGTCGACAGGCCTCAGTCGTATATCCCCCCGATCACCTCCAGCGCGTGGGCGGCGCTGATGCTGTCCATGCCTGTGCCTGTCTCGGCTTCAGCGTCAGGCAGGATCACATGCAGGTGGGGGGAATGCGGCGGTGGCGTGCTGGTGCCGCACAGGGGAAAGGCGGGGATCCCCAGCGCGGCCGCGACATTGGCGGGGCCGCTGTCATTGCCGAACAGGCCCGTGCTGCAGGCGATCAGCCCCATGATGTGATCGAAGCGCCAGCCGATAACGGGCACGATGTTTTTGGTTTCGGAACACAGATCTAAAATTGTGTCGATCAGAGGCCCGTCTTTTGTGCCGCCGATCAAAAAAACCGTGCCTCCTTTTTCACGAGCTAAGGAATTGGCACAGAAGGCGAAGCGCTCGGGCGGCCAGAGACGTTCTCGTGTCGAGGCGGCGGGGGCGATTATAAACCAGGGCTGAGGGTGTTCTGAGAAATGGGCGCGGGCAAAGGCGATAGAGTCAGGCGCCACCGTCAGCCGCGACTGGGATTCAGCAACCGGAATGCCTTGGCGCTTCAGAAAAGACAGGCTTTTATGCCAGCCATCTTCGGGGGCGCGGCCCACCGCAGACGGGTAGGCGATGATTTCAGGAATCAAGGCCAGCCGCGCCGCCCATCTGTAGCGCGCGCTGTGATGCAGGATATAAAGACGATCGGGGCGGGTTCTCAGCAGCGCTTTCCATGTGCGGAAAAAATTCGGAACCGCCCCCCACAGGCCTCGCGTCACGATCAACGGCACGATGTTCTTGACCATCGGCTCGGCCGCTAACAGCGCTTTCGCTTGGGCCGAGGGCCGCGTGAATAAAGTAATCCGCCCGTCCGGCGCCGCCGCCGCAATCGCCTTCAGCGCAGGCAGATACCAGATCATATCCCCGATGCCGGGGAGAGGTTGGATAACGGCGGTTTGAAGCGTGTTTTTCATGAGATGCGTAAGCTGTGTTGAGAAAGACCTGTGTTGGGAAGAGACGTTTCACCCCCTTGTTTGCAGCATATGTGTCTACCAGATTTAGAAAGAAGGAGATTCGCAATTAGAAAAATCGTCATCCCCGCGAAAGCGGGGATCCATCGGAGCGCGTCAGCGCGACAAAAGACTCAACGACACTTCAGATGGAAGCCCAGTTAACCTTTTATGCGTTGCAGACGCAACGCGATGGATCCCCGCTTTCGCGGGGATGACAATTTTTCCTGCATGTTTGTTCGTCCCGTAACTTGTGCGGATATCTTTGCCTTTACCTCCTCCCGCATCAGATCCATTCTTCCCCCTGTCTTTCCGGACTCTGCCATGAAACCTCTCTCTCCTTCTTTGCAAGCGCATCTGGCGGGTGATTTGACCACGCTGGCAACTCTGGTGAAGATCTCGCGGCAAGACGGACTCGTCAAGGGGTTTACGACCCACGATCAGGATATCACGATCGGCGGCGTGGTGTATCAGGCGGCCGCGTCTATGACTCCCAGCGCGATTGAAAGCCGCGCGGGGCTGGCCGTTGATCATTTGGAAGTCACGGGGATTTTGGACAGCGCGGCGCTGGATGATACGGATATCGAGGCCGGATTGTACGATTTCGCGCGGGTCGATGTGGCCTTATGCAACTGGGCGGATGTCACGATGGGGATACTGCCCCTGCGGCGCGGCTGGATCGGGCAAATCACGCGCGCGGGCGCCCATTATGTGGCAGAGCTGCGCGGAATGCACGATCTGCTGCAAAGGCCTGTGGGCGATACCTATACGCCCGAATGCCGGTTTGATCTGGGGGATGCCTCTTGTGGCGTTGTGTTGACGCCGGCGAGTGGCAGCGTGACGCGCGTGACAGACCAAGCGACTTTCACCGACACGGCCCAGACAGCGGCAAGCGGCGCGTTTGCCTATGGGCAACTGACATGGACAAGCGGCGCGAATACAGGGCAAAAGATAGAGGTCAAAACATGGGACAGCATCGCCCAGACCTTTACCCTGTGGCTGCCCATGAGGGCGCCAATCACAGTCGGTGACACCTATCAAGTCACCCAAGGCTGCGACAAGAAATTCACCACCTGCCGGAATGTCTTTTCAAACGGCACGAATTTCGGAGGCTTCCCCTATGTGCCTGGAGTCGGGAATATTTTGAAATATCCGACGTGACATTTCCTTGAAAAATGTGTACGTTTTTGTGTACAGTAGGTCATGCGTGAACAGTTCTTTGAATGGGACGAGGCGAAAAACGCCCGTAACCGTCGCAAGCATGGTGTTGACTTTTGCGATGCCGCGCTGATTTTTGATCATCCTCTTCTTGAAAGAGTGGGCCGGCTCAAAGTGAAGTGCAACTTGCTAAGATCCATGCAAGGAGCACGAGATGGGCAAACGATACCGGCATATCAGCGATACGGAACGAGAACAGATTGAGCGGTGGTTGGGCGAGGGGTTGATCCGCGAGGAGATC
>CAIJXG010000003.1 GCA_903824505.1 uncultured Pseudomonadota bacterium | reverse complement strand
CTTTTGCTTGCGTTCGGCAACATCAAAAAAGCCCGGTTGCTTCATCGTCCATCTCCTCGGCAGGGTGAATGGACTCTATTGAATCACGCGGTTTTGAGTTTGCAAGAAGAATTTAGCCGGTTTTTAGAAGTGCCCTAAAATATTCATTTTCTTTCAGTAGGTTAAATTATTCAACAAGGCCCCTCGCAGTTATCGGTAATAGCGTTTGCCGTCACAAAACGCTGCCTTTCGGTCTTATGGCCGGTCTCTAGTTGCGGATTGGTCAAGGGGCTTTAAGTAATATCTTGTTCTGACTGCCTAAAGAGGCTTAAGCATAAGGAGGCAAGGATTTTCCCTGCCCCATAAAGATTCAAATACTTCAATCGGCAAAAAGCCGATCCTTTCATAAAATTTTCTCGTCGATTGATAATGCGGATCTGGATGACTTGCGGCTAATGTCTTGACGGTCAAAAAAAGTGCGCCGCGAGTTTTCGCCAACTGGGCACCAGCATCGAATAAGGCTCTACCACAACCTTGTCTGTGCTCTTCACGCCGAACACCTAAAACATAAGCTTCCGCGGCAACTTTCGTATGAAAACGAAGCGAAAGAAAGCCGATGATGACATCGCTAGATGCTTTCTTGCAGACCAGCATTGGCTGTTCCTCGACGCCGCCAACATATGCATCTATTGCTTTGGGTATGCCAAACCATTCTGGGAGTGAAGTAAGAATCTCCCGGCACAGTTGGCCTTTACCTTCGTATATTTCTGATATCTCGAACATGTGTAAGCGGTGGATTCAACAATGAAGTGCAACATTAGTTAAGGTGGCCCCACTTTGTGAGACAGAAAACGGGAAAGTTAAGGTGGAAACGGCCTCTGGTTGAAGAAGCCGGTTGTTACACTGGCTTCCAAGTTTTTTGACGGTCATCGGCTTCCCAGCCTGTACCGTGTGCGCACTGTACAAGTTTTTGCTTAAATATCCATCCCTGATAGTGCCGGTTCTGCCGGAGTTAGGTTGGACGAGGCGGTCGCCAAACCAGCGGCGTAGATTTCATGGGGTCTTTGTATACTCGGTTTCCTTGGAAAGCGGAAGGATTCGATTCCGTGCAAAACACGCGCTCAGCGAAGCTGATGCGCCTGTTGCGCGGATAAAACGTGAGGGGGCCCGAAGGGGCCCGAGTATAAAAACGCGCCAATAGGACTTGTGGCGTCCTTTCTTGCGGATATCAGGTGGCGATTTTATCCGCAATCTCATCGGTGGATTTTGCCGTTACCCCCGCTTTGTCGGCATGGTGCCGCCAGCGAGAGACGGCTTGTTGAGCTCTCTCCAAAATGGTGGGGGCATTTTTAAGGCCATGTTTTTTGCCCAGTTTCTGAAGCTGATCCATACCCGGCTTCTTGCCTTCGCCCATGACCATTGTGCTTTGCTTGCCGCCGGGACCATAGGAGAATGTCAGATCATAGGCAGGCGCAAACACCCATTCGTTTTGGGCATTCAACAGAAACGAGAAATTCTTCGCATGATCGTCGCGGTTATGCTCCAACACGTTGAAGCAAGCGAGCGCATAGGCTTTTTCCGCCTCGACGATATGCTTCGTCAAGACCAACACCACCCGCAGGATCGTGTCGTAGTCGAGGCTCGGATGGCGATGGTCGGCGTGGATCAGACCGGAAAGACTGTGCATATGGATGCGCTGATCACCAAGCCTGTCAAAACGTTTCGCGCCGAAATAGCCGCTCTTCTCGGTGCGGAAGAGATGCGTTTCCGGCATATCCACACCGGCTGCATGGGCCATCAGGCTATAGGCATATTCGATGGCACCAACATCGCGCACATCCTGCGATGATGGAAACTTGATGATCCAGTGTTCAAAGTCCGGCTGCAATTTTGGACTTCCGTGCATGATCTTGGTCTTGTCAGAACTGACTTGAGGCATGATCTTCGGGCGCGCTCCAGCGGATGAACCGTTGAGGCGCAGCAATTCTTCAAAAACTTCCTCTTTCTCTCCTACGAGGACGATGGCGGATTCTTCTGCCAGTTTGTCAAGTGCCAGCACCGCATCATCCGATGCAAAATTACTGTGATCCGGCTCATAGCTTAGTGCGCCCATGCCGTGCCAACCGACATAGGCCAACCGATCAAGCGCCGTGAGTTGGCGACGGTTGACGTCCTGTTTTTCGACCGTGCGATCAAGCAGCAAGCGGCCCCAGCCATCGGGCAAGCTGTCATTAAAGACGCCATAAAGACCGTCGAAGATCATGTCCGGGCACGTGAAGACGCCCGGCTTCAACGGCAGCTTGATAGGCGAGATTTCGATGTCCGAGGCGATAAAGGCCGGATCATATTCGAACAGGATATGGCGGTCTTTGAGCGCAAGTCGGCCCACCTTTCGGCGATTCCCCGCGTCGAGATAAACAGTCAAAAGTTCGACGGGCGTATAGGTCACTTGATATGGCCTTTCTTGCGCGTCTTGGTTTCGGACAAAATCTCGTCGAGGGATTGGGTTGAGATTGTGCGCGGTCCCTCACGCCCAACCTTGTCAAAGTCACTTAGGCAATCGAGCACCAAAGCAATCTTGAGCAGCGAATCCAGCGCAATCAATCCCGTGCGTTCGAAGCGTTTCAGCGAACTCCAGCTTACACCAGACCGCGTCGCCAGCCCCTCCTGGGTCAAATTCATGGCTAAGCGACGTGCCTTAAAGCGGGTCGCGATCTCCCGTTGCAGATCCTGCGGCGTTTTAAGTTCAATAGACAACCCATTATCCTTTCATGGCATAAGATAAACTATAAAGACAATATATTATCTATTCGTTAATGAGAAGCCTATCGATCATGGCAATCGTATGGCCACAGAATCGCGTTTAAGTCGCCACGCCCCCTGTCTTGCGCCTCAAGATTCTTTAGGAATCTTCAGCTTTCCTGCAAACCAATCGGCAAGATATTGTGGCGCGTCCCACGATGCATAAAATTTTCTGGCGTAATCATCCATGCGCTCCAGAAACACGGGATCTTCAAGGCGAAATTCATTTGATGAAAGTCAAAACGAAACCATGAGAGTGGCATAGAATCTTGCTTCAGCCTGTGACTGAGGAAGCTTGAGTCTTCTTTGAAGCATCTTTAGGAGGCATGAGGGAATAAGTGAATCTATTTTGCCGCAGGTTTTAGAAAAGAACAATGTGGAAACATTTTGAGGATTCACGGCGAGAAATAGGCGGCTTAGAATCGAGGGATGAAACACACTCTTGAAGAGATCGAACCGATCAAAAAACGACGCGATGACATGTG
>CAIJXG010000002.1 GCA_903824505.1 uncultured Pseudomonadota bacterium | reverse complement strand
GCAAAAGTCATCTAATTCGCAAAAAGTCTCGACGAGTCGGCTGAACATGGCGTGCTCCACACGTTGTTGTTGGGTCGACTCACAAGAATCCATAAATATTTACAAATGGTTAACATTCTTAAAACCCGTAACTCGGGTTAATTTACCGTCACATCCATCTTCATTTTTGGATGAATGGCGCATTTGACTTTATATTGGCCGGGCTTGGCAAAGGGAACTTTGATATCCTGCCCTGGTTTTTGAAGGCCGCGGTCATCGACATCTCCATCGGGGCTTAAAGCCTGAATGTTATGCGTCACATCATCGCTGTTCTTAAAAACAACGGCGTCTCCCGCCTTGACCGTCAAAGAATCCTGATCAAAGGTTGCATGGGACTGCGTGACCGTTACGTCAGCGGCCAGCGCGGCAAAGGGAAAAAGGGCGAGACAAGAGGTCAGAAGGAGTTTACGCATGAGCAAGGAACCTTTTTGACAGAGAGGGAGGGGGGAGGGAACACCGCCAGCTCTTCGGCGCGTTGGTCTCTCTTTACTTTTAGAATTGCGACTAAACAACAGGAGAGCTTGGACTTGCTCTCTTTTTTTCTCTATAATTATAGGCGTCTGATTCGTAAACAGAAAATCTGGGTGACCCGCATGCGCACGCTCTTGTCTTTGTTTTTCTTGGCTCTTTGTTTTGCCCTCCCCGCGCGGGCTGAAGACCCGCGTATGGCGGATCGTGTGCTGGGCAGTCCGTCAGCACCCGTCAGGGTTGATGAGTTTGTCTCTTTGACCTGTTCGCACTGCGCCGATTTTTACGTTCAAACCCTGCCGGAGCTTGAAAAACGCTATGTCGAGACGGGCAAGGTGAAATTCATCATGCATGATTTTCCGCTGGATGGGATCAGCCTGAAAGCCGCCGCTGTGGCGCGCTGCATGCCCACCGACGAATACTTTCCCTTTATCAAGACGCTGTATCAGACTCAGATGCAATGGGCCTTTAGCAAAACGGATCCAGAAGCCACTTTGATTCAATATGCAAAATTAGGCGGGCTGTCCGAGGAGAAAGCTAAAGCCTGTGTAAAAGATAAAGATTTGCAAAACGCGATTTTGACCGAACGCACTACAGCCACCAGCAAATATCAGGTTGAGGCGACACCGACTTTCGTGATCAATGACGGGGTCGAAACCCTTCATGGCGCTGAAAAAGCGGAAACATTCGCGCGAATCTTTGACAAGATTCTGGCGGGGAAGAAATAACATCCCTTTTCTCACAGTTTGTGGATATTGCCGCTCATGCATTTCACTCGCCTCCGTCTTCACGGCTTTAAATCTTTTGTCGATTCCACGGATCTTCATATCGGCACGGGGATGACGGGTATTGTCGGCCCGAACGGGTGCGGCAAGTCTAACCTCGTTGAAGCCCTGCGCTGGGTCATGGGCGAAAATTCCGCCAAAAGCATGCGCGGCGGCGAAATGGATGATGTGATTTTCGGCGGCACGGCCACGCGCCCCGCGCGGAATGTCGCTGAAGTGACTTTGGAATTGGATAATGCCCATCGCACCGCAACGGCTGAATTCAATAACGACGATACGCTGTTGGTCACGCGCCAAATCGAGCGCGGAAGCGGCTCTGACTATCGGTTGAACGGCAAACCTTTGCGTCGTCGCGATGTGCAGCTTTTGTTTGCCGATCAGGCGACAGGCGCGCATTCGACCAATCTGGTGGGTCAAGGGCAGATTGACGCGCTGATCCGCGCCAAGCCTCAAGATCGTCGGGCGATTTTGGAAGAAGCCTCGGGCACTTCGGGACTCCATGCGCGGCGGCATGAGGCGGAGCTGAAGCTGAAAGGGTCGGAGCAAAACCTGACTCGAGTCGATGATGTGCTGCAAAATTATGACACGCAGCTGCGGGGGCTCAAAAATCAGATAAGGCAAGCCTCACGCTACCGCAACCTCGCCGACCATATTCGTAGAGCTGAAGCCGCTGTCTTGCATCTGCGCTGGGAAGAGGCAGAACGCGGGATGGATCATGCCAAATTCGCGTTTCAAGCGGCGGATGCCCGTGTAGGTGACTATATCATAACGGTTACGCGCGGCACCACGGCGCGAACGGAAAGCGCGGCCACTCTGCCGCCTTTGCGCCAAGCGGAAGCTGTGGCCGCTGCCCTTGTGCAAAAACTGACTCTAACTCGTGAACAACAGGATGGAGAAGCCAAGCGTCTGGCGGATGAAACCAAGGCGATGGAAACGCGTTTGGCTCAGGCCCAAGCCGATGAGGCACGAGAACGCGCGCGCCTGTCGGACGGCGAGACATCGATTGTGCGTTTACGCGAGGAATCAGAACATCTGACTCTGACGCAAGCGCGGATCGCGGAAGAATTGCCGCGTGCGGAAGAGGCTTTGGCGGTTCTGGCTCAAGAAGTTGAGCATTTGGATCACGCGCTCGCGGCCGAGATGCAAGAAACAGCGACTTCGGAGGCACGGCATCAAGCCTTGCGCACCGAGCGCAATCAGGTGAAATCCCGCGCCGATCAGATGGTCCTGCGGCGCGACCAGCTTGAAACGCAACGCGCCGCGTTGCTTGCTGAGACAACGCAACGTCCGGATTTGGCTATGGCGTCCGCCTTGGTTGAGGCGACTGAGACAGAGCTGACAAAACGTCAGACTCACGCTCATAGGGCTGAAGAATTTTACCACGAAGCGCAGGGGCTGCACACACAGGCGCGTGATTTAGCGCAAAAGGCCCAAACGGATCTGACAAAGCTGAAAGCCGAAGAGGACGCGCTGGCTTCCTTGTTGCAGACACATGATGAGCAAAGCGAAAAGGTGATCGATCTGATTACCGTCACGCCCGGGCTTGAAAATGCGCTGGCGATTGCGGTGGGGGAGGCATTGACAGCGGCGCTGAATCGGGAGGCCGCGAAATACTGGCGCGAGATGGCGCCCTTGAGTGAAACACCCGCTTTGCCCTCGGGCATTGTGCCACTCAGCCAATTTGTGCAGGCTCCGGCG
This sequence comes from uncultured Pseudomonadota bacterium, assembly GCA_903824505.1. Lineage (GTDB taxonomy): Bacteria > Pseudomonadota > Alphaproteobacteria > UBA9219 > UBA9219 > CAIXLI01. Next base: position 5,048 of record CAIJXG010000002.1, on the reverse strand, counting down.
GCGTTGGCACGCTGTTTATCCCAAATCGGTTTGGCGGAAAACGCGGCAGATGGGGAAGCCGCCACACGCGATCTGAAACCCGGCCAAACGCTTGTCAGCCGCGATGGCTGGGCGTGGCGGTGGGACGGGTTTACGCTGACTCCGGAGGCAAAAACATCGACAGCCCTGCGTCTGCAACAACGCAACCGTCTGAATGCCCTTCAAGAAGAGGTTAAAGCCGCCACACAGGAAGCTGAATCCGCGCAGAAGACTCTGGCCGATTCTGAACACTTTCTTGCGCAACGCAAAGAGGAAGACAAAAACGAACGTGAAGCCTTGAAAACGGCCTTTGCCGCTTTAAATGACGCCCGAAACAGCTATGCGCGGCAGGAAAAAGAAACGACCGCGCTGACCACAAAATTGGCGGGAATCGAGGAAACGCTCGACCCCATGAATGCGGATATCACGCAATTGGCCACGCGATTGACAGAGATCGATACGGAGATTCAGACTCTGCCTGCGCTGGACGCCGCGCGCGCCAAAATACAGGAAGCGCGCACAACACTGGCCGAGCAGCGCAGCCACTACGCGACGCAGCAAGGCGAATGCAGCCGTTTGGCACGCGAGCAGACTCTTGCCGCAACACGGGCTCAAACAGTGACGGCAGAGCTTATGGCATGGCAGGATCGTTTGGCTCATGCTGGCACGCATATCGAAGATCTCACCACGCGCATGGCCGAGCTGACAACGGGGCTAGAGACTCTCCGCGCGCGTCCGGCCGCTCTGGATACGGCACGGAGCGAGCTTCTGTCTGAACTAGCACAGGCGGAAGTGAAACGTCGCGCCGCCTCTGACGCGCTGGTGACGGCTGAAACAGCTCTGGCCGAGATTGAACAGCAGGTCAAACGAGACGAGAACGCGCTGACGGAAGCGCGCGAAACCCGAGTTCGTGCAGAAGCGGCTATTCAGGCCGCGCAAGAGCATTTCACGGTTTTGCGCGACCGGATGCGCGAGAAATTGGACTGCGCCCCTGAAGCCCTGCCCCAAATCGCCGAGCTGAAAGAAGACGAAACGCAGGATATCGGGACGTTGGAGCAAAATCTGGCGCGGTATTTACGCGAACGCGAGGCGATGGGGCCCGTCAATTTACTGGCGGAATCGGAAGCCGAGACGCTGCAAACACAAATTGAAACGCTGACGCGCGACAAAGAAGATCTCACCGCCGCGATTGCCAAATTACGTCAGGGAATCGGGCAATTGAACAAAGAGGCGCGTGAAAGGCTGCAAGGCGCATTTTCCTTGGTCAATGAACGGTTTCAAGTTTTGTTTCAGCGTTTGTTCAATGGCGGCAAAGCCTATCTAGAACTTCTGGACAACGAAGATCCGATGAATGCGGGGCTTGAAATTTTCGCAAGCCCGCCCGGGAAGAAGATGCAAATGCTGACGCTTCTGTCGGGGGGTGAGCGTACGCTTACCGCGCTCGCGCTTCTTTTCGCGGTCTTTCAGACCAATCCGTCGCCGATTTGCGTGTTGGATGAGGCCGAGGCCGCGCTGGATGAAAGCAATATCAGCCGGTTCTGCGATCTGGTCGAATCCATCGCCCGCGAAACAGGCACGCGCTTCCTTGTCATTACCCATCAACGGCTGACGATGGCCCGCATGGATCGCCTTTTTGGCGTGACCATGGGGGAAAAAGGCGTCTCGCAGCTTGTCTCGGTCAATTTGGAAACGGCCGTCGCGATCCGCGATGGAGCCAAAGCCGCAGCAGCCCTCGCCGCGGTTCAGGCGGCGTGAGGGGGAGGAAAAAGAAGGCGAGTCGAGCGCTTTCCAGTTATGCTTAGCTGCGTCATAGATTGAGGTTTATACACAAGTGTCCCAGCTGGTCATCCCCGCGAAAGCGGGGATGACCAGCGGAGAGATTTTTTAAAAAATCCCAATTTATGCCGTGTCCAAGTATATATGCTTTGAAAGGCTTAACACTCTTTATAACGGAATAATTTCGACAAGAGATACACACATATCTGTCTCGGCACTAACTACAATTCTAATTTCAAGATCAGAGCAAGGTTTGTCGAGCTTGAAAGAAAGCTCTGCCAAGAGACCTTCTTTTGTCGCATGGGTTATATTCTGGTTGGCAAGAATAGTATTGCCCTGATCAAGGACAACATCAACATGCGCCCCCGCAGAGTTTTCTGTTTCAAAAGAACCGTGAATACGAATTTGATAGGGGACAGCAGCTAGAGATATGTAGGGACCAAACATCAAAAAACCGTTTTGTCCGACAGTTTTTAGGCAGGGCCCTACAGACAAACCGCTTTGCGTACTAAAATCGTATCCGGGATAAAACGTCCTTTTCGGGTTTGTTCCATCTTTTTCTAAAACACTGGTAATAAATGATTTCACAGTTTTTGCTGTACCTACCCATGTCCGAGGAGCGTACCCATTTGAAATTTTTTGTTCCATACACTTTATATCAGCTGGTGATGTTACCAATCCTAGAATTGCGTCAGCCCAAGCTTGGGGGTTCCATGGCGGTAAATAACAAACGAGATCGCCCCCAACCTCAGGAAGAGAGCCTTGATCAGAAGCCAAGACGACCTTGCCAAGCGCAAGAGCTTCACCGACAGGCAGCCCCCAACCTTCGTATAGAGAAGGATAAACGCAAAAGAGAGATTTTTTATAAAGCGTTCTAAGTTCGGCATCGTTCAGATGATTGAGTTGAACGATGAGGTCGCTTGTTTGTGGGTCGAGTTCGATGTCCTTCAAGAGATCGCTTACCCCCCACCCTGCCATTCCAACAAAAACAAGTTTAGGAAGCAACTTCTTATGCCCGGCCATGCAAAGAAGATGATACGCTCGATATAAAACCTCATGATTTTTTCGACGCTCAATTGTCGATACAAAAAGTATAAAGGGCTCTTCTGATAATTTCTGAATCTCAGGCGAGACATCCCCAACGTCTGAGGGGATGGAGTCACCTAAAGGAATGATGCATGTCGGCAGTATTGGGGACCCCATTTTTTTACATAATGATATGTAATCTTGTTGTGTTTTTTGGGATATACATAAAAGAGCTGACGAGCCCCATGTGAGTTGATTGAAGTACATCTTGAATCGGTTGGCAACATCTCCAACGCAATACTGTGGAAAAAGAACAGGAATCAAATCATAACAGCACGTTATTATTTTAAGACCATGTTTCTTTGAAAGATTAAAAAACTCCGCAGTATATAGATTATCCCAATCTAGGCCGACTGAAATAAGCACGTCCCCAGCGCGGGGCTGGGTAGGGCGACAGACATCCGGAGATAAGGCAACTTTTAAAAAGTTCTTCTCTTTTTTTGATGCAGCCAGAAAGCGCGCCAAAAATCTTCTGGCAATCTCGAAAGAGGCTGATCGTGGAAGGATAAAATCAATTCTTTCATCAATGTTTTTATCCGTCGGTTGATCCGGAATCCACTCCACGAATGAACCGTCCATCCAAACGCACTTTTTGAATTGTGATCCAAACAATTTTTCCAATTCGGAGCACAGCATCTGCTCCACACGCACAATACCAACCGGGGGACGAGTCCAATTTGCACTTGTCGTAACATTCATCCAGATCATGGGTGTGCTTGAGGACAAAGGTTTACTCATATCTTATCTCCAGTCATTTGAGACACAAGTCCCAGCAAAGGTTGCAATGTATTGTCCCAGAGCAATGTTTTTCGTCTATCTCGCTCGGGCAAAGACAGCGCATGGGGGGGGGCCGACATCGATTGTCTTACATAAGCAAGGAATTGAGAAGGCTCGTCGGCAATACACACACCTTCAGAGGACATAAATTGCTCAAACCCTCGAAATGCGGGGGTCGTTCCTATGATATGCTTTCCAGCCCACAACGCCTCTGCGGTTTTCAAATTTGTCCCCTCCCCTTGCGTGATGGGCAATATAATCGCATGTGCCGTTTCCAAAAATCCCTGAAGGCATGGCTCGGAAACGAGTCCGGCAGAAACAAAAACGCTACTCAACTGGGCTGTCTTTGAAAATCGTTTGTCTCCCTGAATTGCAGATCCGACACCACCCGCAACAACTATGCGTTCGTTGGGCGCAATACAGCCAACCCCTTTTTCAAATATTTCAAAGAATCCTGCCATATTGGGTGGATGTGCGCTTGCACAATAAAGCGCAAATTTCCGCCCCCCCGAAAAAGCATTCGCCCCCCTAATGCCTGCCTCGGTCGTTACACGCTCCGCAACGCCGTTTGGAGCAAGAACACAAGGCTTCGTCGTGCTTTTGCGAGTCCATAGCCTGTCCTGTTCCGAAACGCAGCAAATGGCATCAGCATTCATGATGGCCGTCATTTCACAACGCAACACCTTTTCTCGGGCATTAGTTGCGGATTTTTCCCCCAAATATAAAGATACATTATAATGTTTTAGTTTATATTCAATATTTGGAGACCCGTACAGAATTTTTACTTGTTTTTTGGAGCACAGATCAACATAGCGTTTTGCAAAACCGAATAGCCACGGGTGTTCAACATGTATAACGTCTGGCTCTGTTTCGATATTTTGGGCAAGCACCTTAAAATAGGCATCTTCTTTTGAAAAGAGTTCGCCAATAGAAAAGTCTTCCATCAAGAAAGGATTCTCAATATGTCGGCTGAGTGCATCGACTTGAGGACAAGAAACAAACCCTTTTGCAGGCGGATAGGAATCGCTCCCAAGAACGCCGACAGAATGAACGGTATGGCCGCCCTTTTTATAATTAGACACAACATTGCTGAGGCGGTGCTGCCCACCATGCATGGGCACATCAATAGGATATGTGCTTAATGTTAAGATATTCATCGGCTCACTCCAGTCTGTTTATTGTAAGCTTTGGCATCTTCAGACACCCTAACCACATAATTTTCTAAGGCCCTTAGATCCTGTAGATGGTTTTTTATATTAATAAGAAAGTCAATCGCAAGGCAAAAGGAACCTAAAATTGGCACGTTAAAAAACCATTCTATGAATAATGCAGTATTAAGACCTGCAATTTTTGTATTATATTTTTTGGACTCTGAAGATTTCATCATTTGT
>CAIJXG010000001.1 GCA_903824505.1 uncultured Pseudomonadota bacterium | reverse complement strand
CGTCGCCGCCACCCTTGCCATCTTCCCCGACTGGGACACTTTCCTCCTCACCCTCACGACCTTCAAAATCCCAGATAACCTCCTTAAAATCCAAACAACCTCATGCTAAACCCTCCATCACCCTACTTTTAGAATTGCTGTCATTTGTCTGGATTTTGTCATTTGTCTGGATTAAGGAATGATGCGCCATTCATTTATCCTTTGTTTTCCCATGCCCATGGATCACCTCCCCGCTCCGCTATCCCGACTGGCACTGTCCGTCATTCCCACCCATTTGTTGCAGCGAATGATCGATCTATTGGTGCGGCGTATGCAACAAAGCCACCCGCGTCTGTTTCAGAACCTTACTCGCCTGAATGCCGCCGTCGTGCGCATAGAGCCGACAGACCTGCCCCACTCATTCATGCTAAGTTATGGAAGCGGTGCGATGTCTGTGACACTGGTCCAGGGCTCAGACCTGCCTTGCGACGCCTGTGTCAGAGGGAAACTGGCATCCCTACTTGATATGCTGGAGGGGCGCATCGACGGTGACATGATGTTTTTCTCGCGCGATATCGATATAACGGGCGACACATCCGCTATTGTGGGCTTGCGTAACACGCTTGACCGCGAAGAAATAAATTTACTGGATGATGTGGCCTCCCTGTGTGGGCCCCTTGCCGTTCCCGCCCGCAAGGCCCTTGGTCTGGTCTCCCGGGTGGCCGAACGACTCCAAAATCGGCTCGCGGAAATGTATGAAACACGCCACCCCGCCCCGGCGAACACGCACAAGTCAGAGGCTGCCAACGATGTGTTGCGTGCCGAAGTGAAAACACTGAAAAAGCGTCTCGCCAAATTTGAAGTGCGCCAGAAACAACGGGAGGCGATCTCTTCATGACTTCTTCCTATCTCGAACTCGTTTGCCCCGCAGGAACGCCGGCGGCCTTGCGCACTGCGATCGATGCCGGAGCCGACACCGTTTACTGCGGCTTTCGTGATTGCACTAACGCCCGCAATTATCCCGGTCTTAATTTCGATCAGGACGAAATGGCCGAAGGCGTCGCCTATGCCCACGAACGGGGTCGTAAGGTTCTGGTTGCGATTAATACCTTCCCCCGTGCTGGAGACGAAAAGCCCTGGCATCAGGCGGTCGACAACGCTGCCAACGCTGGTGCCGACGCCGTCATTCTCGCTGATCTCGGCGTGCTCGACTACGCCACGCGCCGTCATCCATCGCTCAGGCGTCATCTTTCCGTTCAGGCCTCTGCCGCGAATGCACTCTCCGTCCAATTTTACCGCGACCATTTCGACGTTAAGCGCGTGGTGCTTCCCCGCGTTCTGTCCGTCGAAGATGTTGCCTCACTGATACAAGAGACGGGCATGGAAACCGAAGTGTTCGCGTTTGGCAGCGTCGGCCCGATGTCCGAAGGGCGCTGTTTTCTCTCCTCCTACATAACAGGGCTTTCGCCAACCAGCGAAGGAGCCTGCGCTCCAGCCAGCCATGTTGCCTATAAAAAAGAGGGCGGCTGCACCAAATCTTGTCTCGGCAATGTGACTTTAAACCAGTTCGGTAAAGACGAACCTGCGGCCTACCCGACACCATGCAAGGGACGCTATATGGCCCTCGACCACTCCTCCTATTTGTTTGAGGAGCCCATCGGATTAAACGCGATAGACATCCTGCCCCAACTCAAAGCAGCGGGAGTTACCGCACTAAAAATCGAAGGCCGCCAACGCAGCCGCGCCTATGTAGCCCAAGTTGTAAGCGCGTTTCGCAAAGCACTCGATGGATTGGCACTGGGCATCGCGCCAACGGTCGCCAACGATTTGAAGCAAATTGCCGAAGGGGGGCAGGAAACTTTTGGGGCCTACAAGAAGGGCTGGCGATGAAGAACAATATTGTGAAAGATGGATCCACGAAGAAACGCGCTAGTCGATTGACACTGGGCCCTCTCTTCTTCCATTGGCCTGCGGAAAAACGCCGCGATTTCTATTTTCGCATCGCCGACGAGGCAGCATTCGACTGCGTCTATCTCGGCGAAGTCGTCTGCTCGAAGCGTGAGTCCTTTTTCGAAGAGTTTCTACCCGTGGTCGCGGATAGGCTTCGCGCCGCTGGCAAAGAAGTCATTGTGTCGACACTGGCGCTTGTCACATCGGAACGCGAACGAAGGGCGATCGAGTCTCATGCCGCAGCGGGTGGCTTAATTGAAGCCAATGATGTCGCCTGCCTTCAGGCATTGCAGAAGAGCGCGCACATCATCGGGCCATTCATTAATGTTTTCAACGAAGGCGCGCGGGATTTTCTTGTTCGCAACAATGCCGCGCGCATCGTACTCCCTGTCGAAACTCCGGCCCATTCAATCGGCGTCATTGCCAAAAAGAAAAATGTCGAAATAGAAGTGATGGTCTTTGGTCGACAGCCTCTGGCGGTTGCCATGCGCTGTTATCACGCGCGCGCGCATGGGCTGACCAAGGACAGCTGTCAATTCGTTTGCAGTCTCAATGCCGATGGGTTGCCTGTGGATACGCTCGACGGACAGCGCATCCTGACCATCAACGGAACGCAGACGATGGCTCACGGCTATGTCGTCCTTTTGAATGAATTGGCACAGCTTCAAAAAATGAGCATCAGCCATTTCCGCCTTTCACCGCAAAACGTGGACATGGTTGGCGTCGCCCGCGTGTACCGCTCTGTTCTAGATAAAAATATCGTCCCCGAAGAGGCGATGCTTCAACTCAAAACGCTGACCCGCGGCGTCCCATTCGTGAACGGCTTCTTCCACGCGCGCGAAGGTCTCGCCTGGGTGGAAGACAACAGAAAAGTCGCTTCATAAAGGTTGTCCGTGACGTGCTCATGCTTTGTTGGCTTTGGCAGGCACGGGCGCAGGCTTATGGTAACTTACGCACAATGGACGCTTCAGGCCTGTCTGCAACGCGGGTTGATTCTTCAACTTTAAGGCTTTTGCGGTGCGTTCTGGCACGTCGCTTGCTTATAGCCTCCCATGATCGAAATTGGCAGCGTTGCGTCAGCGCAGACAAATCTTGTGACAGGACAGTCGAGCGCAGCTGCGGCTACGCCCGACGTCACGATGAGCTTTGGCGATGTTTTGGATATGCTCAATCCGTTGCAGCATATTCCGGTTGTCAGCGCTGTTTATCGTGCGGCGACGGGCGAGACGATCAATCCCGTTTCGCGGATTGCCGGGGATTCTCTTTATGGTGGCGTGCTTGGTGTCGCTTCTGCCGTTCTCAGCACCTTTATTGCTATGGGGGATGAGGCGATAGGGGCGCTGAATAAAGAGCCATCCGCTTCCTCGATGCTAGCTTCGGCGGTTGGAATCGGCGGAGCCGATAAGACGGATAGTTCGGCAACGCAAGGTGCAGAAAAAAGCTCTACATCTACAGGTCAGAGTTCCCCCCTCCCTCCTGCACAGTCCTCACCCGAATCACCACCTTCCACCGCAAATCCAGCTGCTGCTTTGGCTTCTGCAGCTCCGCTCACGCCCCCGTTCACGACCGATCCCTCTCGTCAAACGGGTCTTCCTCTGGATCGGAGTCAAGCGGCCTTAAGGGGCGACAATGATTCCGCCCTGATGGCGCGGGCGCAACAAACTCAAGCGCTTGCTCTTGCGCTCGTCGGAGGTACGCAAGCGCTTCAGGCGCAGCATGCTTTGCGCAACAGCCGCTTTGCTGTGGCACAATCACAGACAACCGACGCGCCCACGCCGCTGACCCCTTTGATCACCCCGTATCAGGCAACGGCGGAATCTGGAAGCACCGTCGATGTCACACACTGACAGTCGGTATAAAGGCGTCCGATAAGATCGTTACTCGCGGGCGCACTTTCTAATTCCTTGGCCATGCGTTTGCCCAATTCAACCCCGGGCTGGTCAAAGGAATTAATGTCCCAGATAACGCCTTGAACAAAGGTCTTGTGCTCATACAGCGCGAGGAGCTGTCCGAGCGTATAGGGATCCAGCCGATCCAGCATCAACACATTAGACGGCCGCGATCCGGGATAGATATCCTGTGGCGTCACGGCTTTTGTCTGGCCGAAAGCCAGCGCGCCGATTTGCGCCGCCATATTCGCCAAAAGAGCGCGATGAGGCGTTGGCTGTCCCTGATCGTCCGATGCGACTCCGATGAAATCAGCAGGCACAGGATCCGTCCCTTGGTGCAGACATTGATGGAAACTGTGCTGCCCGACGCTGCCACATTCGCCAAAAATCACGGGCGCGGTCGTGTAATCCAGAGTCTGCCCATCTTTGGTGACGGACTTGCCATTACTTTCCATCTCAAGCTGCTGCAAGAAGCGCGGCAGGTCGCGCAACCGTTCCGCATAGGGCAGAATGGCCAGCGACGAAGATCCTAAAAAGTTTCGGTTCCAAATCCCCATCAGCGCGAACAAAACAGGCATGTTCTTGGCAAGGGGTGCTGCGCAGAAATGCGCGTCCATCGCAGCCGCGCCCTTCAGAAAAGCTGAAAAATGGGCGTTGCCAATCAAAAGAGCGACGCTGAGGCCAACGGCAGACCAAACACTATAGCGCCCCCCCACCCAATCCCACATGGGAAACATATTCTCAGCGCTGATACCAAAGGATTCAACAGCGGCATGATTCACGGAAACCGCGACGAAATGCTTCGCAACACAAGGCTCGCCCAAAGCGGCAACGGCCCATTGCCGCGCTAGCTTCGCGTTCAAAAGCGTTTCCTGAGTCGTAAAGGTCTTGGACACGATGACAAACAAGGTCTCGGCCGGATCCAGAGTTTTCAGCAGATTCTGCAGCTCATACGCATCGACATTGGCAACGAAATGCGCCTGAAGCCGATCCCCATAACCGTTTAGAGCTTCCGCGACCAGACGGGGGCCGAGATCTGAACCGCCAATGCCAATATTCACGATGTGGCGGATGCGCTTGCCTGTCGCGCCCGTCCATTGACCGCTCCGTACGGCATCTACAAAAGAAGAAATGCGTTTTTGGGTGGCACGAATTTCAGGAATGACATTTTCCCCATCAATGCAAACGGGCGTATCGCTTTGTTGCCGCAGAGCGGTATGCAACACGGCCCGCTTTTCGGTCGTATTGATCTTTGCGCCGCTGAACATCTGCGCACGCGCCGATTCGACGCCTTGTTCCCGCGCCAGATCCAAGAGCAACCCGACCGTTTCTTCCGAAATATTTTGGAATGCGGTGATCAGGCGCAACCCATCAAGCGTAACCGAAAAAGTGTCCAGCCGCGCAACATCCTCGCGCCGGACGCGGGGCACACCGGACGCTTTGTGCGCCAAAAGTTTCTGCCATGCTTGGGTCTGTGTCGGTTTCATGGATATATCTTTCTTTCAAGGTTGGGGCGAGAGCCGCACAGTACAAAGGAGAACAGAAAAGGCAAGGGAATTGGTGCGTATTTCGGTCGATAATTGGCGGGTGGTTTTTGAGTTTTTTGCGAAGGTGTGGTTTAACCCTCTCAGAAACCTCCCTTTTCTGAAAGGAATGCCGTCCATGAAACGCTATCTGATTCTATGCGCTCTTTTACTCGCGACAACGCCCGCTTGGGCAGCAGGGGGAGATGCCACAAAGGGACAGAATGTTTTCGAAGGGGCGGGGCAATGCAAGACGTGCCATAAGCCCGATAAGAATCTGATTGGCCCTGCTTTAGGGGGCATTGTGGGGCGTAAGGCCGCAACCTATGCCGGATTTTCTTACTCTCCTGCGCTGAAGGCCTCTGGCCTAACGTGGGACGAGGCAACTCTGGACAAATGGCTCGCGGGGCCAGCGGCTCTGGTTTCCGGCACCCGCATGGTCAAGCATGTCGATGCCGCGCAGGATCGCGCGGATATCATTGCTTATCTGAAGACTCTGCCGCCCGCGCCGTAACGGTCTGTTGCCCTTTGTTCGCGCCGATCAGCATATACATGGCCGGCACCACAAAAAGCGTGAAGAGAGTCCCGACCGCTAGCCCCGTGGCAATCACAAGCCCCATATTGAAGCGGGACAAGGCGCCTGCGCCCGTGGCGGTGACAAGCGGCACGACGCCCAGAACCATGGCGGCTGTTGTCATCAAAATCGGACGCAGCCGGACGGCGGCAGCTTCGATAATGGCCTCGCGCTTGCTGATGCCATCTTTCTGCAAATTATTGGCGAATTCGGTGATCAGGATCCCGTGCTTGCTGATCAGCCCCATCAAAGTCACCAGCCCGACCTGCGTATAGATATTGATGCTGGCTTTCCCGACGCCGCCCAGCCCCAGAGTCTGCAAGAAATAGGCAAGGGGTTTCGGCATGGCCTGAAGCGCGTGGATGTCGATGCTGTCGATCCCTATAAAGAAAAGCGCTCCGGCGATGGACATCGGAACCGAGATCAAGATGATGAACGGATCGCGGAAGCTCTCGAACTGCGCGGCGAGGGTCAGGAAAATAATCACCAGCGCAAAAAGAAAGGTCGCGGCAAAGCCTCCGGATTCCTGCATAAACTGGCGCGATTGCCCCGCATAATCCACGCTATAACCCTGCGGCAGATCGCGTTTGGCAATATCGCGTAAAGTTGCCAGTGCCGAACCGATGGTCACGCCCGGGAACATGACTCCAGAGATGGTTGCCGCATTCGCTTGTTGAAAGTGATTGTTGGATTCGGGCACAGTGTGCGTGACGATATGCGCAACGGTGGATAACGGCACCGTCGCCCCGCTTCCTGTATGAAGATAGTAATTTTGAAGCTGTTCGACCATCAGGCGTGAGGCTTGCTGCACCTGCGGAATGACTTTATATGACCGCCCCCCCAGCGCGAAATAATTGACATAGCCGCCCCCCAACAGGGAAGACAGCGCATTGCCGATATCCGTCATAGTCAAACCGAGCTGCGCCGCTTTTTCGCGGTCGATTTGCACCGTGGCTTGGGGCATATCCTCTTTCAAATCCGTATCCATGAAGATCAAGGCGTGGCTTTTACGCACGTCTTTCATAAAATTCTGCCCGACTTCGTTAATCTGGCTGAAAGGCTGAGGCGAAGAAATCACGAATTGAACCGGAAGGCCTCGGCTGCCCGGCAGAGGCGGCGGCTGAAACACAGCCGCGCGAATACCCGCGATTTTATTCAGATCTTGCTGCACGACAGGTTGAAGCTCGTTCGAGGTCCGCGCTCGTTCATCCCACGGCTTCAGCACCAGCCCCGCGATGGACTGCCCGGGGACATCAAGCTGAAACACATGATCGTCTTCGGGATAGCCCGCAAAAGTCTCGAAAACCTTGCCCCCATACATCAAGCGTTGCTCAAGCGTTGCATTGGGCGCAGGAATCAGCGCCCCGATGACAACGCCTTGATCCTCTTGCGGCGCAAGTTCGGCTCGCGCCGTCGTGTAGAGAAAATAAAGACTGCCGAGGATCAAAAGCGAAAAGACAACCGTCACCGGAATAAAGTTTAAAGAAGACCGTAAGCCCCGCGCATAGCTTTGCTTGATGCGATCAAAAATTTCATCCAATTTTGTCATCAATTTCTGTTCCCAGCCGATCGCGCTGACCTGATGGGACTTGAAAAATTTTCCGCACATCATGGGGGAAAGCGTCAGCGCGACAATCGCGGAAACCGTCACCGCGCCGACCAGCGTAAAGGCGAATTCGGTAAAAAGCGCGCCCGTCAGACCTGTTTGGAACCCAATGGGCACATAGACCGCGATCAGAACGACCGTCATAGCGATGATAGGCCCGGCCAGCTCGCGCGCCGCGAGACGTGCGGCTTCCATCGGTTGTGTCCCCTGTTCAATATGACGATTCACATTTTCGACAACGATGATCGCGTCATCCACAACCAACCCTATCGCCAGCACAAGAGCCAACAGCGTCAGCAGATTGACCGAGAAATGCAGGGCGACCATGAAGATAAACGCGCCGATAAGGGACAGCGGAATAGCGACAAGGGGCACGGCGACGGCTCGCGGCGAGCCAAGAAACAGGAACACAACCATCCCCACAATGACCATGGCTTCGATCAGCGTGTGTTCGACTTCATGAATCGCGCTGTTCACGAAACGCGTGGAATCATAGACGATTCGTCCGTTCAGCCCTTCCGGCAACTGATTCTGAATCTCAGGGAAGATTTTGCGAATCCCCGTGACGACATCCAATAAATTGGCGGATGGCGCGACCTGAATCCCGATATAGACGGCCTTTTTCCCATCAAACCCGACATGGGTTTCGTAATCGTCCGATCCCAAAGTCACATTGGCGACATCTTGCAGCCGCACCAACGCGCCGTCTTTTTGCTTCACGATCAGGGCGCGAAACTCATCAAGCGTATGGAGATCGGTCGAGGCGTTCAGATTAATCTGAACCATCTGCCCCTTGGTATTACCAAGGCCGGAGACGACGTTATTCGCCGCCAAAGCCGCGCTGATATCGGTGGCGGTCAGCCCATAGGCGGCGAGTTTTTGCGGATCCAGCCACGCCCGCAACGCGAAATTCTGCGCGCCCAGAATCTCGGCGGTTTGCACGCCCGGCACGGCCTGAAGTTTGGGTTGCACGACGCGCAGCAAATAATCCGTGATGTTGTTCGGCCCCAATACATCGCTGTTAAAACCGATATACATCGCATCGATCGTCTGACCGATCTGAATCGATAAAACAGGCTGCTGCGTGGCGGGCGGCAGTTGATTCCGCACCGACGAAATCTTCGCACTGATTTCCGTCAATGCTTTATCAGACTCGTAATTCAGGCGCAGATACACCATAATCGTGCTGACCCCGTTTTGGCTGGTTGAGGTCATGTAATCAATGCCGTTCGCCTGCGCGATCGCGTTTTCAAGCGGCGTTGTGATAAAGCCGGAAACAGTATCCGAGTCCGCGCCATATTGGATCGTCGTCACCGTCACCACGGCGTTTTCCGTGCGCGGAAACTGCAAAATGGGCAACGCGCCGAGCGCCTTCAGCCCGATGACCAAGATCATCAAACTGATGACAATCGCCAGAACCGGACGGCGGATAAACAGGTCAGTGAATTTCATGGGAAAGCGCACTCAGATAGGATCGGTTTCGACAAAACGAAGATCAACATTGGCTGTTTCGCGCAGGAAAAACACTCCCGCAAGCGCCACAAGTGTAAACAGAACAAGAACAATCTCAACAGCAGGAATAACACCAACGATCCCCTTCAATCCCATAAACAACGACGTGTGAATAATGACAAAGGCGCGGGAGAAGTTAGGGATAGAAGTCGCTGCCGTACCCCGCAAATTCGTTCCGAACTGCTCGGCTGTGGTCAGCAAATAGACAGACCAATATCCCGAAAAGAATCCCATCACGCCGACTCCGATATAATAAAGGGATGCTGTGGTGATCCCGCTATTCACGAAAGCAAGCCCCGCAAGTCCGGCGAGGCTTATGCCAGATGCAAGAACCTTTTTTCGCGTGCCTGTTTTTTGACTGAGATAGCCTGCGCTCAGCCCGCCGAGCGCAACCGCAAAACCGCCATAAAGCATAGCGGGGCCTACCTTGGCAGGCTCAAGAAAAGTCATGGCCTGACTGACTTCGGGCGCAAAAATTCCAAACAGGACATTCAGCGTTTGATAGGCCGCTCCTGCAAAGACGCAGGCCGCAAAGCGTTTGAAGCGGTTTCGGTTTCCAAAAAGTAAGCGCAGATCCCCATAACGCAGCCCTTCTTGACCGCGAGTCTTTTTAAAAAGATCGGAGTCGGCCATCATGCCCCGCAGGATCAGAAGGGCAAACCCCATAACTCCGCCTAATTTATAAGCCCCTTGCCAATCTAACCGATCCCCCATCAACCCGGCGACGGCCACGCCGGATAGCCCCATAAAAGTCACGATCATCGTGCCATAGCCGCGCTTTTCCTTGCTCATGATTTCACTGACCAGCGTGATCGCTGTGCCAATCTCTCCCGCCAAACCTAGGCCGCCGAAGAAGCGACACAGGGCATATTGGTCAACCGAGGACACATAGGCATTGGCAAAGGTTGCCGTAGAATAAAGCAGAATCGACCCCAGCAAAGCCTCCAACCGTCCGCGTTTATCGCTCCATATGCCGCATAAAATGCCGCCCAGCAGCAACCCTGCCATCTGGCAGTTGATGAGCCATGCGCCAACCTTTGTAACCTCTTCCCCCGAAAGGCCTAAAGCTTTCAGACTTGTCACGCGCTCGACAGAAAAGATAACGATATCATAGCCATCCACAAAGTAGCCGAGGGACGCCGCGAAGAGGGTTGCGATCAGCGGCAACGACGGAAAACGGGTGGACATGACTTTCGGCTCCGCAGGCGAATCTGTGAGGCTTATCCCCTATGATTCAGCCCTCATTTTATTGGAAGATAGAAGAGGCGAGAACGCCCCCGTAAGGAACGATCCTCAGACTCTATCGCCCCGAAGCGAAATAGAAAAGGCAAGAGTTCAGCAATTCTAAAAGTAACGTTTTTTGGGTGAGTCAAAAATGTCACACACTTGGAGATATTGAAGGTGCATGTGATTTTTGGGATTCACAAGGTTTGGAAAGTGTGATTCCTTGGCGGGCATGGGGCTTTTGACCG